>JAFQGS010000129.1 GCA_017415455.1 Prevotella sp.
AGGCTGTTCTTAATGCACTTATCGCTACAGGATATAACATACCAAAGGAGAGTGTTCTTATTTCTTCAGGTGGTGCAAAAGGCAAATACGACCTGCTTGAACCGGCACGTATGCTGGCAAAGAACAACTTCAAAGTATATGCTACCGCCGGTACTGCAAGATTCCTTAATGAGAATGGCGTAAATGCAATCACTGTGTCATGGCCGGATGAGGATGGCGACAACAAGGTGCTCGACATGATTGCAGAACACAAGTTTGACCTTATCATCAATGTTCCGAAGAATCACACAAAACGTGAACTTACAAATGGATATAAGATAAGAAGAGGTGCTATTGACCACAATATTCCTCTGATGACAAACGTTCGTTTAGCCAAAGCCTTTATTGAAGCATTCTGTGCTTTAGAACTTAATGAACTGAAAATAAAGAGCTGGCAGGAATATAACTCATAAATTAGTATTATATTCTATATGATAGCATAAAGGGCAGGATGATGAATTCCTGCCCTTTATTGTTCCTATCCCCTATCCTGGCGGACATAGAAAAGTATATGACTTACGCATCAAAAGTATATGACTTACGTATCAAAAGTATATGACTTACGTATCAAAAGTATATGACTTACGTATCAAAAGTATATGACTTACGCATTAAAAGTATATGACTTTTATCTACACTTCCTGTACAATGACTTCAACGTGCCTCTTGATATACCAAGAGATACGGCTTTGTCAAGGTCGTTACGGGCGGCGGCTTTATTGCCACACAGAAGATAAAGTTCCGCACGCTCTATATAATAGCTGCCTTCCTTTGGATACAATTTAATGGCATCGGTTATGTCAAGAAGTGCGAAATCATACATCCCACGCTCACGAGCCAACGAAGCCCGTGCGGAATATATTATATGGTTTGTGGGATATTGGCCGACCAGACGATTCAGGATGTCAAATGCTGCTGTATAATGCCTGTCTTTCTGATTAACTATGGCTAAGGCAAGTTGAGCCTCAAAGTGGCCTGGCACTATAGTCAGTAATGCCTCATAGTCCTTACGTGCAAACTTCAACATCCCCAACTTATCATGTGCGTAGGCACGATAGAAAAGCGCAACAGGATTGTTGCCGTCTCTCTTCAGTATCTCATTACACTCATTACGTGCATATCTCCACTGTTCAAGAAAAATATTCAGTGAAGCCTTGTCTATTCTCAGCTTGATAGAATCAGGATACTGCTCTATCTGACGTGACAAACGAGAAATGCTGTCGGATAAATTTCCGTCAGCATTTCTTGCACTTGCTACATTAAGAAATGTAAACAATATGAGCGAAAGTATAACCCGGCGGATTATGCCTTTCTTATATAATCCACAATCCACTCTCCTACTTCCTTTGTTCCGTATTTTCCTTCACCAACCTGAATCTCAGGTGTACGCACATTAGCATCAAGAGACGCGTCAACAGCTGTTCGTATCAATGCTCCCTCTTCCTTCAGACCGAAGTATTCAAACAGCATCGCCACAGAAAGTATCTGTGCGAGAGGGTTTGCTATGTTCAAACCTTTTGCCTGTGGCCATGAACCATGAATAGGCTCAAACACAGGTGTGCTTTCGCCTGTTGACGCAGAAGGCAGAAGTCCCATAGAACCACTTACAACAGAACCTTCGTCTGTAAGAATATCACCGAAAGTGTTCTCTGTCACCATCACATCAAAGAAAGCCGGTTCCTGCAACATTCTCATTGCCGCATTGTCCACATACATAAAGTCTGTTGTCACCTCAGGATACAATGGAGCCATCTCCTGAGCAATCTGACGCCAAAGACGAGATGACGCAAGAACATTTGCCTTATCTACTACGGTGAGATGCTTACGACGCTTCATGGCATACTCAAACGCAACCTTAAGAATACGCTCTATCTCCGGACGTGTGTACATATTTGTATCATAGGCTTTATCGTTGTCCTGATACTTTTCTCCGAAGTACATGCCACCTGTAAGCTCACGAATGCAGATGAAGTCAGCATTCTCTACAAGCTCAGCTCTCAATGGAGACTTATGAAGAAGGCATTTGAATGTCTGAACAGGACGTATATTTGCGAATAAGCCTAACTTCTTGCGCATAGCAAGTAGACCCTGTTCCGGACGAACTTTAGCCGTAGGATCATTATCAAATTTAGGATCACCTACACATGAGAACAATACCGCATCGGCATTTTTGCATATCTGATAGGTTTCCTCTGGGAACGGATCGCCAACCTCATCAATGGCATGTGCACCACACAATGCGTATTCATAATCCACTTTATGACCAAACTTCTCACATACTGCAGTCATAACATTAACTCCTTGGACTGAAATCTCAGGTCCAATGCCATCACCGGCCAATACTGCTATTTTAAAATCCATAATATGTTTATATTAAAATATTTACTGTCAATATATTTATAAATAATGTTTCTATCAGTTCTCAATAATATTAAGCATCTTCACTGTTGCCTTGATGGCCGCTTCTGTCTGGTCGGCATCAAGACCACGTGTGCGGAACACTTTATCTTCATAATTCCAGGTTATCACGGTCTGAACAAGAGCGTCTGTCCGTCCTCCAGGAGGTATGGTGACAGCATAATTGGAAAGTACAGGAAATTTGCGTCCGAGATTATCTTTATAGATATTCCTCAATGCCTTTACAAAAGCATCATACTGTCCGTTTCCGTGTGAAGAGCCTTCATAAGAATTACCGTTAATCATAATCTTAAGACTTGCAAGTGGCTTAAGACCATAGGCAGATGTCACCATATAACTTACCAGCTGCACCTTATCATCCGGTACGGTATGCTTCAGAACATCACTGACAATAAACGGCAAATCATCCTTGGTTATGATTTCCTTTCTGTCACCCAGTTCTGTTATGCGCTTTGTAACCTTCTTTGTTTGCTCTGGCGTAAGTTCCAATCCCAGCTCCTGAAGATTTTTGTCTATATTTGCCTTTCCGCTGTTCTTTCCAAGCGCATACTCCCTTTTTCTTCCGAAACGTTCTGGCGCAAGAGCATTGGCATATAAGTTTGCCTTGCTGTCGCCATCAGCATGCACTCCGGCAACCTGAGTAAAAACATTCTCGCCTACAATAGGCTGATTGGGTGCGACAGGAATCCCTGAATAGCCAACAACAAGACTGCTAATCTCATTAAGCTTATCTTCATTTATTGATGTATGCGCGTTAAACTGGTCTTTCAGGATAACCTGAACACTGGCAAGAGGAGCGTTACCGCATCTCTCACCTAAACCGTTCACCGTAACATGCAGACCTTTAGCCCCCGAAAGAACAGCCGCAAGTGAATTACTTACGGACAAATCATAATCGTTATGAGCATGAAAGTCGAAATGAGTGTCTGGGAAACGCTCACGCATCTTACGCATATACTTAATGACCTGAAGCGGATTAAGAACTCCAAGTGTATCAGGAAGCATGAATCTCTTTATCGGAGTTTCCGTCAGCGACTCCAACAATTGTGTTACATACTCAGGAGAATCCTTCATGCCGTTACTCCAATCCTCAAGATACAGGTTTATTGTCATCCCCTTACCAGAGGCATAACTCACCACATTCTTAATATCTGAGATATGCTCTTCCGGAGTCTTGAACAACTGTTGGGTGCAATGCTTATAAGAGCCTTTGGCAAGAAGATTAATAACCCTTCCACCACAATCATATATCCAGTCAACACTTAGGTTGCCGTCAACAAAGCCCAATACTTCAACCTTGTTCAGCATGTCAACTTGCCGTGCGTAGCGACAAATCATCTTTACGGCCTCCTTTTCCCCTTCTGACACCCTCGCAGATGCAACCTCAATACGATCTACGTTGACGTCCTTAAGTAGCATCCTGGCTATCATCAACTTCTCATGTGGAAGAAAAGACACTCCGCTCGTCTGCTCTCCATCCCTTAACGTGCAGTCCATTATCTCCACGTAAGGATTAATCATGCTGTTGGGATTTATTTGTTTGACTTTTCCCATTCTTCTATCTTGTCCTTATTCTCAAGAAGATAATCTATATCATCAAGTCCGTTTATAAGACAATGTTTTTTATAAGCGTTAATCTCAAACTTCTCACATCTACCTGTAACCTTGTTTGTTACAGTCTGCTCGGGAAGATTTACTTCAACTTCCGATTTCGGGTCGTTCTCAATAGTCTTAAAAAGCTCAGAAAGGAAATCCTCACTCACAACCACAGGTAAAACAAAATTATTCAATTCATTGTTTTTGTGGATGTCAGCAAAGAAACTGCTTATTACAACTCGGAAACCATAGTCAGCTATTGCCCATGCAGCATGCTCGCGACTTGAACCAGAGCCGAAATTCTTACCTGCAACAAGTATCACACCGCTATAAGTAGGGTCATTCAAAACGAAATCCTTCTTCAATGAGCCATCTTTATTATAACGCCAATCTCTAAAAAGATTCTCACCAAATCCTTTCTTGTCTGTTGCCTTCAGGAAACGCGCAGGAATAATCTGGTCGGTGTCAACATTCTCTAATGGCAGAGGTATGCAACTACTTGTTATTATATTAAATTTTTGTTTCATTTCACTAAACTACTGATAATAATTGTTTGCTTAATTACATTAACGTTCTCGGGTCTGTAATAACACCTGTGATGGCAGCTGCCGCAGCTACAAGCGGACTGCATAGAATAGTGCGTGAGCCTGGACCCTGTCTTCCCTCGAAGTTTCTATTACTTGTTGACACCGCATACTTTCCGGCAGGAACCTTATCATCATTCATCGCAAGACAAGCGGAGCATCCTGGCTGGCGAATCTCAAATCCAGCTTCAGCAAGAATCTTGTCTATTCCCTCTTCTCTTATCTGCTTATCTACAGCCCATGAACCTGGTACAAGCCAGGCGATAATGTCTTCAGACTTCTTATGTCCCTTTACTAATGAAGCAAAAGCACGGAAATCTTCTATTCTGCCATTTGTACAAGCTCCGAGGAACACATAATCAACCTTATGACCAATTACGCTCTGTCCCGGTTCAAAGCCCATATAGTTCAGAGATTTAACAAACGAAGCCCTTCCCGCTTCGTCGATGCTATCCAACGACGGTATGTTTTCTGTAATTCCGATACCCATTCCCGGATTTGTTCCGTAGGTAATGCGTGGCTCAATATCAGAAGCATTGAAATTCAGTTCCTTGTCAAATACAGCATCATCACCACTCTTCAAGGTTTTCCAATATTCTACAGCCTTATCCCAATCTTCTCCCTTAGGAGCAAACTCCCTGCCTTTAATATATTGGAATGTCACTTCGTCTGGAGCCACGAATCCTCCTCGTGCGCCCATTTCTATAGACAGGTTACAGAGAGTAAGGCGTCCTTCCATCGAAAGTGACTCAACTGTGTCTCCGGCATACTCTATAAAATATCCTGTGGCTCCGGATGTTGTCAGTTTAGACATCAAATATAATGCCACATCTTTGGCGGTTACACCTTTTGAAAGCTTACCGTTAATATTTATTCTCATTGACTTAGGTTTCTGCTGCAGAATGCACTGAGACGCCATTACCATCTCTACCTCTGAAGTTCCGATACCAAATGCCACAGCACCCATTGCACCATGAGTGGAAGTATGTGAGTCTCCGCAAACAATTGTCATTCCCGGCAACGAGAGTCCTTTCTCTGGTCCGACAACATGTATGATACCATTACTCTTGTCCATCATTCCATAATGAGTAAGACCAAAGTCTTTTGCATTCTTAGCCAAGGTGTCAACCTGTGTTCTTGAAACAGGGTCCTCGATAGGCTTGTCCTGATCATGCGTTGGGGTATTATGGTCAGGCATACAGAATATATTCTGAGGGCGGAAACACTTAAGTCCTCTTTGTCTCATTCCCTCAAAAGCCTGAGGTGATGTCACCTCATGACAATATAAACGATCAATATAAAGTTGTGTAGGTCCGACTTCTACTATCTGCACAACATGCTTGTCCCATATTTTATCAAAAAGCGTGTTCATTGCTTATTTAATTTTTAAATTTGTTTATACAGTCAATATATGCCTCTATAGATGCTGTTACAATATCTGTGTTAGCACCAAAGCCATAATATACATTGCCATTATACTCTACCTGCATGTGAACTTTACCCACATCGTCGGAGCCTTTGCTTATGGCCTGTATGGTGAATTCTTTGAGAGACATTTGTTTCTGAATGATTTTCTTCAGGGCTTTGATAGCAGCATCTACCGGTCCGTTACCTGTAGATGATTCCTCAAACTTCTGTCCGGAGATATCAAGTCCGATACTTGCCACACTCTTTACTCCCATACCAGTTGTAACTTGCAGATAGTCAAGCTTGACAGCCCTGCCCTCTGCCGTATCAGCTCCGGCCAGCATAAGAACATCATCGTCGTTAACTTCCTTTTTCTGATCGGCAAGCTTAAGGAACTTCTGATATATATTATCAAGTTTCTCCTCATTATCTATATTTACACCCAGAACACTCAGTCTGTATTTCAACGCAGCTCTTCCGCTTCTTGCTGTCAGAACTATTGAGTTGTCGTCAAGTCCCACATCTTTAGGGTCCATGATTTCATAAGTATCCACGTTCTTCAATACACCATCCTGATGTATTCCGCTTGAATGAGCAAAAGCGTTTCGCCCCACGATTGCCTTGTTTGCCTGAACTGGCATGTTCATAAGGCTGCTGACCATCCTGCTTGTAGGATATATCTTTGATGTGTTGATGTTAGTGTCAATATCCAGATACTTATGGCATTTCAGTATCATTGCTATTTCCTCAAGTGAAGTATTTCCGGCCCTCTCGCCAATACCGTTGATTGTCACCTCAACCTGCCTTGCACCATTCTGCACTCCGCTGAAAGTATTTGCCGTAGCCATACCGAGGTCATTATGGCAGTGTGTTGATATGATTGCTTTGTGAATTCCATCAACATGCTCCATGAGATATTTTATCTTTGCTCCATACTCAGATGGTAGGCAATAACCTGTTGTGTCTGGAATATTTACCACTGTGGCTCCAGCCTTAATCACAGCCTCTACAACTCTTGCCAAGTATTCACAATCAGTACGTCCGGCATCCTCTGTATAGAATTCAACATCCTCTACATATTTCTTTGCGTATTTTACTGCGGCAACAGCACGCTCTATTATCTCTTCCCTGTTGGAATTGAATTTATATTTGATGTGACTGTCACTGGTACCGATACCTGTATGAATTCTTTTATGCTTGGCATATTTCAGCGACTCAGCAGCCACGTCTATATCTTTCTCAACCGCACGTGTCAACGCACAGATAGTAGGCCATGTGACAGCCTTTGAAATCTCAATAACCGAATTGAAATCTCCAGGACTTGAAATAGGGAATCCTGCTTCAATAACATCCACTCCAAGCTTCTCAAGCTGCTTTGCCACCTGAATTTTTTCAACGGTGTTCAACTGACATCCTGGCACTTGCTCGCCATCTCTCAATGTCGTGTCAAAAACATATAATCTATCGCTCATAATAATTAATTATTTTTTTACCTTAATAATAAAAAAACCTTTCACACTTTGAAGTGAGAAAGGTCTTATTCTTTATTCGTTATATTATCATACACACACCCTTCCACTTCCACTTGTCTTTAGTAGTAGAATAGAAATTAGTGATATGTTAATAATATTTGTCATGTCAATTCTTTTTTTCTGAGTGCAAAGTTAACTACTTTATAGGAATTACACAAATAATTTATAATATATTTCGCAATAAAAATTACAAAATGTAATATTTTTAAACTCAAATCATTTAAAAAGGCGGTATATCACCTTCTGGTAATGGCGGCGGAATGGCACCATCTTGAATACTGTTCATCCTTGAAACCACTATATCGCCGGTTGGAGAAACGGGAACGTAGGTGCTTGCCGTAGGATTTCTGAAACTTGTATATTCGCCCTTGAATTCAAGTAGCACGTCTCCAGTACCTCCCTTTCTGTGTTTTGCTATGATGATTTGCGCCTTTCCTCTTAAGTCGTTGCCTTTCTCGTCTTCAAATATCCTGTAATATTCAGGTCGATGCACAAAGAGAACCATATCGGCATCCTGCTCAATAGCTCCGGACTCACGAAGATCGCTCAACTGCGGACGCTTGCCTTCAAGACCATCTCGTCCCTCTACGGTACGGTTAAGCTGTGAGAGTGCAAGGATTGGAATATTCAACTCCTTGGCAAGTCCCTTGAGCGAGCGGCTTATAGTTGATACCTCCTCCTGTCGGCTTCCGAAACGGGCCCCATTAGCATTCATAAGCTGAAGATAATCAATCATAATAACCTGTACGTTTTTTTCACGTACAAGACGACGTGCCTTGGTTCTCAGTTCAAATATAGACATTGCAGGAGTATCATCAACATAAATCGGCGAGTTAGCAAGTCTGCCAACATTTGCATCAAGCCTTTTCCATTCTTCGGCGTCAAGTTGTCCGTTAAGGATTTTCTTTCCCTCTATCTCACAAACATTTGACATCAATCTGTTTGCCAGCTGTACGTTATTCATCTCCAATGAGAAGAATGCTATAGGGCGCTGATAGTCAACTGCAATATTTTTTGCTAATGACAGAGCAAACGATGTCTTACCCATCGCCGGTCTTCCGGCAATAATCACAAGGTCGCTGGCCTGCCATCCTGCTGTCATATCGTCCAGTTTAGCATAACCGGTAGGAATACCAGTCAGCTCTCCTTTGTTCTCCGCCGCCTTCTGTAATATCCTTATAGCCTCATTCACAACAGGCTCAACGTGAGAGTAGTCCTGCTTCATGTTTTTCTGCGACAACTCAAACAGATTCTTCTCCGTATCCTGCATCAACTCATCCACATCAACCGTCTCGTCAAATGCCTTTGTCGCAACAACACTTGCGAAAGATATAAGCTGGCGGGCGGTATATTTCTGTGCCAGAATTCGTGAGTGATACTCTATATTAGCGGAAGAAGCCACATGTGAGCTTAGGTCTACAATATACGTTGGTCCGCCAACTTCCTCCAGGGTTCCCTGTCTTTTAAGTTCCTCCATCACAGTCATGATGTCAACAGGGTTCTCATCCATACTCAGTTTCTGTATGGCGCTGTATATTTTCTGATTACGAGGCTCATAAAAAGTCTCAGGCTTGAGTATTTCACTAACTACGGAAAAAGCGTCCTTGTCTATCATCAAGGCACCAAGCACTACCCTTTCAATCTCGGGAGCCTGCGGTTGCAGGTGCGCATAAGAACTGTCAATAGCCGAATGTGGTTTTCTATCTGCCATATATGTATATAATAATGTATAAAAATCAGGAAAAGGTCATGGATTGCAAAAGTACAAAAAAACAATTAACAAGATGTCTGATTTCTTATTATTTTTGCTTAATTTTGCAATATAATGTAAAGAATAATGAGTAATACAATAGAAGCATACGCAAAAATAAATCTTGGTCTTAATATTGTGAGCAAGAGAGCCGACGGCTATCACAACCTTGAAACAGTTTTCTATCCGGTATATAAGATTAAAGACACCCTGACGATAGACACAGACATACCGGAATGTCAGGTGCACAAGTGCGAAATAACAATCAATGGATTAGAGATTGCGGGCAACAGTCAGGACAATCTGATTGTTAAAGCATATAATATGCTTGACAGCAAATACAGCCTGCCACGCGTAAGAATTACATTGGATAAAAGAATTCCCACTCAGGCTGGAATGGGCGGCGGTTCTTCCGACTGTGCTGCAACATTCAGGCTTCTGAATGACAGGTTCAACCTTAATATCTCCAATGACGATATGCGCTCTATGGCTGCCACTCTGGGAGCGGATTGTGCGTTTTTCATAGATCCCCAGCCTTCATTCGCAACAGGCATCGGGGAGATATTAGAACCTGTAAACGTAAGTCTTGACAATTATGAGATTGTTGTAGTAAAGCCGGATATTGCCGTAAGCACAAAGGAGGCCTTCTCGAAAATCACACCTCACAAGCCGGAGAAATGCTGCAAGGATATTGTTCAGCAGCCAATAGAGACATGGCGGACAGAGCTTACAAATGATTTTGAGCAAAGCATCTTTGCTCTTTATCCAGAAATCGGGAAGATAAAGGAGTCTCTGTATAACGACGGGGCTGTTTATGCAGCAATGAGCGGAAGCGGAAGTGCCGTCTTCGGAATATTCAGGATATAGCCCCTGTTGCAATCATGGCATGAGAAAACATACTGAAATCCATGGCTTTTTATATAGTCAACGAAATAAAAAGAACTTATTTTCAACAGTCTTATAATGGAGGATAACGGAAACGAGTTGCTGCCTGTTGTTGACGAATCGGGCAAAACAATAGGAAAAATCAGTCGCAGCAAGGCTCACAACGGGACAAAAACACTTCATCCGGTCGTACATCTGCATGTGTTCAATACAGCCGGTGACATTTATCTGCAGAAACGTTCAGAGAATAAACTGATACAGCCAGGCAAATGGGATACGTCTGTTGGCGGACATATCAGCTACAACGAGAGTATTCTGGATGCTTTAAGGCGTGAGGCGTATGAGGAATTGGGAATTACAGACTTCTCACCTGTATTCCTCTACTCATATTTGTTTGAGAGTGATCGCGAGTATGAGTACATAAATGTATTCTACACTATATATGACGGTATCATAACTCCCGACTATGCAGAAGTGTCTGAAGGGAAATACTGGAGTATAGATGATATAAAGACAAATACAGGTAAGGATATTCTCACTCCAAACTTCGAGAAAGAGATTACGGGCGTAATTGAGTTTTTGAGTAGTAATAAATAGCCGAAGGCGTATCGCGCCATCATACCTTGATAGAGACGGATTTCATAAGAGTCGTAAAGCAATATGGTTACGACTCGTAAATGGCATACTTTTGAGTGCTAAATGGCATACTTTTGAGTGCTAAATGGCATACTTTTGAGTGCCAAATGGCATACTTTTGTATTTTAATTGACATGCTCAACTTTTGTTGTTTCCCACCAAGACAAGCCCCAAAGACAAGAAAATATTTATTCTGATGTTTTTTTTCAACAAAGAATACTCTGTCTTTCTTACTTTTAATGTAATTTTGTAGCGTATTATGATTTAACAATCATACTGTTCTACTATTAATGAAGAAATTAAAACACATAATAAGCATCGCAATATGGTCCATATTAGGATTCTACATCTTTCTTGCCATATCTACGCATGTACCATTTATACAGAAGTTCATAGGCAACGTAACAGCAAATGCCATTGAAAAGAAGATTGGAGCCGATGTTTCCATAGGGAAAGTGAACTTAGGATTCATGAACCGCCTGATTGTTGACGACATCGTTATAAAAGACAAGAACAACGCGGAGATGATTAAATCATCACGATTCTCTGTGAAACTTGACTTGTATGACTTAATAAGCGGTAAAGTGAATGTCAGTTCAGCACAGATATTCGGCTTGCGTGCCAATCTATACAAGGCAGACGAGATGTCAAAACCAAATTTTCAGTTTCTTATTGACTCGTTAAGAAGCAAGGATGACAGCAAAGCCGGTACTGACATAAATATCAAGTCGTTAGTGATAAGGCATGGGGCAATAAAATATGACGTACACTCCCACCCTGTTTCCAACGTAATTAATCCTAACCATATTGAGATAAAAGACATCAGCAGCAATATCGCTCTCAACATAAAGAGCAACGGCGAGACAGATATAAACATCAAATCCTTTGCATGTAAAGAGAAATCGGGCGTTGACCTAAGAAACCTGACGCTTTTCCTGCATCACGACAAGAAGCACTCATATATAAAAGACCTCAAGATAGAACTGCCGAAGAGTTACATTTACACAGACTCTATATATTTGTCATATCACTCTGACAATAAGGGCAATAACCGGAAAATAGTAAACATTTACAATAACAATATAAATGCTGTTGTACATGCGCAAGACCTGGCATTTCTAAGTAATGAACTGAAATCGGTAGATAACACAATAAACATCAATCTTAGAATACAGGGCAATGAAAAGACTGTTTTTATTCCATCATTCAAGGCAAACACGCCCGATGGCAGTTTCGTGTTAAACACAGGAATAAGCATACGCGACTGGCAAGAAAGGAATAGCACATGGGGAGTGGAGAATCTTACCCTTAAAGCCCGTACAGACTTCTATGAGGACATTCTCACGGCATTTCATGTAGATGAGGATATTGTCAGTAAAATAAGCAAGACAGGTGAGATAAAACTTACATTGGACGCCGCGGGAGACAACAAGGATTTGACAGCACAGGGCAACCTCGTCACACAGGCAGGAGCGGCGAAATTCAAAAGCAATCTATATAACGACCATCTGACGGCAGACATAACCGCCGAAGAGATAGACTTAAATCAGATATTGTCTGACGAGAGATTCGGAAAGTTGACTGCTGATTTAAGCATTAGCGGACAAAAAGCCCACAGTTCTCTTACAGGTATTGTCAAAGGTGAAATAACAAACTTCACATTCAACAACTATAATTACAAAGATGTTGACTTCACCGTAAAGGCACTAAACAACCAATATGACTTTGAGATAGACTCAGAAGACCCTCAGTGTATGATATCTGCAAATGGCAGCGCTATATCAGACAAGATGCTGAGACATATTAAAATCAACGCGACATGCGACAATATCAACCTGAGGGCGTTAAACATAACAGACCGCTGGGGAGATTCTGACATGAGAGGCAGCATCTCTGCAGATATTGACATGAACCACACAGGCATGCCAAAAGGATGGGTCAAGGTGGACAACTATACCCTAATAGGCAGCGACAATAATTACTCACTAAACAAACTGAGCATTAATTCCAACGATACGACAATATTGCTTGACAGCGACTTTGGTCATGTGGAGATATGCGGCAACTACAATTACAAGACAATAGGCAGCAGTATTATGGATATCATAAACAGCCGCCTTTCATTTACGGACAAGAGCACTTCCAAAGCCTCAAAAAAACAGAACAGATTCAGGCTGAATGCAGAGATAAAAGACACAGAATGGTTGAAATCCATATTCGGAATACCGGCGGAAATATCTTCTCCATTGACCATGAGAGGCTCTGTAGATGATAGCAAGAAGACAATTTCGCTTTCTTGCAATCTGCCATATATCAAATATAACGGCAGCGAATATAAGGACATTAATGCTTATATCCGGACTCCCAATGACACGTTGCAAGCCTATGCGACAATCAATAAGATTCAGAAAAACGGAGGTAACCTTCTGTTGAAGGCGAAGGCTGATGCCGTGGATGACAAACTGCTGAGCTTATTTGACATAGATGTCAATCAAGAGAAGCCTATAAGCGGGACACTATATGCAGAGACTAATTTCCTGAGAAACGAGACAGGAGAGCACGTAGCCCATATAAACATACATCCATCGGTGATGATGATGAACAACACAGAGTGGCATATCAAACCATCGGGCATCGTGTACCAGAAGGATCACGTAATCATCGACCACCTTGCTATAGAGCACGAAGACCAATATATAAAGATGTCTGGATTAGCGACAAAAAGCAGTAATGACTCAATAGTGCTTGACTTACACAACGTAGATGTAAGCTACATTCTCAACCTCGTTGACTTTCATTCAGTCAGATTCGGAGGTTTGGCATCAGGACAAGCATACATCAAATCCGCATTCAACAATCCAGACATGAACGCATCCCTAAAGGTGGAGGAATTTAAATTCCAAGACGGCAGTATGGGTACGCTGAATGCAGATGTATGCTGGAACAAGGATTTGGAGCAGATAGACATAGACGCAGTGGCTTTTGAAAACGAAAAAGCCTTCACTCTGATTAACGGATACATATCTCCCAAAAGGAACTACATAGACTTAGGCATTAACGCAAACAACACAAATATTGAATTTGTTGAAGGATTCTGTGGAAGTTTTATGAGTAACATAAAAGCCTTCACAAACGGCAATGCACGCGTAATCGGAGATTTAAGTGCCGTAAATCTTGTTGGAGACCTTAATGTAGATGGAACAATAGACATAACACCTCTACGCACGACATATGCACTCGACAACGTGTACGTAAAGTTAGTTCCAAACGAAATTATATTTAACAACAGCATAATAAAAGACATATATGGAAACAAGGCTGTAGTAAATGGAGCGCTTCATCACAAAAACCTTGGCCGTCTGACATTCGACCTTACCGTTGAGCCTGACAACTTCCTGTGTTATGACCATAAGGAATATGGCAATAACACATTCTATGGAACAGTGTTCGGAACCGGGTTGTGTACAATAACCGGAAAACGTGGAAGTATAGAGTTTGACATAAACATAACGCCTCAGAAAAACTCTTTTATAGAATATAACGCAGCAAGTCCGGATGCTATCAACAACGAACAGTTTATCGTCTGGAATGAGAAAAAAGCAGACAGTACACAAACAGATAGTATCATAACTGACAAATTGGTCAGCACGCCAGCGCTACCTTCAGCATCTGACCTTAAGATAAACTTCGTTATTAATGCCAATCCTGATTTCACACTGAGGGTACTCATGGACAAAACAACAGGAGACTATATTGCATTAAATGGAACCGGCGGCATTAATGCCACATTCTACAACAAAGGGTCTTTCATCATGAATGGCACATACCAGATAGAAGCAGGAACTTACAAGCTTACTATTCAGAATATCATGAAAAAGGAGTTTAAGTTCCAGCCAGGAAGCTTTATCGTATTCGGAGGCAATCCATATCATGCGGCACTTAACCTGAAGGCACTTTATACCGTGAACGGTGTCTCACTTTCGGACCTGCAGATTGGTAACAGCTTTACAAGTAATAATGTACGCGTCGACTGCATGATGAACATAAGCGGAACACCACAGGCACCACATGTTGATTTTGATTTCGACCTGCCTACCGTTAACAGCGATGCGAAACAAATGGTAAGATCGCTCATCAACAGCGAAGAGGAACTGAACCAGCAAGTTATATATCTGCTAAGCATAGGACGATTCTATAACCAGAATACAGACAACAATGCAGAAAGCAGCACACAGCCCAGTCAGACAAGTCTGGCTATGCAGAGCCTCCTTAGCGGCACACTGAGCCAACAGCTGAACAACGTACTGGGAACGCTGATAAACAGCAACAACTGGAATTTCGGAGCAAATATCAGTACTGGTGATGAGGGCTTTAATAATGCTGAGTATGAGGGAATACTTTCCGGACGACTGCTGAATAACAGACTTATATTCAACGGACAGTTTGGATACAGAGATAATGAGAATGCTACAACATCATTTATAGGAGACTTTGACCTGAGATATTTATTATATCCAAATGGGAATCTTGCAATAAAGGTATATAATCAGACAAATGACAGATATTTCACAAAATCATCACTGAACACTCAAGGTATCGGACTGATAATAAAGAAAGATTTCAACACTTTGAAAGAACTGTTCTCCAGCAGCAGGAAAAAGAAAAAGATAATACAAAACGAGAACCAGGAGAACAGCCCTAAATAGTGTTCACACAATATAATATATACCATATATAGCATCGTGTCGCCATATATCTGAAAGCAGTATAATCATATGGAAAGTTATATTTGACAGCATAAATTGTTAAATAACTGTTAAAACTTTTGCTATCTTAATGCATATCAATAAGTTTTTTGCATTTCAGTTTATCGTTCTCATGTAAAAGTTGTAACTTTGCAGCCGTTTAAAACATTATGTATTAACATAAAGTCTAACGTTATTAATTTTTTAATTTATTAAATTTATGTCTAACTTTAAAAATGTACAGCCACTTGAGGACTTCAATTGGGAAGAATTTGAGAATGGCAGTTCTTTGGAAGTAAGCAAGGATGAACTCCTTAAGGCTTACGACGAAACTCTTAACAAGGTAAGCGAGCATCAGGTTGTTGATGGTAAGGTTATCTCTGTTGACAAGAAAGAAGTAATCGTAAACATCGGTTACAAGAGCGATGGTATCATCTCTGCAAGCGAATTCCGCTACAATCCAGACCTGAAGGTTGGTGACGTTGTTGAGGTTTATGTAGAGAACCAGGAAGACAAGAAAGGTCAGCTCCTTCTTTCACACAAGAAAGCACGTCTGAGCAAGAGCTGGGATCGTGTTAACGCAGCACTTGATAACGAGGAAGTTATCCAGGGTTACATTAAGTGCCGCACAAAGGGTGGTATGATTGTTGATGTATTTGGCATCGAGGCATTCTTGCCAGGAAGCCAGATTGACGTTCATCCAATCCGCGACTACGATGTATTCGTAGGAAAGACTATGGAATTCAAAGTTGTTAAGATCAATCAGGAGTTCCGTAACGTTGTTGTTTCACACAAGGCTCTTATTGAGGCTGAACTTGAGGCACAGAAGAAAGAAATTATCAGCAAACTTGAGAAAGGACAGATTCTCGAAGGAACTGTTAAGAATATCACATCTTACGGTGTATTCGTTGACCTCGGTGGTGTTGACGGACTCATTCACATTACAGACCTTTCATGGGGCCGCGTAAGTGATCCTACAGAGGTTGTTGCTCTTGACCAGAAGATTAATGTTGTTATCATTGACTTTGATGATGAGAAGAAGCGCATTGCTCTTGGTTTGAAGCAGCTTACTCCACATCCATGGGATGCTCTTGACGCAGAGTTGAAGGTTGGTGATCACGTTAAGGGTAAGGTTGTTGTTATCGCTGACTACGGAGCATTCGTTGAGATAGCAGCAGGTGTTGAGGGTCTTATCCACGTTTCTGAAATGAGCTGGAGCCAGCACTTGCGTTCTGCTCAGGAGTTCATGCACGTAGGTGATGAGATTGAAGCAGTAATCCTTACACTCGACCGCGATGAGCGTAAGATGTCACTCGGTATCAAGCAGCTTAAGGAAGATCCATGGGAGACAATCGAGGTTAAGTATCCTGTAGGCAGCAAGCATGTTGCTAAAGTTCGTAACTTTACAAACTTCGGTATCTTCGTAGAGCTTGAGGAAGGTGTAGATGGTCTTATCCACATTTCAGACCTCTCTTGGACAAAGAAAGTTAAGCATCCTTCAGAGTTCACACAGGTAGGTGCAGAGATTGACGTTTTGGTTCTTGAGATAGACAAGGAGAACCGTCGTCTGTCACTCGGCCACAAGCAGCTTGAGGACAACCCATGGGATACATACGAGTCACTCTATACACAGGGTACTGTTCACACAGGTAAGATAACAGAAATCATGGATAAGGGTGCTGTTATTGCATTGAACGAAGGTGGTGAAGGTTTTGCAACTCCAAAGCATCTTGTTAAGGAAGACGGCTCACAGGCACAGCTTGGCGAGGAACTCAGCTTCAAGGTAATTGAGTTTGTTAAGGAGACAAAGCGTATCATCCTTTCTCACAGCCGCACATTCGAGGATGTGAAAGAAGAGCCAAAGAAAGCTCCACGCAAGAAGACTGTTAAGAAGGACGATGCTCCTGTAATTAACAATGTTGCAGCAAGCACAACACTTGGTGATTTGGATGCACTTGCTGAGCTTAAGGCAAAAATGGAAAAAGGTGAGTAATACAGAGCTCTAATAACCAATAAAAAAGTCCCATTAACAAGTGGGACTTTTTTTATTGCTCGTAACTTAAAGCGAAAGGATTTACCAAAGTTAGTATGGACAAAAGTATGTGTTATTAATTGAAGAAACGACTTGCAGGAAGCTGTTTTTTTGTCAAAGGAATGACAAACCAGACATTAGTTCTTAGCTGAATGCCCCACAACTAATCATCAATCGTTTATTATAAAATCTGCGGCTTCTTCTGGGGTATTGAATAACATACACTCTTCTAAAGTATCATCACCAAGGTCTTTTAGGAGTTCCTTTGCTGTTTTCTCATCAATAATACTCATGCCATTAGTGTCCTTTATTGACAACATGGACTCTAACACTTTTCCCTTATATAATTCAATATCAGACATGTTTCTTGCATTTATAGTATATTAGACAATACGTATTTCACACTATAATAAAACTGAGCCGTAAATATATAGGCAACTATCACTGGGGCTATATGGTTTACACCTCTTACCATAGACTTGAAGATATCATGAAACCCTGTATAAACTTCGGCAATAAGACCGTAAGTAGCACCTATTGATAATAATGAAAATGAGACTATTGGTATGAGTGCATATGAAAAGGGACTGGGAAAGAGATCCCCGGTTACACTTAACAGCATGGCATGAGGCTTTAATGCCAATAAGAAAACAGACAATAAGATAATACCACTAATAACAAGAGATGCGCTAATTGCAAGACGTTGTTTATATCCCACAGGATTAATACCCTTAAAAACATTTATAATATTACTTGAAATAAACACCTGGCCACCAATACCCAAGAGCAATAGCCACACCAATATCTCCGAGGACAGATTATCAGAGAAACATCCGAAAAACCAGCGAATACCTGCATAACTAAGTAAAGAATTAATACCAAGAGCCGGCATAACCGCACTTATCATCCACGATGTCAGGATTACCAATACATTCAGGATGATAAAAGCCAAGGAAATACGTGACAAAAATCTCATTATCTTACTACTTTTTACTATCCTAATTCTCGTCAGGAACAAGGTTGTCTATATCAATTATTCTTAATTCCGCCGCACGAATAACAAGTCTTGTTGCATTAATGCCCATTCCACCATTCCCCGTTGGGAACAGTTTCTGTACCAGTTCATTCTGTCGTTTTTCCAGACTCTTTACTCCAAACGGCATACCTCGCAGATTTGTTATCTGCTCCTTAGTATATCCAAGGGCCAAATGGCGCAGGAATCTTTCATCGTATTCATCTATCTCGTAGTCAACAAGAGCCTCTTGACGCATTAGCTGGCTATTAATACTTTTCTTAAACCTTTGAAGAATCTTCTCAAGAATTGGTTGGTTGAACACCATTTTCTTTCCAGACATGACACTTGAAACATCACCTCTTGTAAGCATTTCTCCGGTTTTCAATATTATACCGTCGCAACCTGCATCCAAAACATCAACCCATAACTTCTCGTTCAGGACCTCACCTGTGAATATAAGTATTTTAATATTCGGATGCAAACTCTTCGTGTGTCTGCACAGTTCAACTCCTATCGTTGTTGAGCCACCCAAGCCCAAATCAAGGAGTACAAGATCCGGCAACTGTTGTTTGAGGACTTTCCAATATGCCATCTCACTATCTGCGGTAGCAATTATCTCAGCTTCTGGTATGTCATTACGAAATATGCCTTCTGTTCCTTTAAGTTCCAATGGAACATCCTCAACGATTATAACTTTAAATTTATCCATATTATTTATGTTTACACTTGTGCTTAATCCTTGCCTTTTGAAAGAACAACTCTCATTATTATACCACTGCCCTCAATCTGCGGGATTGCAGTTATGCCGCAACCACTTTTGTTGGTGACTTCACTGTTCTCACGCACAATCTGCCTGCAGATAAGCAGTGGAATGTTAGATATGTCTGGTGCGAAGAGATGCATACACTGCTCATAAGTTAAGCTCACATTTGGCATTGAGATATCAAATCTCACATAATTATTATCATCGGAGGATACACTTACACTCATATCACCTCCAGAGAATTTCCTTAGAATCTCAAACAGATAGTCAAACATCAGAGGATCTGCACTCACTTTCAGGTCGGAGTTGAAACCAGCCTTCAAAGATATTGGGCTGAGCGTATTCCGTATATTGCTCATCTGACTCACCGTTTGTGCCGTAAGAATGGTATATAGTTCCTTGTAATATATGAGAAGGTCATTCATTACATTCAACTTGGTATCCTTATCATCTGCCAAAGCCAGAATCTTTGAAGGATAATACATTGTCTCGTGTTTGAGCGTACTCAGACAATTATCCATGACATTATTACATATATATATATTGTCATTCTCGTATTTTATGCGTTTAAGTTCATCATTCAGAGAGTCTAATTCATTCATTTTGGTCTCTATCTCATCAACAGAACGCCTCAAAGTATCCTTAATCTGTTCTACTACCTCCCGCAGATTATCTGGAAACCTGTTAGAGTCAAACTCATTTATCAGCTCTAATTTATTTTGATCGGTATCTGTTCCAAGAAGAATCTTATTGATATCTGTGATTTTCTCCACACAATATCTATAGTGTAGAACATGCCTGTAATAAATAATATAGTAAGCAACGAGAATGACTATAAAGAACAAGGTCAATAGTATTATTGCAATAATCTTATTAATCTCAGACTCCTTCATTATCCTGCAATATTCCGCCAAAGAACTATCCGCGGAAATCTCTCTGAAAAGCCTTGTGTAAATATTATTATTGAAATCATACAAATCCCAGTCGTGCAATGCCAGGGCTGCTACAGCAATCTCATTCCTTATATCAAGAATTATGTCATAATCAATTTTCACACTATCATAAAACCAGGATATCTCTGCGGGCTCATTAAAGTTGTCATCCCGCAAGGACATTACATTCTTGCCATTTGGATATTTTATTTTGTAATATGCATTAAGACACACTATTGCAGAGTCTGCATGTTGTATAGACTTGTCAAACAATGCATTTACATTGCAGTAATATATTGAATCAGCGTGACGACTTGCCTCATTAATCAACTGTTCTGTGGTATTATGACGCTTTGTTCTGTCACCTGCTTTGGTTATTACATATCTGTTTGATACTCCTGCAGTTGAATAGGAAACATGTGAGTGTAACAAACAAATCATAACTAATATTAACCGTAATGTACGTATCACACCTTTAGGAAGCCTGAAACTGAAACGACTTCCTTCCCCTACCTTGCTCTCAGCTTTTATCTCACAAACCTTAAATATGCTGCTTGTTTTTTTGTATTTCTCAATGATGCCATGACAATTCATCAAGCCAAACCCATGCCCCTCTTTGACTTTATGGTTGAAGATATCCCTTAACTTATCCTCGTCAATGCCACAACCGCTGTCTTCGACACATATCTCCACAAATTCATCAGAAACGTTTGAGTAAATACTAACAATACCACCTTTCGGTGTGAATTTTCTCGCATTATCCGCAAGTGTATTTATCATAAAAAGAGTCAGAACTTTATCTGCCTTTACTATTGCATCTGAAGGCTCAATCTTCAATTGTATATCCTTCAACAAAAATGACATCCTGCTCTTTTCCACTATTTTGAACAAATCAGACAGAGGGAAACTTTCAATATGCATATTTATCTCACCTTGTCTTAATTGTATCCAATAAGTCAGAACATCATTACTTTCGTTAATTATTCCAGCCAGTTCCTTGACGTAAGAATATC
Source organism: Prevotella sp. (assembly GCA_017415455.1). Taxonomy (GTDB): domain Bacteria; phylum Bacteroidota; class Bacteroidia; order Bacteroidales; family Bacteroidaceae; genus Prevotella. The sequence continues at coordinate 21,348 of JAFQGS010000129.1, forward strand.
TATCCGAACGTATCTCATTACTTTCATCACCACGCAATAGTCTTGACACTTCGTTAATTATTCGGTCAATCAAAGGTGAAACTGTGTTTACCAGAAAAATCTTAGCCTTATTCTCTATGTTATATCTTTTATTTGCATTCAGCCGCAGGAGGAGCAACGACTTGTCCTCGTTCATTTGTTCAATATCATCATTAAGATCTGTAATATACTGAACATTACGGTCTTTCCATTCTTTCAACGGCCGGGAAAGCGTTTCAAAAGAATCATTCTTTCTTCTTTTTTTATTAAGAAATATAAAGGTAAATATAAAGATTAATACAACAACTATTATACAAATAATGGAGATTATCAATATATTCTGAACCCTTGAATATTCCTCCAGTTTTTCTGCTCTTGCATCCAACTCACGGTCTTGTCTTGTCTCATCTTGTAAGTCCAGATAGATGTTTCTATTGTAGTCGCTTTCCTTTTTATTATTCATCGCGGCATATACAATACTCAATTGTTCTCTTATGCTGGCAACCAAATCGGGAGCCTGGAATATAAGAATATTTTCAAGAGAACTCTCAAGGCAAGTCAAAGCAGAGGAATAATCTTTAATCTGCCAATAACAGGATGCCAACGTTCTGAATCCTCCTGCTATCTGATAGATATCACCATAGTCAACAAACAGTTCCAAAGCATTCTGTGCAAGATTTCCTGCAAGAAGAGAATCAGGCATACCATCTTTGTTGACTATATCCAAGGCGTATCTGTTGTTTGTCAGCAATCCGTAAGATTTCTCATAAGTCTGTATATGCTCACTGATAGACTGCATTGAGTTAGCCAGCCAATATGTATAACCATACTTTTCTGACAGTTGATAACATTTCAGCAAATACTCAAGTTCCTCCTGTTTAATCTCAGACTCTGATTTGTTGCTTATTATGCCTCCACTTCCTATCTGATAAAGATAATTCAGATATTGAGATGTATCCTTCAATATCTCGCCATCAGGCTTGATAGCAAGTATGGCATCCCGTGATTGGTTTTCAAGACCTATATAGTAATAGTATATCGAAGTAACAATTGCAAGTTCTGTCTTCGCATATATAAGACGCTTTTGCTGATGCATGTTTAAGTCTGTTACTGCATCGTCTATTCTGGCAAGCCTGTCCAGAGCCTGTTCTCTATAATCGTAAAAGTTTTTATTCTGAGACTGTCTTTGACACAACCTCATATATTGCACTTCCGCAATTAATAGTTCTATCTGATTATCTGTGTTATCTATAATACTGTCCAGTAAAACATTCGCCTTTTCATAATCCATTCGTGCAATTGCTACAAATGCCAGATTATTCAAGGCCTCCGCCTTACCCTTATCATAACTTTCTGATAATCCGTATGCTTTCTGTGCATAAAATTCAGTACTGTCAAGATTCTTATAATGAAATGCATAAGAATACTCATTCAGCCCGTCAACTGCCCTGTTTCCAACATTTGAGCAAGCCGAAAAAAACAAAAGGCCTACTATGGCAATTGCCATAATAAGACCTTTTGCATATATTATATTATCCGCGCGCCTTTGCAATATATCCTAAAGCTTCTGCACACTTATCTGAAATAGCTTTCCAGTTTTCTGCTGCAATAACTTCTTTGGGGAAGAGTTTAGAACCCATACCCACACAGTAAACACCAGCATTAACCCAAGATGCAAGATTGTCCTCGTCTGGAGAAACACCACCTGTTACCATGAGTTTAGACCATGGCATTGGAGCCATCAGACCTTTCACAAGTTTTGTTCCTAAAACATCGCCTGGGAATATCTTACACAAGTCACATCCAACCTCCTGAGCAGCACCTACTTCTGATACACTACCACAACCTGGTGTATATGCAATAAGTCTACGATTACAGATCTTTGCTATCTCTGGGTTAAACAATGGACCTACAATGAAGCAAGCACCAAGCTGAATATAAAGAGCAGCAGTTGCAGGATCAACAATAGAACCTACTCCAAGTGCCATTTCCGGACACTCTTTTGCCGCATACTTTACCAACTCACCGAAAACCTCATGTGCAAAATCACCACGATTAGTAAACTCAAAAGCTCTTACACCACCATCGTAACAAGCTTTCACAACATTCTTTGCCGTCTCAACATCTTTGTGATAGAAAACAGGAACCATACCTGTCTTACCCATCTTCTCCAAAACAGCAATTTTGTCAAACTTTGCCATTATATAAAAAATTAAATAAATAAGAATGGAACTATTCAAACTCCTATTATTCAAAAAGATCCATTCTTATTTTATAGTTAATACTCTGTTTTTATCTCTGTACTCTACCAGAAGCATCACCACCAGCAAGTGCCTCTACCTCTTCCTTAGAAACCATGTTGAAGTCACCAGGTATTGTGTGCTTCAATGCTGATGCAGCAACAGCAAACTCAAGAGCCTTGCCCTGATTGTCAGGATAAGTGAGCAGACCATGAATCAAGCCACCTGAGAAAGAGTCACCTCCACCAACACGGTCAATAATAGGCATGATATCATAACGCTTGCTCTGATAGAACTCCTCACCATTATAAATAAGGGCCTTCCATCCATTGTGTGTTGCAGAGAAAGACTCACGCAGTGTAGAAACAACATACTTGAATCCGAATGTCTCCATCATACCCTTGAAAATGCCATAGTATCCATCTGCATCTGTCTTTCCACCTTCAACGTCGGCATCTGGTTTGAAACCAAGACAAAGCTCAGCATCCTCTTCATTACCAATACATACATCAACATACTGCATCAAAGGTTTCATGATACTCTGTGCCTTCTCTGATGTCCAAAGCTTCTTGCGGAAGTTAAGATCTACACTTACTATAACACCATGTCTCTTTGCAGCCTCACAAGCAAGTTTTGTCAGCTCTGCAGCCTTGTCGCTAATAGCAGGTGTAATACCACTCCAGTGGAACCAGTCAGCACCCTCCATAATAGCATCAAAGTCAAAATCCTCAGGATTGGCCTCTGCTATAGAACTGTTTGCACGGTCATAAATAACCTTTGAAGGACGCATACTTGCACCTGTTTCCAAGAAATAAATACCAACTCTGTCACCACCACGTGCAATAAAATCAGTATTAACACCAAATTTACGCAGAGAGTTTACAGCACACTGACCAATTTCATGCTTTGGCAACTTGGTTACGAAATAAGCATCGTGGCCATAATTTGCTGCACTTACAGCTACATTAGCCTCACCACCACCATACACGACATCAAATGTGTCACTCTGTACAAATCTCTTCTGTCCTGGAGAAGAAAGACGAAGCATAATTTCGCCTAATGTTACTACTTTTGCCATTTTTGTTAATTTGAATTTATAGATTAATTGATTGTTATTTTATTCTGAATACAAAATTAGCATTTTATTTGTAACTCAGCAAATAAAACAAACAAAAAAACTCAAAATACAAAAAACAGTATTGTGTTTTCGCACAATTAATTTTTTATTGCTACCTTTGCAAAATATAACATATCGTTAAACAAAAAGGTATTGTTTTTAAAAAAAAACGAGAACAAAATGTCTCAAAAAATAAGGATAAAAGATATAGCCGCAAAGGCTGGAGTCTCAGTTGGAACAGTAGACAGAGTGTTGCACAACCGTCCTAATGTTTCAAAAGAGGCTCGTGAAAGGGTTGAGAACATTCTACGAGAGATTAACTACCAACCAAACATGTATGCCAGTGCATTAGCACATAATAAAATGTATACATTCTACTGCATCATGCCAAAACATGAGTCAGAGGCATATTGGAAAGAAGTGGAAATAGGTATAGCACGTGCTTGTAATCAGTTAAGGGATTTCAATATAAACACCGAAATCATATATTACAAGCGCTATAACACCGAGACATTCAGAGAGACATGTAATGAATGTCTGAGAAAAGAGCCTAATGGGGTTATTGTAGTCCCGGCAGATATTGACGCGACAAAGGAATTTGCGGAAGAATTGCACAACCAAAATATACCTTTTGTACTGCTTGACTCATACATTCAGGACCTCAATCCATTGTCTTTCTACGGACAGGACTCTCTCAGCAGTGGATATTTTGCAGCAAAAATCCTCATGCTCATTGCCTCGAAAGACAAGGACATCATGCTGATGAAGCAGATGAAAGACGGCAAGACTGCCAGTAAGCAGCAGCACAACCGTGAGATAGGTTTCAAAAACTACATGAAGGAACATTTCCCTGACATCAGGATTCATGAACTTGATCTTCCACTTGACGAGGACAAGAGCGAGTATGACTCTATACTTGAGGATTTCTTCAGCAAGCACAATACAATTAAAAACTGCATCACATTCTGCTCAAAGGCTCATATTGTAGGTGATTTCATATTAAGAACTAACAGAAAGAACATACAAATCATGGGATATGACATGGTTGAGAAAAATGCAGAATGTCTTCGCAAGGGCTCTATATCATTCTTGATTGCACAGCACGCATTCATGCAAGGGTATTATTGTGTGGACACATTGTTCAAAGCCATAGTGCTGCACGAGAAGGTGCCACCTGTTAACTATATGCCCATAGAGTTATTATCAAGGGAGAATGTTGATTTTTACAGAAGAACTCAGTTATAACAACTTAAAACAAATATTATGAATAAATCGTCATTTATCAAAATCAACCCTGCAGATTCAGTGGTTGTTTGTCTCAGCCCTATTTCAAAAGGCACCATTATTAATGTGGATAATGAGGAAATACATGTCCTACAGGACACACCTGCAGGACATAAAATTCTTGTTAAAGACACACCCAAAGGCACAGACATCATTAAGTATGGCTACCCTATCGGCCATGCTTTATCAGACTTGAAGGCTGGTGAATGGATAAACGAAAACAACCTGAAGACTAATCTTGAGGGAACTCTTTCTTATAAATATGAACCTGTAAACGAGAAACTTAATATAGAGAAGGTAAACAGAACATTCAATGGATATGTCCGTAAGAACGGAGAGGTTGGTATACGTAATGAAGTGTGGGTTGTGCCAACTGTTGGTTGTGTAAACGGCATAGCAGAGAAGTTGTCATCTCAATTAGAGAAAGAAACAGGACTGGAAGGAATAGATGCAGTTCACGCATGGCATCACAATTACGGATGCTCACAATTAAGTGAAGATCATGAGAACACCCGCAAGGTTTTGAGAGACATTGTTCTTCATCCTAATGCAGGAGCTGTTCTTGTTGTAGGTCTTGGATGTGAGAACAATCAGCCTGCAGATTTTGAGAAGATGCTAGGAGACTATGACAAAGAAAGAATCCGCTTTATGGTGGCTCAGGATGTTAAGGGCAATGAAGTTGAGGAAGGAATGAAAATTCTCCGCGAACTCTATGCCATTGCCAAGGAAGACAAACGTACAGAATGTCCTCTCAGTGAGCTTCGTGTTGGTCTGAAGTGTGGTGGTAGCGATGGTTTCAGCGGAATCACAGCCAACCCTCTTGTTGGTGAGCTTTCAGACTTCATTGTTGCACAAGGTGGTACATCAATACTTACAGAGGTACCAGAAATGTTTGGCGCAGAGACAATTCTCATGAACAGATGCGAGACTCCTGAGCTGTTTGACAAGACAGTAAAACTCGTAAATGACTTTAAGGAATACTTCCTTAGCCATGGAGAGCCTGTAGGTGAGAATCCTTCACCTGGAAATAAGGCAGGTGGAATATCTACACTCGAGGACAAAGCACTTGGCTGTACACAGAAATGTGGCCGTGCTCCAGTAAGTGGTGTGTTAGGTTATGGTGAGCGTCTTCAAGTGAAAGGCCTCAATCTTCTTTCTGCTCCAGGCAATGACCTGGTTGCTTCAACAGCTCTTGCGTCATCAGGATGCCAGATTGTATTGTTCACAACAGGTAGAGGAACACCATTTGGTACTTTTATCCCAACAATGAAGATATCAACAAACACCAATCTTTACAATAACAAGTCCAACTGGATAGACTTCAATGCCGGAGAATTAATAGAAGGAGTGGACATGCCTACATTGTTGCAGAAGTTTGTAGACAAGATTATATCTGTCGCAAATGGCGAGCCTACATGTAATGAGAAGAATGGATACCGTGAGATATCAATCTTCAAGAATGGTGTAACACTCTAATACAGAATAAGTTTTGATAAGGAGTTAGCACGCTAACTCCTTATTTTAAACACTATGGTTTTAATCATCAAAAGTATCAGCCATAACAAATTCATATATAAAATCACTTAAATAAACAACAACTGTAACAGATGAAGATAAACAAAGGCATAATAGCATTATCACCATTGTTGATATTTGTTGTTGTCTATTTGGTGACATCCATTATTGCAGGTGATTTCTATGCGGTACCCATACCTGTAGCATTTCTCATAACATCCATTTATTCATTGTCCGTATCCAAAGGCTCCATAGAGCAGCGTATAAGCACATTCAGTAAGGGATCAGGCTCTACAGACATAATGCTGATGATATGGATATTCATTCTTGCAGGTGCTTTTGCCAGTTCGGCAAAGGAGGTGGGTTGTATAGATGAGTTTGTCAATCTCACCTTACATTTGCTTCCTGCCAATATGATATATGCAGGATTGTTCCTTGCCTCATGCCTCATATCCTTAAGCATAGGAACAAGTGTGGGTACAATAGTTGCACTGTCTCCCATTGCTGCGGGCATATCTCAGAGCATCGGTGCAGACACAGCTTTCACAGTAGCCATAATCTCTGGTGGAGCATTCTTTGGTGACAACCTTTCTTTTATCTCTGATACAACAATCGTAGCCACAAGCACCCAAGGTTGTCGTATGAGTGATAAGTTTTATGTCAATTCCCTCACCACAATACCTGTTGCCTTGATAATTTTCTGCCTGTACGTCTTATTAGGCAACGATGTTGCATATACCAATACTATCGAGAACATTCAGTATATCAAGGTACTACCCTATCTCCTTGTCCTTGTATTGGCAGTCATGGGACTGAATGTTGCAGCCCTTCTTACTCTGGGACTTGTTTTCACAGCCCTGACAGGAATCCTCACTGGTAGTTATGATCTGTTTGGATGGATATCATCCATGGGTAAAGGCATCACGGAAATGAGTGAGCTGATAATAGTCACAATATTAGCCGGTGGACTCTTAGAAAGCATCCGCATGAATGGTGGTATAGACTATATTGTAGAGAAGATAAGCAAGCTGATAAAAGGCAAACGCAGTGCAGAGCTGTCTATAGGTTCGTTAGTTGGTCTGGTGAATGTGTGTACGGCAAACAACACCATTGCCATCCTCACTGTAGGCAATATAGCAAAGAAGATCGGTGACCGTTGGGGTGTTGACTATCGCAAAAGCGCCAGCATCCTTGACACATTCTCTTGTGGCGTACAAGGACTTCTTCCTTATGGTGCACAGATTCTCATTGCTGCTGGACTTGCTAATGTCAATCCTGTAGAGATCGTATCACACATGTACTACCCTGCAGCTTTGCTTATAATATCTGTAATAGCAATAACAATACGATATCCCAGAAAATACAGCTGACAATGAAAGCACTTATTCATAACTACATAAACCTATTGTCTTTCTCTGCATTTCAGAACAATGCTGATATCCAACCCATGTCTGCGTTTAAGTGGGATATTCTGTTTGAGACTGCCAAACTACATAACACACTCAGACTTATAACCCATGCCATAGCATCAGGAGAATATGGTAACAGTATTTTCCTGTCATCACAGGCAGCACAGGAGATAAACAGTTCTGAGAAACTTACAGACAAAGACTTCATTGCATACACACTCAATTTAAGCAATGACAATAATTATTTCGCCAGTTACATACTTAATAAAAGAATGAGACGGATAATATACAATGAACATCATTCAATTGACACGTCGGTAACATCCTTGGAGTTGCTCATTCTTATAACACGCAATACAACTGATATCCTTAATCATGGTATTAACATACTTGGAATATTACAGTTAGGCGTTTTCCTTCGAGCAAAGGGTCATAAGGTAGACTATGTAAAACTGGAGAACTGGCTGCACAAGTTATCCCTTCATGATATGGCGGCATATATTGGCAGCATATTGATATATATATTCGGACTTGAGGAGAACGAGATTCCTTTTATAGGTAAAAGCAGGAAAAGTAGCAAATATGCCATAGACAGATTAATGGCAAACACTGAGCGGATACTAATAAGAAGACATATATACCCTGACAGATATGAGCAAGACAGAAGACTTCCATCAAGAAAGGAGATAACAAGCAGTCTCAGGTATTGGAAATACATTCCACTTGAAACAACAAGCCGTTTCTTCACAAACTCTGTCAGACATATAACCGAGATAGAAGAATAACCCATTATCCCAAACATATAACACATATCATTATATGGCAATAATAAAATGCCCTGAATGCAGAAGGGAAATTAGCGACAAAGCACCTCTATGTCCTGGCTGTGGAGTGGAGATAGCCGATAAGATACAGATATGCAGAAACTGCGGAGAAGCCTTCTTCATATCTGATGGTAAATGTAATTGCTCTGAAAACACCGGCAACATTATGCCTGACACTTCATCAGATGCCATAAGGCAGGACAACAACAAGTTAAAGAGTGCCGAGGGCAACAATAAGACAAAAGGTAAACGAAGCGGCATTAATTACAAGACATGGCTCTTTTCATTCATCATAGCTTGCGTAATATGTGCAGGAGTACTGGCGATGTATAACAGGAGTGTGAATGAACGTGAGACAGAGGAATACACATTTGCTCTTCAAAGTAACGACACACTGATAGTAAAGAATTACCTTAACACTTTTACCAATGCTCCTGTTAATCATATAGATAAAGCAAAAAAACACTTGGATAAACTTATGCTGAGAGAACAACAATGGCAAAATGTTCTCATAAGCAAAAGCCGCCAGGCATTGGTTGACTATATTGATGAATATCCAGACAGTAAATATGTTGCAGAGGCCAACAACATGATAGACTCTATAGACTGGAGAAAAGCCACTGGAGAGAACACAATAATAGCCTACGAGACATATCTCACCCTGCATGAGGATGGTGAGTACACAGATGAGGCGATGAAACGAATAGACAAGCTTCAGGCTCTCATTGTGACACCTGAGGAGGAGGTTATGATAGCCAATCTCTTCAAGAAGTTCCTTGGGGCAATAAGCAATCGTGACAAGGAAACACTAACATCCACTGTTGCAGACATAATGCCATCATTCATTGGCAAACAAAATGCCACTAAGGCAGATGCTATACTCTTCATGGAGAAGTTGTACAAGATAGATATTCTCTCCATCAGCTGGGTACCTGTGGGTGAATACACCATAGAGAAGAATGAGGTGGGAAGAAATGCCTACGAGTATATTGTTGATTTCCACTCTGTTATGGACATCACACGCATCAATTTCACAAAGGAGAGGTTTGCAAGGTTCAACATCAGTGCAAAGGTGTCTCCCGACGGACTGATAACAGAGATGGTACTCAAGAAGCAGAAGATATCCTCACAATAAGCAGAATCATATATATCACTGATGGGCACAGTAAGCATACGAGTGATAGGAACGAGTGATATTCATGGATGTTTCTTCCCATGGGATTTCATTAGCAATAAGCCTGTTAATGGCTCACTGACCCATGTAATGACTTATGTCAGGAAGTTAAGGGAAGTGTATAAGGGGAATCTACTGCTGCTTGACAATGGTGATATATTGCAAGGACAACCCACTTGTTATTACAGCAACTTCATAAATACAGATGTTCCCAACCTGGCGGCAGAGATATCCTCATATATGGGATATGATGCTCATGTAATAGGCAATCACGACATTGAGACAGGACACATTGTCTACGACAGATTCAGCAGTGAGCTGTCAAGTCCTCTCCTGGGCGCCAATGTGATATGTACAACCACAAATGAGCCATATTTTAAGCCATATACAATGATAAACCGCGACGGTGTGAGGATAGCAATACTTGGAATGCTCACACCAGCCATCCCCTACTGGCTTCACGAAAGCCTCTGGGAAGGCTTTCACTTCAGTGATATTGTAGAGAGCACAAAGATGTGGATTTCTCATCTGAGGGAGAAAGAGCAGGCGGATGTGATAATAGGCCTGTTTCACTCTGGACTTAAAGACGGTATCAGCACAGACTGCTACAAAGAGAACTCGGTGCTTGACGTGGCAGAGAGCATCAGCGGCATAGACCTTATCATATATGGCCATGATCATCATGCTTATTGCCAGGAGATAAGATGCAAAGATGGCAGTACCACTTTATGTCTGAACCCCTCAAGTTGTGCATACATGGTGGCAGATGCAGAGATAAAGGTAAAAAGGGATGGTGAGAGAAAAGAAGTGAGAGTCGTTGGAAAACTGACAAACATGGAGCATCTCACACCCGACAGCATGATGATAAGTCATTTCTCAAGTCAGATAGATGACATAAAGAACTATACTGAGAGAGTGATAGGCCGTATAACACATCCTATCAGGAGCATAGACTGTTTCTTCGGCTCTGCTGCCTTCTCGGACCTCATACACGACATACAACTGGATTACACAGGGGCTCAGATATCTTTCAACGCTCCTCTTACATTCGACACTATAATACCTGCGGGAGAGATTCGGACAAGTGATATGTTCGGGCTCTACAGGTATGAAAACCAGCTTTATGTACTGAGTCTCACAGGTGAGGAGATAATAAAGTTTCTGGAGATGAGTTACGACATGTGGATATGCACAATGCAAAGTGCAGATGACCACATAATGAGGATGAGAAAAACAGAAACAGGCATATGGATCTTCTCCAATCTGGCATTCAACTTTGACACTGCTGTGGGTATTGACTACACTGTTGATGTCAGCAAGCCACCTGGCAAAAGAATATGCGTGAAGAGGATGAGCAACGGAGAATGTTTCTGTGCCAAAAAAAGATACACAGTGGCAATGAACAGCTATAGAGGCAATGGTGGTGGAGAGATGCTCACAAATGGAGCTGGAATAACTCTAAAGGAGCTGAGGAAAAGAATAGTGTCTGTGTCAGAGATTGACCAAAGGCAGATAATAACAAACTATATAGAGCGGGCTGGCACAATATGTCCAAAGGCTCACAACAACTGGAGATTTATTCCAGAGGAGTGGACCACCGTTGCCATCGAGAGAGATAGGAAAATGCTTGAAGAGAGCTTTTGCTGATGATAGTTTATTTGCGAAAATTGAATTCTTTATTGTTAAAACATAACTTAGCAAAACGGAATTTCCTTGTAAAAAAATGAAGACTTTATATTTTATTTTCATCAACAGCGACCAGTTGTTACTCAGAAGAGAAGAATGGAGTGTGCCGACAGAGCAGCCGGAAGGTATAGTCATGAACGGGGACATACACCGGATAACCTTTAATGGCAATAATAATATATACACCTTCAGGGCAAAAGACATTCCCGATGAGGACGAATATATAACTTGCGGTTTGAGAGACAGTTATAACCATCTTCCAAAGGAGCATTATCTTATGGCTGGCAAGTGCAGGGAGATTCTTCACTGGGATGCAACAAGCCAGTATTGTCCTTGTTGTGGTTCTAAGACCCGGAAGGATACAGATATATCAAAGAAGTGTCCAAAGTGCGGACATGAGCAATGGCCGCAACTTCAGACGGCAGTGATATGCCTGGTAAGACGTGGTGACGAGGCTCTTCTGGTGAGGGCAAAGAACTTCAAAAGAGACTATTATGGACTTGTTGCAGGTTTTGTTGAGACAGGTGAGACCCTTGAGGATGCTGTAAAACGTGAGGTAATGGAGGAGACTGGCATCAGCATCAGCAACATATCTTATTTCGCTTCACAGCCATGGCCTTATCCCTGCGGACTAATGGTTGGCTTTTATGCAGATTATGAATCAGGCAACATCATACTTCAAGAGACAGAGATAGCACGTGCAGGATGGTTCACATGGGACAATCTCCCAGCCATACCCGCCAAGCTATCTATTGCAAGGCAGTTGATAGATAATTGGGTGAAGGGAAAAATGAAAATATAGTACAATTGATTTGTGGTATAAACCCAATGCCATAAGAGAACAATTATCAGCCAGTTTGGTGGACAGCCAATTAATTAATTTAAAATTAATTTTTTGTTTTATTAATATCACTGAATCATAATTCATTCAACTGCCAGCCATTGTCACCATGATAAATCATCTGTTTGGTCATACCGCCGTCAATGCAGATGTTCTCGCCCGTTATGAAGCCTGCCTTTTCCGAGCAGAGATATAATACCATATTGGCAATGTCCATAGGGTTCCCCACCCTACCTGCCGGCTGTTGTACGGCATCAGGTCCCTCGTATATGGTGTAGGCTGTATCTATCCATCCTGGTGAGATGGAGTTTACCCTTGCCTTACCCGACAGGCTTACTGCCAAGGCATGCGTCAACGCAGCTATTCCTCCCTTTGCAGCGGCATAACTCTCTGTCTGTGGCTGGCTCATCCTGTCGCGCGAGGATGATATATTCACTATGGATGCGCCTTCCGCTAAATGCGGAGCAAGTAGTTTCACCAGATAGAACGGTGCCGTCACTCCAACACTAAGTGCATATTGAAACTCCTCAAAAGTACATTCGTCTATCCCTTTCATAAGCGGCAGGGCATTATTGATGATGATATCCACCTTATCATGCTTGCTCAGCACCTCTGTTACCAACGCCTCCAGAACCTGTTTCTCGGATATATCACCAACGAAATGACAACCCTCCTGTTTGTCTATCACATAAACAAAGGCATCATATCTACGAAACTCCTCTGCTATACACTTGCCAATTCCATTGGCTCCACCTGTAACAATAACGACTTTATCTTTAAATGTACTTTGCATAATAATATTGTTGTTTACCTAATATACAAGCAAAGATATATGTTAGATTCCTAAAATCAGAAGGTAAATATGATTTTTACATGATTAATATGCAAAATAATGTCGTATTCACTAAAAAAAGATTATATTTGCTATTGATTTGGTACAAAGCGTCAATTATTATTAAGAATTGATAACGTCTGAAGTATGAATACGAATAATTAACCATCAGTAATACAATGGATAAAATGAAAAGTTTTGGACAGAAGCCCTGGGTACTGCCACAACCGGTACTTATAATTGGAACATATAACAACGATGGCACTCCCAATGCCATGAATGCGGCATGGGGAGGACAATGGGATTCTAAGGAGATAATGATTTCCATGGGTTCTCATGCCACTACCGAGAATCTTGCATGCTGTAATGAGTTCACCGTTGCCTTTGCAACAAGAGACACAATGGTGGCTGCCGACTTTGTTGGTATTGTCAGTGCCAAGAATGACCCGAAGAAGATGCAAAAGACGGGATGGACAGCCGTGAAGTCTGATAATATCAACGCCCCTGTCTTCACAGATTTCCCCATGACTCTTGAGTGCCGCATACTTCGTAAAATTGACGAGAGTGCTGAAGGATACTATATTATTGCTGAAATAGTAAATATTCTCGTTGATGAGACTTACCTTACCAACGACGGCAAACCCGATGTTGAGAAGATGCAACTCATCGCTTACGAGCCTGTTAGTCATGGCTACATCGCATTAGGCGAACGCATTGGCAACGCATTTTCCGATGGAAAGAAAATAAAGTAATTGCTTATCTGCTCTTTATAACAAATATCCAGAAAGCATTTCGTATGAATATAGAATCTGTCAGAGACTATTGCCTGTCACTGCCGCATGTCACAGAGGACTTCCCGTTTGACGAAACAACATTGGTGTTTCGCATAGGCGGAAAGATTTTCGCCATGATTGACTTGGAGAAAACAGAATGGTTTGTCTTGAAATGTGAGCCTGAATATGCGCTAGAACTGCGTGAATACCATCAGGAGATTTCGCCGGCATGGCACATGAACAAGAAGCACTGGAACCAGTTGAATCTCTTTGGCTCCTTGCAAGACGCTTTCGTTCAGTCACTAATACGTCACAGTTACAATCAAGTGGTAAGGAAAATACCTAAAAGACAGAGAGAGGCTGAAGGATTAGAGATATTGGATTAGAGAACATCTATAATTTATATTTGGAAATTAACAAATTAATAAAATCATAAAAATTTAATAACATGAGATTAGACGGAAGAAGAGAGAGTGAGAATGTTGACGACAGACGTCGCAGAGGTGGCGGGAAGAAAGCCGGAATAGGCATCGGCGGACTGGTCATAGCTGCTCTTATCACCTGGGTGATGGGTGGAGATCCACTTAGTGTACTAAGCAATGCTGATTTAGGCAGCATGATTAACGAGCAAGGTCAGACTGCAACCTATGAACCAACGGCAGAGGAAGAGGAACTCGCAAAGTTCTCCAAGCAGATACTTGCAGGCACAGAGGACGTATGGACAAAAGAGTTTCAGAAGATGGGACGTACTTATGAGCCGCCACGACTGGTACTCTTCACAGGAAGTGTGCAGTCAGGATGCGGTGGAGCATCATCGTCTATGGGTCCGTTCTACTGCTCTGCCGACCAGAGTGTATATATAGACCTGTCGTTTTTCAGTCAGATGAAAAAGCAACTTGGTGCAGATGGTGACTTTGCATACGCTTATGTCATTGCCCATGAGGTGGGTCATCACGTGCAATATCTGCTCGGCATTCTTGACGAGGCACATCAGAAGATGAGCAGTGTAAGCGAGAAAGAGAGTAATCGCATAAGCGTAAGACTTGAGTTGCAGGCAGACTATCTTGCCGGTGTATGGGCTTACCACGACAACAAGATGTTCAACTCTCTTGAAGACGGAGATATTGAGGAGGGACTTAATGTTGCATCAAGAATTGGTGATGACTATTTACAGAAGAAGGCTCAAGGATATACCGTTCCAGACGCCTTCAATCACGGAACATCAGAACAGCGCGTGAGATGGCTGAGAAAAGGTCTTACAAGTGGCAACGTGGCTGGTGCAGACACATTCTCACCTGCCTATGACGAGCTGTAAGAACTCTTAACAAACTAAATAACACTGATTTAAGTAATAAATACAGATTAAAACTTAACACCTATGAACAATGAATTATCAATGTGTCCCAACAAACTGGTTGAGGCTATAGGTAAACCGACAAAGGAATTTACCAAGAAGGATATCATAGAATACATCCAGGAGAATGGCATAAGAATGATAAACTTCATGTATCCTGCAGGCGACGGACGTCTTAAGACGCTCAATTTCGTAATAAACAACCTTGAATATCTTGAGACAATCCTGACATGCGGCGAGCGTGTGGATGGTTCGAGTCTCTTCCCTTTCATTGAGGCTGGCAGCAGCGATTTGTACGTACTCCCCCGCTTCTCAACAGCTTTCATCGACCCATTTGCAGAGATTCCTACCCTATCTATGCTTTGCTCTTACTTCAACAAAGACGGACAGCCTCTTGAAAGCTCACCTGAAAACACACTAAAGAAGGCGGCTCAATCATTTAAGGACGTAACCGGCATGGAGTTTCAGGCGATGGGCGAGCTGGAATATTACGTTATTGCTCCAGACACAGGTATGTTTGCGGCAACCGACCAGAAAGGATATCATGAGTCTGCGCCTTATGCCAAGTTCAATGAGTTCAGAACACAGTGCATGGCGTATATATCGCAAGCAGGCGGACAGATTAAATATGGTCATTCTGAGGTTGGAAACTTCACTATAGACGGACTTATTTACGAGCAAAACGAGATAGAGTTCCTGCCTGTTAACGCGGCAGACGCGGCAGATCAGTTGATGATAGCCAAGTGGATTATCAGGAATCTTGCAAACAAACTGGGATATAACATAACATTCGCCCCAAAGATAACAGCAGGTAAAGCCGGTTCGGGTCTTCATATTCACATGAGGATCATGAAAGACGGCCAAAACCAAATGCTTGACAACGGCATTCTTTCCGAAACAGCAAGAAAGGCTATTGCGGGAATGATGGAACTGGCACCATCGATAACTGCATTCGGCAACACCAACCCTACATCATACTTCAGACTTGTGCCTCATCAGGAAGCACCTACCAATATATGCTGGGGAGACAGAAACCGCTCTGTTCTGGTCAGAGTACCATTAGGATGGGCGGCAGAGAGTGACATGTGCCAGATTGCTAATCCGCTTGAGAAAAAGAGTTATTATAACACTACACAGAAACAGACTGTTGAGATGCGCTCACCCGACGGCTCTGCCGACATATATCAACTGATTGCCGGACTTGCTGTGGCATGCAGGCATGGCTTTGAGATGGAGAATGCGCTCAGTATAGCCGAGGATACTTATGTAAATGTGAATATCCACAAGAAGGAGAACGAAGACAAACTGAGCAAACTCGCTCAGCTTCCAGACAACTGCATGGCATCTGCAGAATGCTTGCAGAAACAAAGAGAGATTTTCGAGAAGTACAATGTATTCAGCCCTGCCATGATAGACGGCATTATCAAACGCCTGAAGTCATATAACGACCAGACTCTGAGACAGGAGTTGCAGGACAATCAGGAGGAAATGCTGAAACTTGTTGACCGTTTCTTCCATTGCGGATAAGAGATACCAACAAGTTAACAACATTGACATACGAGATGGTGAGCTGGAATTTTTATTTTGGCTCACCTTTTTCTTGTCTGTAAGTATTGTATTCAATACGTTTGCAAGGCATAAACGACCTGTATACACGTTGTAAACATATTGTTTGGAAGGTGCAAACTATATTTTAGCAACCATTAACCATATACTTAGCAATCGTAAACCATATACTTATAAAGCACATGAGTATAGGACGCCTGCAACAGAATAAAAAAACAATCCGCAATATTCATATTCTGAACATTGCGGATTTGTAGAACATATACTATGCTCAAGATATTCAGCAAGATATACCTATACCTTCCTGATATCACATGAGCAATCTTTCAGAACCTCAACACAGTGGTTTATATCATTTGGACGAATAACAATGTTTGCCTTGTCACCTTCAGCGAAGGCATACATATATTCAATGAATATCTTATTCTCTGCCAAATGCTCCAGAATTACAGACAATGAGCCAGCCACATTAGGACAGCTGATACATATAACATCCGTACTTGTAACGGCAAAATTCTCATCTCGCAACACCTCAATGGCTTTGTCCACCTCGCTGACTATCAGACGAAGAATACCAAAGTCTGTAGTCTCTGCCATACTGAAGGCATGCATATTGATATTGTTCCTGCCCAATATTTTCGTTACCTCATTGATTCTGCCTGTCTTGTTCTCAAGAAAAACCGATAATTGCTTTATTGTCATAATTATTAGATATTTAAGTTAAACACAACAACCTCATGGATGCCCCTATTTCAATATTCTCTTGTCTATAACATGCTTGCCTTTTCCCTGTGAGCGCTCAATGCTGTTAGGCTCCATAAGTCTTACATCCGCACTTATAGAAAGCACGCTCTTCAGTTTGTCTGACAGTTGTTTCTTCATCGCAAGCATGCGTCCCATGTCATCAGAGAAGAAGTCCTTGCGAACCTCCACCTGCACCTGCATGGTGTCAAGATTATTAACACGGTCCACAACAATCATATACTGCGGTTCAAACTCAGGCATCTCAAGTATAACACTCTCAACCTGCGATGGGAACACATTAATACCTCTGATAATAAGCATGTCGTCGCTTCTTCCAACGATACGTCCCATACGTACAGATGTTCGTCCGCAAGCGCATGTTCCCTCCATCAATGAGCACAAGTCTTTGGTGCGATAACGCAACACGGGCATACCTTCCTTGGTAAGAGTGGTGAACACCAGCTCTCCCTGCTGCCCTATCGGCATCTGCTCAAGTGTGTCCGGATTGATTATTTCTGGATAGAAATGGTCCTCACAGATGTGTGAGCCGTTCTGCTCCTGACATTCATACGACACACCTGGACCCATTATCTCACTCAGTCCATACAGGTTGTATCCCTTAAGTCCGAGACGCTCTTCTATCTCCTTACGCATATTCTCAGTCCAAGGCTCAGCACCGAAAGCGCCAACACGCAAACCGATGTCTTCTTTTGAGAGTCCCATCTTGTCAAGTGTCTCTGCAAGATACAGCGCATACGACGGTGTGCATGCTATACCACTTATCTTCAGGTCACGAATAAGACGCAGATGCTTCTCAGTGTTACCTGTTGACGTTGGTATCACCGTTGCACCCAAGTTCTCAACACCATAGTGAGCACCGAGTCCTCCCGTGAAGAGACCATAACCATAGGCAACAGAGAATGTATCATCACGAGTGATACCATATGCGGTGAGGCATCTTGACATCACCTCCGACCAAACAGCAAGGTCCTTACGTGTATATCCTACGATTGTAGGATTGCCCGTTGTGCCCGAAGAGGCATGCACACGCACAATCTCCGACGGAGGAGCTGCCTGCAAACCATAAGGATAATTGTCTCTAAGGTCCTGCTTCGTAGTAAACGGAAGCTTTACTATATCATCAATACTGCGTATATCATCTGGAGAGATGTCCATCTCCTGCATCTTGTACCTGTAGAAAGGTACGTTATGATATACATAAGTCACTAATTTCTGAAGCCGTTTGCTCTGCAATGCGTGCATCTCATCGCGGCTCATACATTCTTTGTTCGGATTCCAAATCATATTATTATAGTAGTTTGAGTTTTGATTAATATTATTATTTACAATGGATGATCCTCATGAAAGGCTCTCATTCGTTCCTCCATAATGCCGTACAAATCGTCTCTCATCCTTGATGTGCAAGCTCTTACGCCCTGCTGATCACTGCCTGTAGTAGACAATGATATGCTGCTTACACCATAATAAAGCAGTTCCTTTAGCAGATCACCACCGCTCATATTGCCATAACCGATGGTAAAGAAGAAACCGTCACCAACCTTCTGGGTCACATCATAGTCATATACTATATGAAAACCATTATCGGTGAATATCTTCTTCATCTTCTCTGCCCTCACTGCATACTCACGTGTATCCTCAACGAAGTTTATCTTTCCGTCGCACGACAGTCGTAACATCTCAGCATAGGCATACTGGGTTGAGGCAGTGCAACCAGACGTTATCATATATAGTATAGACGCAATGAGTGTCTGCCCGAAGACACCTGCATCCTTATACCTCTCAGCAAGGGCTGGATAATGGCGCTCAAACAGTTTATCGCTGATGCAAGTAAGCGCCATGCGTTGTCCGGCATAGCTGAATATCTTTGATGACGACAACATCAATATATAGTTGTCTGTATATCTAGCAACAGTAGGTGCGTATGGTGGCTTGAACGGATGACCCATATCTGTGCGGAAATCCATGCAGAAATAAGCGAGGTCTTCTATTACCACCACATCATACTTTGTTGAAAGCCTGCCGATTATGGCAAGTTCTTCCTCCTCAAGGCATATCCATGCCGGATTATTAGGATTGGAATAAATAATCGCCGCTATATCTCCCTTGGCAAGAATGCTCTCAAGCTTATCGCTCAAAGCGGCTCCACGGTAACTGAAAATGTCAAACTCTTCCCATTCTGCCCCTATTATTCTCAACTGTGATTTCTGTATAGGGAATCCAGGATCAATGAACAACACCTTGTTTTTGCCGGGAATGCGCTGAGTACATGCAATGAAAGCACCAAATGAGCCGGCAACACTACCTGTTGTCGGTACACAAGAGCGCTCAGAGATGTCTATGTCAAGGAAGGCTTTTACAAAACGTGATGCCTCATGTTTCAATTCGGGAACTCCTGCCGCTGCCGGATATTGCGAGCCTACTCCACGGTCGAGTGCGGCTTTCTCCGCCTCTACACCAAGTTTGTTTACAGGCAAGCCAGGTGAGCCTTGGTCCATTCGGATGAAAGGGATGCCTGTTTGCTGCTCAAGATGCTGAGCAACAAGCAACACCTCACCTATTGTAGCACGCGACAAATCAGCAACATGTAATTCCTGCGCCGTTCTTGCCACCAGTTCTTCACTGAATATCTTCATAATAATGCCCTGATAATTATTTTACATTCAGACCTAAGTCAAAAGCTTTGAGGTTGGCTTCAACAATCTTCTCCCCTTTTGCCGCAAATATACTCTTTATGCTTTCGCGCAACTGCTCAGGGGTCAGTATCTCAATATACCTTGCCGCCATTCCAAGTAATATGACATTGGCACTCTTTGGCACTCCGTTTTCCTTTGCCATATTGTCAATGTCCTGCATGGCAAGATTGGAGAATTTTGCCAGTTCCTCTTTCAGGGCGTTCTCATCTGGATAATTTGGAATATTCTTGAATGGGGCTGCCGATGTCACTATCCATCCTTCTTTCCTAAGATAAGGTAAGTATCTCAATGCCTCCATTGGTTCCATAGAGATTATTATATCTGCTCCACCTTGTCTGATAAGGTCGGAGTGTATAGTATCTGTTGACAGACGCAGGTTAGACTGTACGTCTCCACCACGCTGACTCATTCCGTGCACCTCTGCCTGCTTAAGGTTCAGTCCGGCTTGTGTGGCAGCCTCGCCTATTATTGTAGCTATTGTGAGAATGCCCTGACCGCCGACTCCAGCCAATATTATGTCTTTTTTCATTTCCGACTTTATTTCTTGGTTCTTAACTTACGTTGAAGTGTTTGCATACATTCACGTCGTGGAATGATGACCGAAACACCATTGTATTCTATCTCCTCGCGTATGATATTTGTAATCTCCTCCATGTTCTTCGGTAATGGTATTACCACGCGTACATGCTCTGGTGGGAGTCCGAGTCCAATACATATTGCCTCAAACTTATTTGTGCCGGCAGAGTCTTGTCCACCAGTCATCGCCGTTGTAAGATTATCTGAGATGATTACCGTAATATTGGCATTATCATTAATGGCATCAAGCAGACCTGTCATGCCTGAATGGGTAAAGGTAGAGTCTCCTATGACTGCTATGGACGGGAACACACCGGCATCTGCCGCACCCTTGGCCATTGTGATAGACGCTCCCATGTCTACACAGCTGTCTATAGAGCGGAATGGAGGAAGCGCGCCTAATGTGTAGCAGCCGATATCTCCAAAGATACGGGCACCTGGATATTCTGCAGCTACCTTGTTAAGGGCATCATAGACATCGCGATGGCCGCATCCCTGACATAATGCCGGAGGACGTGGCATAACGTTTTGCGCAGCAGCAAACGGTTGTTCCATGTTTACACCAAGTGCGGCACCTACAGTGTCGGGAGTAAGCTCACCCATGCGTGGAAGGGTGCCGTCAAGACGTCCCTTGACTATATAGTCTGAACCGAGTAATGCCTTTACTTGCTCCTCAACAAAAGGTTGTCCGTCTTCAGCAACAAGGAGTTCGTCACAGTTAAGCGCCATTTCCTTTATCGCATTTACCGGTATTGGATATTGGGATACCTTCAGAACAGAGAAATCCGAATTGTCATTCATATTCTCCATCACGTAATTGTATGCTATTCCGCATGCTATAACACCCAGTCTCCTGCCTTTTCCCTCTATCACGTTATATGGAGAGTTTTCTGATGATGACAGAAGAACCGGCTGCTTATCCACCAGACTGGCATACTGACGGCGTGCGTTGCCTGGCAGCAATACCCAGTGAGTGCGCTCGTTGTCAGGATTCAGATCGTTCTGTTCCCTCACCATACTTGTCTCCACACCGGCACGTGAGTGTGCAAGACGTGTTACAACACGCATGAGAACGGGCAGCTTCAATTCCTCTGACAGCTCATATGCATACATCATCATATCGTATGCCTCTTGCTGGGTTGAAGGCTCAAGAATAGGAATCATGGCAAACTTACCATAGAAACGCGAGTCTTGCTCGTTCTGTGAAGAGTGCATTGAAGGGTCATCGGCAGCCAATACGACCAGTCCGCCGTTGACACCGGTTATGGCCGAATTTACAAAAGCATCGGCTGCAACATTCATACCGACATGTTTCATACATACCAAAGAACGCTTTCCGGCATAAGACATGCCCAGAGCCGCCTCCATGGCTGTCTTCTCATTGGTACACCAGCGACTGCGTACGTCACTTGCATGAGTCTGTATATATTCTGTTATCTCAGTAGATGGCGTGCCTGGATAAGCATACACTCCACTTATTCCGGCGTGTACTGCTCCAAGAGCAATGGCTTCGTCACCTAACAGTAGTTTTCTATAATGTATTGACACCATTATTTTGATATTTTTATTAATAGTATGTTTTATCTGTCTGCGTCATTCAGTACGGGGAACTTCTTGCGGAAAGCGTCAAGCTGGCAGATGTCTATCTCTGCTGTGGCTTCATTCTCCTTATCCCACTCGCATTCTACAATAGTCTTTCCGTATGGATCTATTACAACGCTTCCGCCACAATAGTTGCAAGAGGGGTCGGAACCAACACGGTTCACACCGGCAACATAGCACTGGTTTTCTATGGCGCGGGCTCTCAGCAACGCGCTCCATGCCTCTACGCGGGGCGTTGGCCAACTGGCAACATAAAGTATCATGTCATACTCGCCATGGTTTCGCGACCATACAGGGAAACGAAGGTCGTAACACACCTCAAGCAGAATGCGAACACCCCGATAACCAACAATTACACGTTCACTTCCGGCAGTGAAATGCAGATGCTCACCACCATAAGTGAAAAGATGATGCTTATCGTAATACTGTACGGTTCCGTCGGGATGAACAAAATAAAAACGGTTGAAATAATTGTCTCCGTCCGTAACGGCGACACTACCTGCAATTGCGGCATCTATGGCAGAAGACTTTTGTATCATCCACTGCAATGTAGCACTGTCCAAAGGCTCTGCTATACCCTCTGGTTCGGTACAGAAACCTGTAGAGAACATCTCTGGCAAAACATATAAATCAGAACCCGGATTACTGTCAATTGCCGCGTCGGCTCTTGAGACATTAGTCTCTGGAGAGGCCCATATTATATCTCTCTGTAATATTGTTACCTTCATACCTTAAAAAATGATTTCGCAAAGATAACAAATATATAAGAGAAAATAGTCTTATATGCCCGAAATTATTCAAAATATAACAATGATATGCGTTTTATTTATATTTTAATCAAATTACATGTAAAAAACTATCAGCAAATAACCATATGACTTTTGATACCTAAGTGCCATACTTTTGATGGCTAAATGGCATACTTTTGATGGCTAAATGGCATGCTTTTGATTACCTTTTGTATTCGCAACAAGAAACAGTCTTTAAGATAAGGCACAAAAGACATGGAATCAGTCTTTCAGCTTTGCGAAACCATTGTCTGGCAAAGAGCCGTCGGCCTTGCGTGGTGCCATGAAGAGTGAGGGCGAAAGACCAATGAAGCGCTCAGCTTGTTTCTCATCCCATGAGTTTCCGTTAGCATCTGGGGAGTCGGATATGTTGGCTGGATGGAATTTATAGTTTTGCTTGATGCTGTTGAAGCCTATACATCCCTGCAATCGAATACTTCCTTTCAACAACGGTGCGTTGAACATATAGTTACAGGCATTACCCCAGGCTATATTATTTATAAGTGTCATACCTTCTGCTGCGCCATTCTGATCGAATCCCCACGCAAGATTGTCGAAAGCAACACAGTTGCTGACTATGTGAGTACCCGTAGAACGCGGAAAGGCCGCTCCGCCACTTGACCCGCCACCACCGAGTTTAAAGCCGTTGCCATTGCCTATCGGCCGTCCATCGGATGTGTATCCTGCCTTGTACGACCAGCAGCTGTCTATAACAACCGGATGATAGACCATATATAAGTCCCAGTTGTCATCCGAGTTGTTCCATGCCCTGCATCCATGAAACTCATTACCTGGTCCGGGAAACAGCTTACAGGCAAAGCCATCGGCATCACCGCCATTGTCTGACAGTCCGCCGTATTTTCTTAAATCGGCATTGTTATACGAATCGCAATTGATGACTTTATTGCCACGAGAGTATCTGTAATCGGGGTTGGCAAGCGGCTCACCGACTGGGAAACCTGACGGCAACTGACTTTCATCCATAACCATTCCCATACCAATCTGGAGACCTGTGTCGTTGTTGTCGCGGAACACACACTGCTCAACAATATTATATGAGCCTTCTATCTTCATACCATTGTCGGGGGCATTGCACATCGTGAGGCCTTTTATGTGCCAATAGTTAGCACGATAATCCAAATAGATACAACGGCTGTTCTTGAATTCTCCCTCGTTGCCATAACTAATGGCAGAGCCATCGATAACGGCATCGCCATCGGACCACAGATAACAGCGCTGAGTGTCTGATGTTTGTTTCTCTGGTATTCTTATAGTTTTTGAGATAAGATACCGCCCTTCATGTATGATAATGGTGTCTCCGGGCATTGCCATATTCACGGCGTACTGTATGGTTAGCCAGGGACTGGATAAGGTTCCGTTATTATTATCGTTCCCTGTTGGCGCGACATGTATTTGCGCATTGGCTTGCTGAAACAGAGAAACGACGAGCGACAGAAGAAGCGTTCTAAGCATATCAGTATTCTGGGATAGGTATTAAACGATTATTGGTATGTGCTTAAACAATAGGTACTGATAATTTCAGGAACTATCAGTACGCTAACGGGGTAACTATTTAAAATATATACTTGCTGCAAAAACATCAGAAACGTGTGACGACTTCCACAACGAACTTGTCCTTCTCTGACGGTTTGGCTATTGCTCCGTCACGATAGAAATACTTCTCAAAGTTTATACGGATGTCCGAGATAAATGGTTTTGCTATGCTCAGCGTCACACCGCCTGTTATTCTTGAGCGCTGATAGTCATTGATTACAAGACTTCCAGTCTCATCTTCCTTCCCGTCAAGATATCTCATACCGTCACTGTGGTCGCTCATATAATCATAGCGCACAAGGGGTGATACCTTTGTAAAGAAACACTTGCGAAGGGGGATGTCATAATTGATGAAGGAATTGAATGCATGAACACCGCCAAAAGCATTGTCTGAATAATGCTTGTATAGGTATTCGGCTTCTATATGCCATCCATGTGCATGCCAGTAGGCGCCTGCATCATAGTGCATAACAGACACGTCATGGGGCTTTATCTTCTGCGAGCTGAGAGTTATGTTAAAGCCATGTGGCAGGAAGACCTGTCCTTTTACTGAGAAGTTCATATTATTGGTCCAGAAGTCTTTCTGGTCTGTAAGGCCGGAACCGTTGAAGAGTCCGCCCTCTATTGTTATAGGAACACCAACATTGAAACTATAACCGGCCATGGCACCTACATCGCGTACGTTTCCCACTTGCTTGGCTATGAACGAGCGATTGGCGAAATACTGGAGATGAGGCGAACGGTGAGCATCAATGGTGAACGGAATACGCATCTGTCCTATTGTGAATGCGAATCCCTTGAACGGTCTGAATCGTGTATAGGCATCAAGCATCTTTATCTTACCTTCGTTACAAAGGTCAACCTCAGCCTTATATTCCACAACCTTCGCAACTTTTCCGTTTACACTGAGACGCGCTGTACGTACTTCAAAACGATTTTCTCCTTCCTCTGTCTGGTACTCATATTTAGCGCGGAGTGTTCCATGTACCTCTGGAAGATAGTTTACATCTTCTTTCTCCTGGCTGTTTGCACCAATAGCAGAAAACAATGTTAGTAATGATATTACTGATAATCTTTTCAACATAAGTAACTTTTTAATTTTCATTGCAAATGTACACAATATATTTAATATAAGAGCAATCTGTGTATTACAATTATATGAAAAGGGGAAGCATCATCATGATACCTCCCCTTTTTAATATGTCATAATAATCTGTATACTTATGACGCCGAGTTAATCCAGTGGTAGATACAACTGAATACTCCGAAGAATGCTATACCTGCTGTGCATATCGCAAGGGCAAGACGTGTGTTGCAATCACTCTTGAATGTTGGAAGAGGATTGTCACTGTTCTTTATATACATTGCCTTAACAATGAGCAGATAATAGTAGAGACTGACAACTGTGTTTATCAGTGCGATGAATACTACAGCGTATGCCGCTGCACTACCCTGCTCTGCCGCTGCCATAAATATAAAGAACTTGCTGAACATACCTGCGAATGGAGGAATACCTGCAAGTGAGAACAGGGCAAGAGTCATAAGGAAGGATAACTTAGGATTTGTCTTATAGAATCCATCATACGCATCCATGTCTGTAACTCCGTTGTTCTTCTCCTCAACAACACTGATAACAGTGAACACCGCCATATTTGCTACAATATATACAAGAACATAGTATGTAAGAGCAGTGATTCCTGCAGCACTGTTTCCTACTACTGCCAACATGATGTATCCAGCCTGAGATATAGAACTGAATGCCATGAAGCGCTTCAGATCCTTCTGACGGATAGCAAAAAGGTTAGCGATTGTAATAGAGAGAACAATTACGATATACAGCAGCCATGTCCAGTATTGTGTCATAGGAGCAAATACCTTCATCAATATTGCCATGAGTGTGAAGGCTGCGGCACCTTTTGAGATAACACTGAGATAACCTGTTACGGTTGTTGGTGCACCCTGATAGGTGTCTGCAGTCCAGAAGTGGAATGGAACAAGAGAGATCTTAAAGCCTAATCCACTGAAGAAGAATACAAGACCCATGATATTGAATGTCAGATTCTCACTCTGAGCAAGAGCTGTGGCAACATCATCAAAATACAAAGTTCCAACAGAACCGTAGATAAATGAAATGCCATAAAGCATCACACCACTTGAGAATGTAGCAGTGAGAATGAACTTAGCTGCTGCCTCTGCAGAATTATGACGATACTTGTCAAGTGCAACAAGGCATGCCATTGGCACTGAAGCCATCTCAAGACCGAGGAAGAACATCAGGAAATGTCCTGAAGACATCATCATATTCATACCAAGAAGGGTTGACACTACCAACATATAGAACTCACCTTCTTTGAATCTTGTGTCTTCGCGGCTGAGCCACAAACGGCTTTGAATAACAACAATGAGTGTTCCTGCTGCCAGTATGGCCTTCATTACATTTGCGGCAGATGTTGATACGTACATATTGCCGAAGGCTGTTGATGGCTCAAGAGCACATATAGTAACTATCACCTGTGCCAGCAAAAGAAGCGACACAAATGGATTAAACCACTTACGGCTCTCTGTCTTCTTTGCTGAAATGAAATCAGCAATGAAAACAACTACCAATATGGCCATCAGAAAGGCCTCTGGTATCATATTAAGAAATTGTCCGTAGTTCATATCTTATTACATATTTATTACGTTAATAATTGGCGCTACCGCATTGTCTATAACCTCACTTGCCCACAATGGTGCAATACCGAGACCGGCAACACAGAAAATGAGACAGCACACAGAGAAACGCTCATCCCATGTTGCGTCTGTAAGCTCAAGATAATGAGGGTCGCTAACCTTCTGGAAGAGAATCTTACCTACAACTCGGAGAATGTAAACAGCTGTCACAACGATTGATGTACATGCTATGATTGTGGCTGTGCGATGGAATGTATCGGCATTCTCAAATGAACCTACAAAGATTGTCATCTCCGCAATGAATCCAGAGAATCCTGGCAAACCAAGATTTGCAAGACCGGCAATTACATAACCAACGGACAAGAATGGCATTATCTTCATCAAGCCACCAAGCTGACGAACGTCACGTGTGTGAGTACGGCCGTAAATCATACCGATAAGGGCAAAGAAAAGGGCTGTCATCAATCCGTGAGAAAGCATCTGAAGGATAGCACCTGTACACGCTGTCTTGGTCATCATAAGCAGTGCGAAAAGAACAAGTCCGCAGTGAGACACTGATGAATAGGCATTGATATACTTCAAATCTGTCTGAACACATGCCGACAGAGCTCCGTAAACTACAGAGATTGTTGTAAGGATAAGGAATACCCATGACAACTCCTGAGCCGCAGAAGGCAAAAGGAACATAGCGATGCGGAAACAGCCATAACCTCCAAGCTTCATCAATACACCTGCGTGAAGCATTGATACAGCTGTAGGCGCAGATGCGTGACCATCAGGACTCCAAGTGTGGAATGGGAACAACGCACCCAACACACCAAAGCCGATGAAGATGAATGGGAAGAATATATTCTGGATATCAGCAGGAATATTATTCTCAGCAGCAATCTTAAGTATATTCATTGTTGTTGCACCGTTGAAGAAATAGATTCCAAGAATACCAAGAATAAGAAGAGCAGAACCTCCCATAAGCATGAGGGTAAGCTTCATTGCTGAATATTCTTTCTTTCCACTGCCCCATACACCTATAAGAAGATACATAGGAATAAGAGCAACCTCGTAGAACATGAACATTGTGAACATGTCTATACAGATAAAGAAACCGTATACACCTGTAGAAAGCAATGTGAACCAAAGGAAATACTCTTTTGTCATTGGCTTAAGCTGCCATGAAGCGAAAGTACCAGTAAAGACAATGATACTTGAAAGGAGCAACATCACAACTGAAATACCGTCAACTCCGACTGCATAGGCTATATTAAGAGGTTCAAACCAGACAATACTATCTTCAAAAAGCATTGCCGCTGTATTTCCTGCCTCGCGCTCCTGTATGAATGTTATTGTAAGCCATACAGAAAGTATCAATAATGCGGTAGAACCTGCTACCATCACACCACGTACCTGATTAAGATTGCGAGCCACCCAAAGGCCAAGCAACATCAGTACTGGAATTACAACAAATAGACTTAATATATTCATATCCTTATTATATGCAAAGTATTACCAATGTTAATGCTATCGTTCCTGTAATAAACCATACTACATAATGGCGTACATCTCCGCTCTGCCAAGAACGTATGCTCTCACCTGTCTCATTTGCCGACCATGCCATGAAATCGAATGTGCCATCAATGATATGACGATCAAACCAAGCAATAGGCTTAGATATGCATCTGAAAATTATCTTGTGAGTAACATACATATAAACTTCATCCATATAGAAACGCTTATATGCTGCTCTGTGCAAGCGTGGGAACGTCTTATACAACTTATCTGCGATAGGCTGCTTCTCACCCTTGTAGATATATGTAGCAAGAGCTATTGATATAATAGCTACTACACATGATGTTATTGCAACCTGTGTGTCAAGGTTAATCTGATAGTCCTTACCATTTGCGCTCACGAAAGAACCGAAGTTTACAATCCAACCACAGCAGATAGTTACTATAGAGAGGAAAATCAATGGTACGGTCATTGTCCATGGTGCCTCATGTGGAGTGTGATGAGCATGAAGTTCCTTGTTCTCTGTACCCCAGAAGATACCATAATACAAACGGAACATATAGAATGCTGTCATTGCTGCTACACCTGTCATTATCCATCCCACTACAGGACTATAAGCAAAACATGCTGTAATAATCTCGTCCTTAGAGAAGAAACCAGAGAATGGAGGTATTCCGGCAATGGCAAGACAAGAAATAAGGAATGTAATGTGTGTTATCGGCATATACTTACGCAGTCCACCCATTGCAGACATCTCATTAGAGTGTACTGCATGGATAATGCAACCGGCACCGAGGAACAGACATGCCTTAAACATAGCATGTGTGAAAAGGTGGAACATTGACGACATGTATCCTAAAGAGGCATGATTATCTATCAACTCTCCATGGTGACCTGGAAGACAAACACCAAGAGCAACCATCATAAATGCAATCTGAGAGATTGTAGAGAATGCCAAGACACGCTTGATATCACTCTGGGCACACGCTACGGCTGCAGCATAGAAGGCAGTGAAGACGCCTACCCATACCACGATGCTCATGTGTGAAGGAGCATATTCTATCCACAACGGAAACAAACGTGCAATCTGGAACACTCCTGCCACAACCATTGTTGCTGCGTGGATAAGCGCTGATACTGGCGTTGGACCTTCCATTGCATCTGGCAACCAGATATGCAATGGGAACATTGCGCTCTTACCAGCTCCACCGATAAACATGAATACAAGAGCTGTTGGAAGAATAAAGGCTCCTGCTGCAACGGCTTTAGCTGTATTGCACTCTATGAATGGAGTTGTACCCTCACCCATTACAATATTGCCTGTGAATGAGAAGCTGAAAGATTCTGTATAGTAACCGAAAATAAGGATACCGATAAGGAAGAACATATCAGCAAAGCGTGTTACTATAAACGCTTTCTTTGAAGCAGCAACGGCTGAGTGTAAAGGATAATAAAAACCGATGAGAAGATATGAGCTAACACCCACAAGTTCCCAGAAAAGATACATCTGGAAAATGTTTGTTGCAACAAAAAGACCTA
>JAFQGS010000130.1 GCA_017415455.1 Prevotella sp.
ATATTCTCCTGCACTTACCGACTTCACACTTATGATGGAGAACACTTCTTACATGTTCCTTACAGGTCCTGCCGTGGTTAAGACCGTTACCGGTGAGGATGTTGACCAGGAGCATCTTGGTGGAGCAAGTGTTCATTCCACAAAGAGCGGTGTGACACACTTCACAGCATCTACAGAGGAAGAGGCGATGCAGATGATAAAGACTCTCATCAGCTATATTCCTTCAAACAATATGGAAGAGACACCTCGCAAGGAGTGCACAGACCCTATCAACCGTCTTGAGGACTCGCTTAACGAGATCATTCCAGAGGATCCAAATGTGGCATACGATATGTATAAAGTTATCGGTGCCATTGTGGACAACGGAGAGTTCTTTGAGGTTCAGCCACGTTTCGCACGTAACATTATTGTAGGTTTCGCACGTTTCAACGGACAGAGCGTCGGTATCGTTGCCAACCAGCCATCATGCTACGCAGGCGTACTTGACGTAAACGCAAGCCGCAAGGGCGCACGCTTCGTACGTTTCTGCGACGCATTCAACATTCCAATCGTGAGCCTTGTGGACGTTCCTGGATTCCTTCCTGGTACAGGCCAGGAGTACAACGCCGTTATCCTGCATGGCGCCAAGCTTCTTTATGCATACGGCGAGGCTACAGTACCAAAGGTTACCGTGACACTGCGTAAGAGCTACGGCGGCAGTCATATCGTGATGGGCTGCAAGCAGTTGCGCACAGACATCAACTACGCATGGCCTTCTGCAGAAATCGCGGTGATGGGTGCCAGCGGAGCTGTTGCCGTACTTCATGCAAAGGCTGCAAAAGAGCAGGAGGATCCGAAGGCATTCCTCACAGAAAAGGAGAACGAATACACAGAAATGTTTGCAAACCCATATCAGGCAGCAAAATACGGATATATTGATGATGTTATCGAGCCAAGAAACACACGATTCCGTATATGCCGTGCACTTGCGCAACTTGCAACAAAGCGTGAAGGTCTTCCTGCTAAGAAGCATGGTAACATACCGATGTAATAATTATAAATCCAAGCATCCCTATAAAATGGGATGCTTTTAAACTCATTGAGTATGCCAAATATAAACAACGAAGTGTATGCCGCAATCTCGTTAGCATTACATGAATACTACGGGAATACTACTCATGACGAGGAGACCGGCGTCATCACAATAAAGAACAGAAATTCAGACTGGGAGTCTCATACACTAAAGATGAGACAGCAACCTTAATTTTTAGCAATTGTTATAAATGAAAAAATATAATTACACAATAAACGGCAACAAGTATGAGATTGCCATAAACAGCATAGAAGACAATATTGCTGACATTACCGTAAACGGCGAGAGTTTTAAGGTTGAGATGGAGAAAGAGCCTGAGCCTGTAAAGAAAGTGGTAAAGCCTATCATCAAACCTGCGGCAGCAACAAAGAATGACTCTGACAACATCCTAAAGGCTCCACTTCCTGGAATTATTGTTGAGATAAAGGTGAAGGTTGGAGACGAGGTTACTATCGGAACACCTGTTGTCGTGCTTGAGGCCATGAAGATGGCAAACAACCTTGAGGCAGAAAAGGCTGGCAAGATTACAGCCATTCATGTTCAAGAGGGTGAGACCGTAATGGAGAACACACCTCTTGTTACTATTGAGTAAACTATTACCAATAAATAAAATTTAAGATGAAGCGGGTTTTCTTAAAACCCGCTTCATCTTTTTATTATAAGACCATAAGCCCTATTAGGCTCATAAGCCCCAGAGCCCCACTCTCTCAACAAAAAAAATTCCGTAAGAGCACATAAGCAATTGCAGAATTCTCTTATCCTAATCTCCGATATAAAGCGTTTATGGAATATATTTTGGTAAACCATTAACAATCAGTAAGTTTACCTGTATTCTATTACCTTACGATTTTATTATCCTCAGGGAATACAACTGACGGTTTGAAGGCCTTTGCCTCCTCAAAATCCATCATAGCATAAGATATTATTATCACAATGTCGCCAACCTGGCATTTTCTTGCGGCCGCACCATTAAGACAGATACATCCGCTGCCGCGCTCTCCTCTAATGACGTAAGTCTCTATACGCTCGCCATTATTATTGTTCACAATCTGAACCTTCTCTCCTGCGATAAGATTAGCAGCATCCATAAGATCCTCGTCTATCGTGATGCTCCCCATATAATTAAGGTTCGCCTCGGTCACCTTTACACAATGCAACTTACTTTTCAGAACTTCAATCATCATAACTTAATACGCTAATAATAAGTTTTACAGTCTATGCTCTTATCACTTAAAATCTTATATGATCGATAAGGCGGATGGGTGTTTTCCCGCAATAAACGGTAATACATCCCACAGCGCTATCCGAATATTTCCACGAGTCTATATCCTGAAGAGAATTACCATCGACTATGGAGAAATACTCAACTTCCAATCCGTCCACTGAGTTGATCTTATCTACAACGAAGTCGTGAGTTTCCTTTACGCCATGAGTCTTTGAGAACTCCACGCCCTCTGTCAGCACCTTGTATATTGTCGGGGCTATGCCTCTCTCCTCTTTTGTGAGCAAAGTGTTACGTGAAGATAACGCCAAACCGTCATCAGCCCTTACGATGGGACACTCTACAATATCCACCTTTATACCGAGGGCTTTAACCATGGCCTTTATTACGGCTATCTGCTGCCAGTCTTTCTCTCCAAAATATGCCCTGTCCGGCCTTACGATATAGAACAAGCGGCTTACCACCTGACACACTCCGTTGAAATGTCCTGGGCGGTGTGCTCCTTCCATGACCGTTGATATTGGATGGTACTCAAAACTGCGTGTGTCCGGCACTGGATACATCTCCTCTGCCGTAGGTGCAAAGACGAAATCCGCACCTGCTTGCAACAGCAGCTCGCAGTCTGCCTCAAGCGTTCTCGGATAAGTCTCCAAATCCTTCTTGTTGTTAAATTGGGTTGGGTTGACAAAGACAGATACTACAGTAACGGCATTCTGCTCCACAGAGTGTCTCACCAAAGAAATATGACCTTCATGCAATGCCCCCATTGTAGGAACAAGACCTATATCCTGACCTTTCTTACGAGCTTCGAACAGCTCATTTTGTAAATCAACAATCTTATGAAAAACCTTCATTATATTACTGACTTTCGTTTTCCTTATAATTTTGAAGGTGCAAAATAACAACATTTTTCTTAAATGAGAAAGAATAATCACACAAAAAGTGCCTTTTCTGTTTGGTAAAACCCTAAATAAAGTGAAAAGTTGACAAAATACAAGTTTTTTTTCGTAACTTTGCAAAGTAAATTATCACATCATGAAGGCAAAAAAAATACTATTCATCAATCAGGAGATTGTTCCATACGTTCAAGAAAGCGAGATGTCCGAAATGGGACGCTTCTTACCTCAGGCTATACAGGAAAAAGGATATGAGATAAGAACATTCATGCCCAAGTGGGGCAATATAAACGAGCGCCGCGGACAGCTACACGAAGTTATTCGCCTGTCACGAATGATGCTGATAATGGACGAGACAGACCATCCGCTGATAATCAAGGTGGCGTCTATACCATCAACAAGGATTCAGGTGTATTTCATCGACAACGACGATTTCTTCCTTCGCAGGCAAATGGCTGTTGACGAGAACGGCAACGAATATGACGACAACGGCGAGCGGGCAGCGTTTTTTGCACGCGGCGTGCTTGAGACAGTGAAGAAGCTGCGCTGGACTCCTGACATCATCCACTGCCAGGGATGGATGAGTTCTGTCATTCCGCTGTACATCAAGACAGCTTATAACGACGAGCCTTCATTTGCGAATGCCAAGGTTGTTACATCTCTGTTCAAGGATGAACTGACGAAGCCTTTCGACGATACATTCAGAAGAAGCATAGAGCATAAAAGCGCAACATCAGATATCCTGGACAACTATAACAGTAACTTCGACTTCCTTGAGCTGAACAAGCTTGCCATAGACTATTCTGATGGCATCGTGGAGGTGTCTGACGGAATAAGACAAGACATTCTTGACTATGCCAAGTCGAAGAATCTACCATATATGAAATACACAAAAACCGATAATGAGAACATAGCAGATGTCTTTGACCAGTTCTATGACACGGTATTAGACTAACATATATATTAAGGTAAATTGAATAATGAAATCCAGACTATACTTTTTATTGTCCCTGTTTGCCATTGCGTTCTCCTCTTGTGACGACACAACAGAATACATAGGAACATCTCTGACAGACAACATGGACAATCTGAGAATTGTTACAGACACATTTGAGGTAAGCACACGCTCAGTTGTAACAGACTCTGTATTATCACGTAACACCACAGGATACCTCGGAAAGATACGTGACCCGGAAACTGGCAACTATATAACAGGAGACTTCATGGCACAGTTCCACACACTTGAGAACTATAGGTTTCCTGATAAAGACAGTATTCTGAGCAGACTGGACAACGGCGAGATAATAGCCGACTCCTGTCAGATACGCCTTTTCTATGAGAACTTCTACGGCGACTCGCTTGCGGTAATGAAGCTGAAAGCCATGGAGATGGCTACACCTATGAAGGAAGGCGTAAAGTATTACTCAAACTTCAATCCTGAGAAAAACGGAATGATAAGAGAGGGCGGCATAGCCAAGAATAAAGTGTACACGCTCACCGACCTGTCGATAGACAGCGTTATACGCAACAACTCCACTCTTTATTCTCCAAACATCGATATTGAGCTGAACGACCCATATACAGACAAGAACGGTAAGACGTACAACAATTACGGCACTTACATCATGCATCAGTATTACAACAATCCTGAGTATTTCAAGAACTCTTATAACTTCACAAAGAACGTCTGCCCTGGATTCTATTTCAAAAACGACGGTGGACTGGGCTCTATGGCTTACATCTCAATAAGCCAGCTCAACGTATTCTTCAGATACAAGGATGCCGACACCACTTTTGTAGGCGTATCATCGTTCGTCGGCACAGAGGAGGTTCTGCAAACCACAAACATCACCAACGACAAGGAGAAGATGAAGGAGTTGGCAGAGGAAAAAGGATGGACATACCTGAAGACTCCTTCCGGCATATACACAGAGATGACGCTTCCTATCGACGAGATACTCTATGGTCATGAGAACGATACGGTGAATATCGCGAAAATAGACCTCACACGTATAAACAACGAGAGTAACGGCAAGTACAGCCTGGCTACGCCTGCCACACTCCTTATGATACCAAGCGACAGCATTTACACATTCTTTGAGAAAGAGCAAATTGCTGATTACAGAAGGTCGTACCTGGCAACCTACTCATCCAAGTACAACAATTACACCTTTAATAATATATCGGGTATCATAACATATCTCGCAAACGAGAAAGAGAAAGGCATGAAAAACAACCCGAACTGGGTTAACGAGCATCCTAACTGGAACAAGGTTGCGATAATACCTGTAACAGCGACGTATAACGCCTCAAACCAGCTTGCGAAGGTTGTACACGACATGAGCCTGACAAGCGCAAGACTGATAGGCGGGTCTGCCAACATGTTCGAGCCGATAAAGCTGAGCATCATATACAGTAAGTTCAACGACAAATAGGAAACAGGTATGGCCGACAATTTTCTTGAACGCCGACAGAATGACTATGAACGTAAGAAGTCTGAATGGCTGAACAGAAACAAATATATTGAACTGATAAGGAACAAGAAGAAAGAACTGAACAAATAAAAGAATAAAAAAGCCAAAGCGCCACAGCACGATTTGTGTTTGTGGCGCTTTGACCTTACAAGGGTTCATGAAACCCATATGTCCCATGAGACCAATAAGCCATTGTTCTTGTACTTGCCCTTTGCTTTGTGTTCATGAGACCCATATGTCCTATGAGACCTATAAGCCTTATAAACCCCATTCGGCTTATAAGGCTCACAAGTCCTAAGTCCGAATAACCTTGAAACGTGCAAACTTCAGAAGGAGCTGCTTGGTGCCTACATTCTGAAAGTTTACTGTTGCTTTCATATTCTCGCCAGTGCCCTCCACCCTTACCACTGTGCCTATTCCGAACCTCTCGTGCTCTATCATGTCATTCACATTCAGAGGCGTCTTGTCCTGCTGGGATGCGGACGGCTGAGGGGTGCAGATGCTCTTGGACAGCTTTCTGAGGTTGCCTCCACTCTGCGCGAATGTTCTTTTGAAACCCTCGCCAAACGGGTCAACCGACGGCTCCTCATGATGCGACACTATCCTCTGCTTGACATCTGCCATGAACTGCGATGCCACCGGACGGCTGTTCTGCGAGTTCCATGAAGTCCTCCTGTCACCATAGCCCTGACTACGGTCGTAAGAGCCTGTGCCACGGGAGTTGTCCCACGACATACCGCAGCCTTGCTGCATGAAGCCGCCGCCTCCCGACTGCTCCATATCCACATACTGTCCGGCTATATCGTTTATAAACCTACTTGGTGGGTTGAATTCCAGCCTCCCGTATCTGAACCTGTTCTTGGCATAGGTTATCACACATCTCTTCTCTGCCCTTGTTATAGCCACGTAGAGCAGGCGGCGCTCCTCCTCCAGCTCGCGCTTTGTGTTGACGGAAAGCGGACTTGGGAATATGTTCTCCTCTACACCTACGATAAAAACATTTGCGAACTCCAGACCTTTCGCGCTGTGAATGGTCATCAAGGTGACGAAGTTGCCGTCCTCCACCTTATCCCCGTCGATATCGCTGAGCAGCGACACCTCCTGAAGATAGTCAGAGAGATAGACATTCTGCGCCATATCCTCCTCTCTTCTTGTGGCAACAAACTCGTACATACTGTCTATGAGCTCCTGTATATTCTCCTGCCGCGAGAGATTTTCGGGCGACGAGTCGGTGAATATATCATTCGAGATGCCCGACTCTTTAATCAGGCTCTTGGCAAGTTCTGCCACATCCTCCGTCTCTCGCCTGTCAA
The DNA here is from genome assembly GCA_017415455.1 of Prevotella sp. Lineage (GTDB taxonomy): Bacteria > Bacteroidota > Bacteroidia > Bacteroidales > Bacteroidaceae > Prevotella. The sequence continues at coordinate 6,978 of JAFQGS010000130.1, forward strand.
TATATTGCTGGATAAGCTGTCTGAATCCGCTTATCTTTGAGAGTGCCGCCCCTTTCACGTCTTGCAGGTGCATATGAGGGTCGGATATCGCCTGCCACAAACTCACCCCGTCTCTCACGGCAGCCGCTATTATCTTAGCCAGCGTGGTGTTTCCTATACCCCTTGTGGGATAGTTTATGATTCGCTTGAACGCCTCCTCGTCATACGGGTTTGCCACAAGCCTGAGGTAAGCCATCACGTCCTTTATCTCCTTGCGCTGGTAGAAGCTCAGCCCTCCGTATATCTTATAAGGTATATTGTTCTTTCTGAACGACTCCTCGAAAATTCTGCTCTGCGAGTTTGTGCGATACAGAATGGCGAATGAGCTGTAGTCGGTATTGTCGCTGCGCATCATTCTCCTTATATCCTTGCAAACCACCTCTGCCTCTTCCTTGTCGCTGTAGGTCTGCTTCACAAGAATCTTTTCTCCCTCAGCCTTCTGGCTGAAGACATCCTTTCTTATCTGCCTTGTGTTATGCTTTATAAGAGTGTTGGCCGCCAACACAATCCTTTGCGTGGAGCGATAGTTCTGCTCCAGCTTGAAGAGCCTCACGTTGCCGAAAACGCGCTGGAAGTCAAGAATATTGTCTATATTCGCCCCTCTGAATCCGTAGATACTCTGTGCGTCATCACCCACAGCACATATCCTGGAGTTTCCCGATGCCAGCTTCTCTATTATCCGCTGCTGTACCGAATTGGTGTCCTGATACTCGTCAACAAGTATGAACCTGAACCTCTCCGAGTATTTTCTCCTCACCTCCTCGTTTGCGTCAAGCAGCAGGAAAGTATAGGTAAGCAGATCGTCAAAATCCATAGCGTTTGCGTTTCTGCACCTCCTGCAATATTCGGCATATATCTTATACAGCTCGGGCATCCTCATCTCGTAATCGCGACGCAGCACGCTGCTGTCCTTTGCGTATTGCTCCGGCGTGATTATGTGGTTCTTCGCCATGCTTATGTATGAATGCACACCGGCAGGCTTGTATGTCTTGTCGTCAAGGTTCATCTCTTTTATTATAGACTTCAGCAGACTTCTCGAGTCACTTTCGTCGTATATGGTGAAGTTAGGCATATAGCCTATCCTCTCCGCCTCATATCTCAGCATTCTCGCAAAGATGCTGTGAAACGTGCCCATATTTATATATCGTGCCTTCTCCTCTCCCACCAAACTGCCAATTCTCTGCTTCATCTCATTCGCCGCCTTATTGGTGAACGTAAGAGCCAGTATGCTCCGGGGCTCCACGCCGTTTGCCAGGAGGTAGGCTATTTTATATGTCAGCACACGCGTCTTGCCAGACCCCGCTCCCGCTATGATGAGCGACGGTCCGTCGTTATACAGAACAGCCTCCAGCTGTTGGTCATTCAATTGTGAAAGAAAGTCAAGTGTCATAAGTTCAATCTATCAGTAAGGATATTGCTTCCGGCTGGTTTGACATGGACTGTCAGTATGCCACAGAGGTATGATTCCCCATTTGCGTCTCCGGTGTTTCCCATTTGTGCGGCTGTTATTTCTTGTATATGCCGCCGTTTACGGTTTCTTTGTCCACGTCTTCACCCTCTTGAGGCAGCAGAGGTATGAACTTCATCTGATGTTTAATCTGTCTCTGCCTTTTCAGCATGTAAGGCGATGGGTCTTTCGAGCTGAATTTCTGCGGATTGGGCAGCGTGGCGGCTATCAGGGCACAGTCGTCTCTTGTCAGTTCGCCCGCATTCTTTCCGAAATGCTCTTCGGCTACGGCCTGCACTCCATATATACCCTTCCCCATCTCTATGGAGTTGAGGTACACCTCCATTATCCTCTGCTTGCTCCACGTCAGTTCTATGAGGAAGGTGAAGTATGCCTCCAGCCCTTTCCTCAGCCACGTGCGTCCCTGCCACAGGAAGACGTTCTTGGCCGTCTGCTGTGTTATGGTGCTCGCTCCTCGCTTGCGACTGTTTTTCTTGTTATGCTCCACAGCCTCCTCTATGGCTTTGAGGTCGAATCCATGGTGCAGGAGGAAGCGCTGGTCCTCGCTTGCCATGACCGCCACCGGCATATATTTGGACATCTCGTCAAGCGCCACCCATTCGTGATGAAGCGTTGGAGCCTCGCCGTCTGCCATCTGCTCGGCGCAACGGATAAACATAAGCGGTGTGAAATATACTGGCACGAAGCGCAGCAGCACAACAGAAAGAATGGTGGTGCCCAGAAAGGCAACCACCATCCATCTTATTAACTTCCAAATAAATCTGAATATAATCATTTTCTGTAACGAATACTGTTACTACGATAACAGTCAGTTGTTTACAACTTATTTCAGCGTACCGTTATTAGCTGCGTCTATCATGTTCTGGCTTGGATAAAGATACACCTCAACGCGGCGGTTCTGCTGTCTGCCTGCCGCTGTAGAGTTGTCTGCCACCGGATTAGCCTCACCCAGTCCCTCAACACTCTTTATCTGTGAGATGCTCACGCCTTGTGCTATGAGATAGCTCTGCACGCTGCGGGCACGGTCAAGCGAGAGCTCGTTGTTCTTCTTCACGCTCTCTGCGGCTGTTGCGTTCTTCCAGCCCTGGTTGTCTGTATATCCCTTAACGGCCACGTCGGCATCGTTATACTGGTTGAGCACACCTGCGAACTCGGTGAGCGACTGCTTTGCTGCTGTAGCCAGACTTGCGCTGCTTGAAGAGAAGAGAATGCCCGACTCAAAGGTAACCTTCACAGCCACTGTCTGACCGTTGGCGTCTGTTATACCCTCCACCTTTGCGTTCTCTATTGCCTGAGCAGCTGCCTTGGCCTTGTCCATCTTCTTACCGATAAGAGCACCGCCTCCGGCACCTACTGCCGAACCGATAGCCGCGCCGATGGCTGTTGCCTTCGTGTCCTTGCCGATGATGTTACCTATGATACCACCCAGCAGAGCACCGCCTCCGGCACCTATGAGAGCGCCGTTACCTGTATTATTTCCGCAGCTGAACATCATAGCCGCACACAACAACAGAGTTGAAGTCTTTAACTTCTTCATAATCATTATTTGTTTAAATTATACATTATACTTTTTTACAAAGCACAAAGATAGTTCTTTTTCGGAAAACATTACTATAATTATCAACTTTTTTAGTATTTTTGCAGACAATTTTAAGAACAAAAACATTATTAGATATGGCAAAAGAATTAAAGGATCTGACGAAAAGAGCAGACAATTACAGTCAGTGGTATAACGACTTGATTGTGAAAGCCGACCTTGCAGAGCAGTCTGCAGTGAGAGGATGTATGGTTATCAAGCCCTACGGCTATGCTATATGGGAGAAGATGCAGCAGCAGCTCGACGCCATGTTCAAAGAGACAGGAGCCGTAAACGCCTACTTCCCGCTCCTCATCCCCAAGTCTTTCCTCTCAAGAGAGGCTGAGCACGTGGAGGGATTCGCCAAGGAGGCGGCTGTGGTAACCCACTACCGCCTGCGCGCCAAGGAGGACAAGAGCGGCGTCGAGGTGGACCCTTCGGCAAAACTCGAGGAAGAGCTCATCATACGCCCCACATCCGAGACAATCATCTGGAACACTTACAAAAACTGGATACAGTCCTACCGCGACCTTCCGCTGATGTGCAACCAGTGGTGCAACGTGATGCGCTGGGAAATGAGAACACGCCCATTCCTGCGCACATCCGAGTTTCTGTGGCAGGAGGGTCACACAGCCCACGCCACAAAGGAAGAGGCTGAGGCTGAGGCACAGAAGATGCTGCACGTGTATGCCGAGTTCGCCGAGAAATGGATGGCTGTGCCGGTGGTACAAGGCGTGAAAAGCGAGACAGAGCGATTCGCAGGAGCATTAGACACCTACACCATCGAGGCCATGATGCAGGACGGCAAGGCGCTGCAGAGCGGCACGTCGCACTTCCTCGGTCAGAACTTCGCCAAGGCCTTCGAGGTTACATTCCTCAACAAGGAGAACAAGCCGGAGTATGTATGGGCTACATCATGGGGCGTGTCAACACGTCTCATCGGAGCACTCATCATGACACACTCCGATGACAACGGACTCGTGCTACCTCCACGACTCGCACCTATACAGGTGGTGATAATACCAATTACCAAGGGCGCCGAGCAGTTGGCGGCAATAACAGAAAAACTCACACCGGTCATCAACGAGCTGAGGAATGCGGGCATCTCCGTGAAATTTGACGACTCTGACAACAAGCGCCCTGGATTCAAGTTCGCCGACTACGAGCTGAAGGGAGTACCTGTGCGACTCGTCATGGGAGGCCGCGACCTTGAGAACGGCACTATAGAGGTGATGAGAAGAGACACACTTGAGAAGGAGACGGTAGGCATTGACGGCATAATCGACTACGTTAAGAACCTTCTTGACGACATACAGGATAACATCTTCCAGAAGGCAAAAGCACAGAGAGACGCACGTATCTATGAGTGCGACAACTATGCCGAGTTCAAGGAGAAGGTGAAGGACGGCGGATTCTTCCTCTGCCACTGGGACGGCACGGCTGAGACCGAGGCGCAGATAAAAGAGGAGACACAGGCCACCATACGCTGCGTGCCTTTCGGCGTGGAGCAAACGCCAGGCATCGACATGGTGTCAGGCAAGCCTGCCAAGTACAGGGTGATAATAGCACGAAGCTATTAATACGGCGGAAGACACACTTCACGCAGATAGCTTCACACTGCACATGCATAAAAAAAGGAGTGTGCGTCGGAATGGCTGACTAAAGGGCCATATCTCCGGCGCACGCTTCTTTTTTATAAGTTGATAACAAGTTGACGAGTTGACAAGTTGACAACTTATTAAAGGAGTTCAGACAATAGTCCTGCTACAATCAACTTGTCAACTTACTCCCCTCTCATTATGGAGAGGGGCTGGTGGTGGCTTTTCCTTCAGAGGGGCCGGGAATGAAGCTCCGGCCAACAAAAAAAGCCTTGGAACTCTCCAAGGCTTTAAGTGTACTGGATAGGGGAATCGAACCCCTATGCCAAGATTGAGAATCTTGTATCCTAACCGTTAGATGAATCCAGCATGATATGTCTTTTGCGGTACCCTGCGGAAGCTGGGGGATTCGAACCCCCGGTACGTTTACACGTACGGCAGTTTAGCAAACTGCTGGTTTCAGCCACTCACCCAAACTTCCTTACCGGTTGTTCAAAATATTTACCGCAGCATTTTCTCTCAAATGCGATGCAAAGGTAGTGATTGTTTTTCATATATGCAAATATTTCCGCCAATAATTTTCAAAAAAAATCATTTTTTCGTATTTTGGGATGGATATTTGACCCTTCTACTGACTTTTAAATCCCCCACCCCCTCTCTTGGGGAGTAATTAGTAAGCCTCTACCCTCTTTCATCAGATGAGTAAATAAAGGACAAGTCCCATTTCCATGACATAGAAAGTCATAGTCAAACCAAACAAAATGATAGTCAACTCAATTTAGTATATCCCGTGTATACTAAAAGTATACGCCGTGTATACCAAAAGTATACAGCGTGTATACCAAATGGGAATGACTATGACTGACAGAGCAATAATCGCTGTTTAAGGTTACGGCATAAAGAAAGACTGAAGCGCGGGAGGATACCCCATGGCTTCAGTCTTTTTCTTATTTATTGTTCACAAACGTGATTACTGGCTTTTATTTCTTGAAATAGCGATTGAAGAGCCCCTCGAAGCCCTTGCCGTGGCGTGCCTCGTCTTTTGCCATCTCGTGCACGGTGTCGTGTATGGCATCCCAGTTGTTTGCCTTGGCGTTCTTGGCTATGCGGAACTTGTCCTCGCATGCTCCTGCCTCAGCGTTCATGCGCTTCTCAAGATTTGTCTTTGTGTCCCACACCACGTCGCCGAGCAGTTCGGCAAACTTAGCGGCGTGCTCTGCCTCTTCCCATGCGTAGCGCTTGAAGGCTTCAGCTATCTCTGGGTATCCCTCGCGGTCTGCCTGACGACTCATGGCGAGGTACATGCCCACCTCAGTGCACTCGCCCATGAAGTGGGCGTTGAGGTCTTTTATCATCTCCTCGTCAACGCCGTAGTCTTTGGCTATGCCGATGACGTGTTCCTGAACAAACTGTATGCCGCCTTCTGTCTCCTCAAGTTCCTTGAACTTCTCTGCCGGCACTTTGCACTGTGGGCACTGCGCTGGTGCCTCTGGTCCTTCGTGTACGTATCCGCAAACGGTGCAGATATATTTCTTACTCATAGTGATTTTCTTTTTAATGTTATTAAACTTTCGCAGGCTCCGCGTGAGTTACAGCCCTCCTGCGTCTTCCTACATGCGGAGCCTGTGTATATTATATATTATAAGGTGTTCTTGTTTTAGCCGAGGTTAAGGCTTTTCTTTATTGCCTCAATCTTTGCCATCGCCTCGCTGTTGCAGCGCTCGTAGCAGCCTCCGCACTTGAAGGTTGGGTTCTTTATCTCGGTGTAGAACTTTATCTTAGGCTCTGTTCCCGACGGGCGCACGCTTATCTTTGTGCCGTCCTCGCAGAACCACTGGAGCACGTTACTTGTGTCTGGCATGTTGAGCTTTGTGACGTTGCCCTTGTCGTCGGTTGCCTCAAGTGTCTTGTAGTCTTTCCAGAGCACAACCTTTGAGCCGCCAAGCTCTTGTGGAGGGTTGTTTCTGAAGTCTACCATCATTTGCTTTATCTCGTCGGCTCCGCTCTTGCCCGGCTTAACAACGTTTATGGTGAGTTCGCGTGAATAGCCATATTCCGCGTAAATGTCCATAAGGAGGTCGTAGAGTGTACGGCCGTTGTCTTTTGCCCATGCGGCAATCTCGCATATGAGGCAGATAGATGCCGGAGCGTCCTTGTCTCTTACCTTATCGAATGGCAGGAAGCCGAATGACTCCTCGCCACCGCCGATATACTTCTGCTTACCTTCTGAGATGCGTATCTCATTGGCAATCCACTTGAATCCGGTGTAGCAATCGCGCAGCTCCACGCCGTTCTTCTTGGCGATCTCGGCGATGGCCTCTGTAGTAACGATAGTCTTCACAAGGAACTCATTACCCTTCAACTGTCCCAGTTTCTTCTTGTTGGCGATGATATACCAGCAGAACATCATGCATGTCTGGTTGCCGTTTATTATCTCCCACTCGCCCTTAGGGTTGCGCACTACGATGGCCAGACGGTCGGCGTCGGGGTCGCTGGCGATTACGAGGTCGGCGTTGAGCTTTGTTCCCAGCTTCATGCCCAGTGTCATGGCCTCGGCATTCTCTGGGTTTGGAGAGATGACTGTTGGGAAGTTGCCGTCAACGACCATCTGCTCTGGCACCACATGGATATTCTGGAATCCCCATGAGCGCAGAGCCATAGGCACGATGTGGCGGCCTGTGCCGTGCATTGCTGAATATACTATGTTGAGGTCTTTCTGGCGGAGGATGACGTCTTGGTCAACCATTGCCTCTTTAACGGCCTGTATGTAGTCCCAGTCCATCTCGCCGCCTATAATCTCGACGAGTTCCTTGTTACCTTCGAACTTGACATCGGCGATGGTCACCTTGTTAACCTCGTTGATGATGCCTGTGTCGTGTGGAGCGAGCACCTGTGCGCCGTCTTCCCAGTATGCCTTATAGCCGTTGTATTCTCTCGGATTGTGGCTTGCTGTTACGTTCACTCCCGCCTGGCAGCCCAGCTGGCGTATGGCGAAGGAAATCTCAGGTGTTGGCCTGAGGCTCTCGAAGAGATACACTTTTATGCCGTTGGCAGAGAAGATGTCGGCTACGGTCTCGGCAAACATGCGGCCGTTGTTGCGGCAGTCGTGGCCTACAACAACTGATATGTCGCTCTTACCGGCGAAGGCCTTAAGCAGATAGTTGGCAAAGCCCTGTGTGGCCATGCCCACGATATACTTGTTCATCCTGTTTGTTCCAGCTCCCATAATACCGCGAAGACCGCCAGTTCCGAACTCCAGGTTCTGATAGAAGGCGTCGACAAGCGCTGTCTTGTCCTCGTCATCGAGCATCTTCTGAACTTCCTTGCGAGTGTCCTCGTCGAATGCCGGTGTGAGCCATTGCTGGGCAACAGCCTCACATTGCTTAATCAAATCCAAGTTATTTCCCATATTATTAAATATTTAAGTTTAAGTAATCACTTAATGTATACGAAGGCAAAGATAAGCAATAAAACCGAAAACACGTTAAGATGCGGTATTTATTTTGCTTTTTTGCATCGGTTTTAATAAAAATAGGTTATATTTGCAGTGAATAAGCAAAGACGTGATGTTATGAATTTCACAGGTATAATAATTGCCATATGTTCTTTTTTAATAATAGGCCTCTTCCACCCCGTCGTTATTAAAACAGAATATCACACCGGAACAAAATACTGGTGGGTTTTCCTCATATGTGGAATAATATGCCTAGCCGCGGCGATAAACGTGGATCACACCATAATATCATCAGTGCTGGGAGTGCTGGGAGCCACATTCATCTGGTCGATAAAAGAACTCTTCGAGCAGAAGGAAAGAGTGAGAAAAGGATGGTTCCCCATGAACCCGAAAAGAAAAGAAGAGTAAAAACAAGACAAACAGTAAAAGTACATGAAAACTTTATTGATACTTGTAGGTAAGACAACAAGCAAAGTTTTCAACACGGGTATTAACGACTACGTGGAGCGCATAAGCCACTATATGCCTTTCGACATAATAACGATTCCGGAACTGAAGAACACAAAGAACATCACAGAGGAGCAGCAGAAGGAGAAGGAGGGAGAGCTGATTCTGAAACACATACAGCCGGGAGACACCCTGGTGCTGCTCGACGAGCACGGAAAGGAGTTCAGAAGCATAGAACTGGCAAACTGGCTGGAGAGGAAGCAGCAGACTTGCAGAAGGCTCGTATTCGTAATAGGAGGACCATACGGATTCTCTAAAGAGGTGTACGACAAGGCTAACGAGAAGATATCACTATCAAAGATGACATTCTCGCACCAGATGGTGAGACTCATCTTCACAGAGCAGATATACAGGGCATGCACTATAATTAAAGGTGAGCCCTATCATCACGAATAACCACAAACATAAATTTAATATATATGGAAAGAACATGGAGATGGTTTGGCAAGAACGACAAGATTACGCTTGCCATGCTCAAACAAATCGGCGTTGAAGGCATAGTAACGGCACTGCACGACGTGCCAAACGGTGAAGTATGGACAAGAGAGAAAATCAGAGACCTCAGAGAATACATCGAGAGCTACGGCATGAGATGGTCGGTGGTGGAGAGTCTGCCGGTATGCGAAAGCATAAAATACGCAGGACCTGACAGAGACGAACTGATAGAGCGATACAAGGAAAGCCTCAAAAACCTCTCGCTGGAAGGCATACACACTATATGCTACAACTTCATGCCTGTGCTCGACTGGGCAAGAACAGACCTTGACCATCCTAACCCTAATGGAGCAACAAACCTGTATTTCTCGCACGCGCAGTTCGCATACTTTGACTGCTGCATACTGAAACGCGAGGGAGCAGAGAAAGAATGGCCCGAGAGCGTCATGGCTGAGGTTGAGAAACTGAAGGCCACCATGACACCGGAGGATGACCACAGACTTGTGGAGAACATCATCGTGAAGACACAGGGATTCGTAAGCGGAAACATAAAGGAAGACGACGAGCACCCTGTTGAACTGTTCAGAGAACTGCTCAACTTGTACAAAGGCATAACAAAGGAGCAACTAAGGGAGAACATGAGATACTTCCTGAACGCCATAATGCCTACATGCGAGGAGTATGGAATGTTTATGTGCGTGCACCCCGACGACCCTCCATTCCCAATACTCGGACTGCCAAGAATCGTGACTTGCGACGAAGATATAGAATGGTTCCTGAAAGCTGTGGACAACCCGCACAACGGACTGACATTCTGCGCAGGCTCGCTATCGGCAGGAGCACATAACGACGTAGTGGAACTGGCAAACAAATACGCAGACAGAACGTGGTTCGTACACCTGCGCTCATGCCACATCTTTCCTAACGGCGACTTCACAGAGGCATCACACCTGGGAGGACGCGCCGACCTTATAGAGTTAGTAAGAATCTTCGAGAAGGCTAATCCGCAACTACCTATGAGAGTGGACCACGGAATGACCATGCTCGGAGATGACGAGAGAGGATATAACGCCGGATACTCGTTCCTCGGACGTATGTTCGCACTCGGACAGGTACAGGGAATAATAGCTACAGTGGACAGAGAACTGGGTATAGAGTTCAAACAACCAGGATTTTACGAATAATCATTAAACATATTTATCATGAACGAATTATTCAACATCAAGGATAATATTACCGTTATCACAGGCGGAACAGGTGTCTTAGGACGGTGCATAGCAAAATATCTCGCACTAAACGGAGCCAAAGTGATTATTCTCGGACGAAAGGAAGAGGTGGGCAAAGAGATAGTAAGCGAGATTGAAAGCGAGGGCGGATGTGCGGAATTCATGAAGACCGACGTAATGAGTCAGGAGGCGGTACAGAAAAACTGCGATGACATAATTGCAAAATACGGACGCGTGGACACTCTGCTTAACGCCGCAGGAGGAAACATGCCCGGAGCGACAATAAGCCCGGACAAGACGTTCTTCGACATTCAGGTGGACCAGTTTCAAAAGGTGAACGAACTAAACCTGACAGGAACGGTAATACCCACACAGATATTCCTAAAACCGATGGTACAACAGGGCAAAGGCTCCATCATAAACTTCTCGTCCATGGCGGCATTCCGGCCTATAACACGCGTGTGCGGATATGCGGCGGCAAAAGCAGCAATAAGCAACTTCACGGCATTCATGGCAACAGAGTGCGCAAAGAAGTTCGGAGAGGGAATACGCGTAAACGCAATAGCACCAGGATTCTTCATCACCGAGCAGAACCGGAGCCTGCTCACTAACCCTGACGGGACATACACACAAAGAGGAAACGACGTCATCAACCACACTCCTTTCGGACGTATGGGTGAGCCGGAGGAACTATGCGGAACAATACACTATCTGATGAGCGACGCATCCAAATTCGTGACGGGCACAGTGGCTGTTGTTGATGGAGGTTTCAACATCTTCGCAATATAACAAAACAGGATTACGCAAACCTTTACGTTATTTTAACATTCAGATATAAATATTTGTAATAAATAATATATTATCTTTGCATTAAATAAAATTCCATTTAACAAAATATTAAATCATGGCAAATTTAAAAGCACTTAACAAGCAAACTGCTCCAAAGAGCGTTATGCCTGAGAAAATCATTCAGTTTGGTGAGGGTAACTTCCTGCGCGCTTTTGTAGACTGGATTATCTGGAACATGAACCAGAAGACAAACTTCAACGGTTCTGTAGTTGTTGTACAACCTATCGACCGCGGTATGGTAGACTGGCTCAACGGCCAAGACTGTCTGTATCACGTAAACCTGCAGGGACGACTCAACGGCGAGGCTGTAAACTCACTTGAGCGTATCGATGTAATAAGCCGCGCCCTCAACCCATACAGCCAGAATGCAGCATTCATGGCTTTGGCTGAGCAGCCTGAGATTCGTTTCGTTATCTCTAACACAACAGAGGCTGGTATCGCTTTCGACGACACTTGCAAACTCTCTGACGCACCTGCTTCATCTTATCCAGGCAAGCTCGTTCAGTTGCTCTACCGTCGTTTCCAGACATTCAACGGTGACCCTAAGAAGGGACTCATCATCATGCCTTGCGAGCTGATATTCCTCAACGGACATCACCTCAAGGAGTGCATCTACAAGTATATCGAACTGTGGAAGGACGACTTCGGCGCTGACTACGAGGCATTCAAAGAGTGGTTCACAAAATACAATTATGTTTGCGCTACACTCGTAGACCGTATCGTTCCAGGATTCCCACGCAAGGAGATTGCAGAAATTCAGGAGAAGGTTGGATACAAAGACAACCTTGTTGTTCAGGCTGAGATATTCCACCTCTGGGTTATCGAGAAAGCAGAGAACATGACATGCGAGGAGCTCCGCGAGGAATTCCCTGCAGAGAAGGCTGGCCTGCACGTTCTTATCGCAGAGAGTGAGAAGCCATACCACGAGCGTAAGGTGACTCTGCTCAATGGTCCTCACACAGTTCTCTCTCCTGTGACATATCTGTCAGGCGTAGATATCGTTCGCGACGCTTGCAACCACGAGGTTCTTGGCAAATACATCCACAAGGTTCAGTTTGAGGAACTCATGGAGACACTCAACTTGCCAATGGATGAGCTGAAGCAGTTTGCCGCTGACGTTCTTGAGCGTTTCAACAACCCATACGTAGACCACCAGGTTACATCTATCATGCTCAACTCATTCCCTAAATTCCAGGCACGCGACCTCCCAGGAGTTAAGACATATCTGGAGCGTAAGGGTGAGCTGCCAAAGGGACTGGTGTTCGGTCTTGCCGCTATCATCACATACTACAAGGGTGGTAAGCGTGCTGACGGCGCAGAAATCGTTCCTAATGACGACCAGAAGATCATGGATTTGCTCAAGGAACTCTGGGCAACAGGCGACACTCAGAAGGTTACCGACGGTGTTCTTGCTGCTGATTTCATCTGGGGCGAAGACCTTCATAACGTTGCCGGTCTTGCTGAGCTTGTTAAGGAATATCTTGACCTCATTCAGGAGAAAGGCATGCTTGAGGCTGTTAAGACTATCATCTAATAGCAATAGCATAATAACAAATAAAAAGGATGTGAGTTTTCTCACATCCTTTTTATTTCATCCTATGGGCTCTTGAGACAGACTTATGGGGCTTATAGGGCTTATGAGACTTATTGGCTTAAACATTAAACATGCTCATAGGGCTTATTGGCCCTCTTTAGCCTTATTGCCTTCATCAACACCATAACCAAAAAGTGCGAAGTCTCCCTTCAGGGGATCATCAGGAAACACCTCACGCATCTTTGCCGTAAGCCTGAGAGCAGATGACATGGTTGCCGATTTTGCACCAAGCAGCCCAAGCCCATAAGCCTGGTTTACCACGTGAGTGTCCATCGGCATTATCAGCGTGCGCTTATCTATTATGCCGCTCCATAATCCCAAATCAACGGGTGAGGAGTCACGTACCATCCATCGCAGAAACATACACACACGCTTGCATGCCGAGGAACAATCCTTTGGCACCACCCCACTCTTCACATTCTTATCCGCGAAATATGCCGTTATAGCCCTCACGGCGGCAAGTCCGTCAGCTGAATTAAGACGGGCGAAACTGCCCAGCGTGCCATATTCTGCCACAAGGGCGGCAAGAGCACTTAAGAAGGAATTGAATGTGGAGTTGCTGTAAAGCCTGTAAAAGCATTTCCCGTCGTTGGGTATGCTGTCGTTATATGCCCCCGTGCGAAGCCAGTCGCGCAGGTTTCCCTCTGACGAGTCAAGGATATACTTTATCTTAGGCATGAACTGCTTTCTGCTGCCATAACTCAGGCATGAGGCTATGAATGCCATCAGCTCGGCATCATGAGCGGTGTCCACCTGATGCATAAACCAACTGGGGTCACCGTTCAGAAACTCTCGGGTCTCATATCTGGCTGCGTTGGCCTGCAGCATGCTCACTACCCACTTCTCCATAACATCGTGAAAATTTGCGTTCTACCTGTTTTTGTGCCTCATGTACCACGAGTGTGTGAAGAAATGGTACATCAATAATGCCACACACACCACAACCAGGGCAACAGTCATCCTTATATCGGTCTGCCGCAGCATCAGTCCTACCGCTATTCCGAGAGTCAGCCCCGTCTCTGTTGCAAGAAAATATGTTGTCTGCGCCGTGCCTCGCTGGCAATGGCTGCTTAGTTTAAGAAAGAACAACAGGAAGCGCGCACCTATTATTCCCATTCCTATACCTATATTAACAGGCGCGACAAAGGATGTCAGTTCCATATCCCCTCGTGCCAGAAGCAGCAGCAGGGAGGATATGACGAGCAGTCCGCCCGTAATAACCTCGCTCTTAAGGTCCGCCTGCACGAAGACAAACTTCTGGGCAAGCAGCGCAAGCAGAAAGCCCGTCATCATAAAGCCGTAGAATGTCAGCGAGTATCTGCCGGAAAAAGTAAGCCCCACGGCAAACATCAATAATACGAGATTTACGAACAGCCACTTGCCCTGAGGCAGGAAGAAACGGTCGAGACTCATCAGACGGAGGTTCTCCTCGGGAGCCTTGAAAGGGAATTCCACGTTCAGCAACACTATTGCCGCCATGGCGCTGACAACGACTGCCACCAGAGCCACCGCCTCAAAACCCCAGAACTGATAGACAAAAAGGCCGGCTATAGGACCTAAGGAGAATGTGAACCTGTAAAGCCATGCCGACGAATGGTTGGCCTCCGTGCGCAGAAACGACTGGCAGGCGTCTATTATCAGCGTGCCCGACAATATCATCTGAGACAGTCCGAACGTCAGTCCCAGCAGCACTCGCACCATCAGAAACCCCATAGTAACGTCATTATGGAAATACTGACGCATGAATCCCTCTACATAAGGCAGGCCGACAAGCGTGACAATCATTGCCACAATAGCCAGAAGGCACACTATATTGCGCCTGAAGCGCTGCACAAGATAAGAGCAGAACGCCCCTGGAGCAAACAGACCTGCCACATAAGCCGCGAAAACGGCTGCTGTCTCTGCCGTGCTCATGTGCAGGACACTCGTCATCCACAGTGGAATCACCGGTATGAACATATTAGCGGCTAAGCCTGTCATCATGCTGACAACAGCCAGCATGACGAAATTCTTATGCCACAGCTTTATATGAACCGCCGTATTCTGCGTGTACATGACTAATACGACTCTTTTTCATTAGGGAAGTCCATGCTCTTCACATCTGTGATATACTGCCCTATGGCATCTGTCATGACACCATGAAGGTCGGCATAGCGGCGAAGGAAACGCGGATTAAAACCCTTAGACATTCCCAGCATATCATCCACAACCAATATCTGGCCGTCAGTACCATTGCCGGCACCTATGCCTATTGTGGGTATACTGATTTCGGCAGACACTCTTGAGGCAAGTTCCGCTGGCACCTTCTCCAGCACTACGCCGAAGCATCCTGCCTCTGCCAGCATGCGGGCGTCGCTGAGCAGCTTGGCAGCCTCAGCCTCCTCCTTTGCCCTTACGGTATAAGTGCCGAACTTGTTTATGCTCTGAGGTGTTAGCCCGAGATGGCCCATCACAGGAATGCCGGCGTCAAGAATACCCTTTATGGTATCAACAATCTCGCTTCCGCCCTCCAGCTTCAGGGCATCACATCCGCTCTCCTTCATAATGCGGACGGCATTCTTCACGCCCTCCTTCCTGTCCACCTGATAACTGCCGAAAGGCATATCGCAGACAACAAGCGCGCGCTTTACACCCCTCACCACCGAGCGGGCATGATATATCATCTGCTCTACGGTCATCGGAAGCGTTGTGGAGTTACCTGCCATAACGTTAGACGCAGAATCGCCGACCAAAATACCATCTATACCGGCACCGTCAACAATTCCTGCTGTTGTAAAGTCATAAGAAGTGAGCATTGAAATCTTCTCACCTCGCTGCTTCATCTCTATGAAACGATGGGTTGTGACCTTCCTCGTGTCACTTACTAAGTATCCTGCCATATCTGTTTTTTTATATCATTCTGTATCATTACCAAGAACCGCCAAAAGGAGAAAAAATCCGCCATAACATCAAAACGGTTCTCATTTCAGCATGCAAAGGTATCGGTTTTTAACGACACACAGACAATAATGTTGTTATTTTTTCATAATCCAGTCCCAAATAATCACTTATAACAACATCCGACAATGGTTTGATATCATCAGCCACGTTGGTTGTGGACAAGCCAACTACCCTCATACCTGCAGAACGGCCCGACCGCAGACCGTTAAAGCTATCCTCAAACACAACACACTCATCACGCTGAGCATCAAGACGCGCGGCAGCCTTCTCATAACAGTCGGGATGAGGCTTGCTGAACGAGAAATCCTCAGACGTTAGTATCGCATCGAACATATCCGTAAGCTCAGGACAATTAGCATATACAACACTCATCTTCTGCCTGTTGGAGCTGGTCACTATTGCCGTCCTTACACCACAGGCACGCAGATCTGCAACAAAGTCAGCAAAACCATCAACATACGGAAAACGCATCCCCTGCTCAAAGTTCTCAAGCTCAGCCACAATACGCTCCTGAACATCCGCGTCAGGAAAATAAGCATCAAAAATCTGACCCAACGTCTGCCCCTTTATCCGCTGCTCCATACCAGAAGAACCAGGATAATACGTTCTGAACTGACGCCCCCAGAAATCAGAATACTGACCCTCCGTGTCAAAAACAACCCCGTCAAGGTCAAACAAAGCCGCCTTCATCATAATCATTTACAATTTGAAACCAACACAAATCTAACGGAGAACAAACCAATTTAGTACATCCCAAAGCACATAAAATCAATCCCCGGCAAAGCATCTCCTCATCAGCGACAAAGTATCTTTTCATCAGCGACAAAGTATCTTTTCATCAGCGACAGAACACTTCATAACCTCCCAATATATCATATCTTCCACAGACGCAGCAGCACATTTCAATAAACACCATACTTACGAGTCGTAAATGACATACTTTTGAGTCGTAAATGATATACTTTTGAATCGTAAATGATATACTTTTGAAAAGCGGACAATATGATTACAGAAGCGACCATTAAAACATAATATTTTCATTGATGCTCGGTGTGTTTAAACAATATTTAGATTAATAATTTTGCCATTCAGCGTAATTGATGTATTTTTGCATGATTATGAATGAAACAAAAAGAACAGGGTACTGCATTTTCACTCTTATAGCAGCTGTCATATTATGTATTGGCGCATGCAGCGGCAACAAAGGAGCGACAGACTTGAAGGGATATGCCATAGATTCAATAAAGGCAGACACGACTGTGTATCTTGACAAAGGCGACGGCTCGCCCAAATGTGTCCTTGACTTGAACATAGCATATATCAAAAAAGGGAAGCATGGCGAAATGATAAACGACACATTGATGAGATGCGGAATACTTACGCCTGACTATCTATCGCTAAGGAGCACAAAACTGTCGCCCGAAGAAGCCGTGGACTCATTTATAAAGCGATTCGCAGGAGAATACAAGGAAGAGTATGGCGCCATGTACCGTTCGGACAAAACGCACGCCTCGTCCTACGGCTATGAGTATAGAGTGAGGACGCATGTGGAGAACAACACAGATGGGGTTTTGACATATATTGCCAATATATATATGCATGGCGGCGGAGAATATGGAGTGAATCAGACAAAGGCCTTTAACTTCAACTTGGACACAGGCAGGATGATTAGCCTGAACAACTTCTTTGTTCCTGGATATGAGAATAATCTGAAAGAGATTCTGACCGAACAGATTTGCGAGGACTTTGACGCCGACGATATTGACGGGCTGAAATCACAACAGCTGTTCTGCGGAATTGACGTGTACATACCGGAGAACTTCATTCTGGAGGATGACTATATCTGCTTCATATATTGCGAAAGCGAAATAGCAAGTCGCAACATGGGAGAGATAAGAGTCCGCATAGACTATTCTGACATAAAACATATAATGAAAGAAAGAAAATGAAAATTATAGAGAAATATTTCCCAAACATAACTGACGAGCAGAAAAAGCAATTTGAGGCTTTATATGACTTGTATCTGGAATGGAACGGAAAGATTAATGTCATCTCAAGAAAAGACATTGACAACCTGTACGAGCACCACGTGCTGCACTCACTGGCTATCGCACAGGCCATAAGGTTCAAACCAGGAAGCACGGTACTTGACTTTGGAACTGGCGGTGGTTTCCCCGGAATACCACTTGCCATAATGTTCCCCGACACGCACTTCACTATGATTGACGGTACGGGAAAGAAGATAAAGGTGGTGGAAGAGGTGGCAAAAGCTATCGGACTGAAGAACTGCACTCCCAAGCATATCAGAGGTGAGGAGGAGAAAGGAAAGTATGACTTTATCATAAGCAGAGCCGTAATGCCCCTACCCGACCTCGTGAAAATAACAAGAAAGAACATCAGCAAGACGCAACGCAACGCAATGCTTAATGGCATAATATGCCTGAAAGGCGGCAGTCTGGACTCAGAGATTGCCGGATACAAGAACAAGTGCGAGCTTACTGAGATCAGCACCTGGTTTGACGAGGAGTGGTTTAAGGAGAAATATCTCGTTTACCTGCCTTTATAGAGGATAAGAGAAAAACAACATTTATAAATAGAAACAAGCATAATATCACGATATGTTGAATGTGAAGGTCTTTATATGCAATATGTTCCAAGAGAACTGCTACGTGGTAAGTGATGAGGACAACAACTGTATCATAATAGACTGCGGAGCACTCTATCAGGACGAGCAGGATAAGATTATAGACTATATAAGGCAGAACAACTTGAGACCGGCACACCTCCTTTGCACACATGGACACCTTGATCATGTATTTGGTAATATCACCATATATGAGGAGTTCGGACTGAAGCCCTCCGTCTCATCAAAAGACAGCAGGCTGCTGGAAAATATCAGCGGGCAGGTGAAAGGATTCCTTAATGTTGACTACAATATGCCAACCGTACCTACTGGAAGGTTTATTGACAACGGCGAGGACATCACTATGGGGGCTCATACATTTAAAGTCATGGAGACGCCAGGACACTCAAAGGGCTCTGTAATATTCTACAATAAAGAAGAGAACATAGCCTTCAGCGGAGACACACTGTTCAGAATGAGTATAGGCAGAACCGACCTTGAAGGAGGTGACTACAAAGAGATACAGAGCAGTATTAAAAAGATGATGGAGGAACTGCCAGAGAACATGAAAGTTTATCCAGGTCACGGGCCTGCTACTACACTAAGAGAGGAAAGACTGATGAATCCATACATCGGCATTTAATATAAACATAACATATATCAGCTGATAATGAACGAAAAGATAATACTCGGTATCGACCCTGGCACAAACATCATGGGATATGGAGTCATAAGGGTTGTTGGCAACAAAGCCAGTATGATTGCCATGGGTATTATTGACATGAGGAAAATCAGCGACCCGTATCTAAGATTAGGAAAGATATTCGACAGAGTCACAGGAATCATAGAAGAATATCTCCCGGACGAGATGGCTATTGAGGCTCCTTTCTTCGGCAAGAACATACAGTCAATGCTCAAGCTGGGAAGAGCGCAAGGAGTTGCAATTGCAGCGGCTATACATAGAGACATACCTATTCATGAGTATGCTCCATTAAAAATCAAGATGGCAATAACCGGACAGGGACAGGCCTCGAAAGAGCAAGTGGCAGGAATGCTGCAGCGTCTTCTTAACATAAAGGATGAGGACATGACACCATTCATGGATGCAACAGACGCTCTGGGGGCTGCATATTGCCATTTTATGCAGGCAGGAAGACCAGAGTCGCAGGTCAGCTATAAAGGATGGAAAGATTTTGTCAACAGGAATCAGGAAAGACTATGCAAAAGATAATTGATGTAAAGGATGGTATAACACGTATGCCGGCGTGGAGGATGGCAGAACCTGTGAACTTCACATTAGGCGAAAATGAGCATATTGCAATCACCGGCCCTAATGGAGGTGGCAAGAGTATGCTTGTTGACATCATAACTGGCAATCACCCTCTCGTGGGAGATAGTATTGAATATGACTTCTTCCCAAGCACCAAAGAACTGGTTTCTGAGAACATAAAATACATAACATTCCGTGATTCCTATGGTGTCAATGACAACACATATTATCTTCAACAAAGATGGAACCACCATGATATAGACAACGACACGCCAACCGTAGGTGAGGTTCTTAACAAAGAATACATACTTACAGGAAAGGACACTCAGGCGAGACAGGAATTCCGGAATTATCTGTACAAGCTATTCTGCATTGAGCATCTTTTGGACAAATATGTGATTCTTCTTTCAAGCGGAGAAACAAGGAAGTTCCAACTCATACGCACACTCCTCTCCGAACCAAGAGTACTAATAATGGACAACCCGTTTATCGGACTTGATGCTGATACGAGGATACAGTTGGAAGAGCTGCTGAGTGCACTGGTAAAGGAGACCAATATGCAAATAATCATCGTGGTATCAAAAAGCGATGACATTCCGTCATTCATAACTCATATTGTAGAGGTATGCAACATGACGGTTGGCAGGAAAACAAAACGCAATGAATATATCTGCAATATTAAACCGACAAAAGCAGAAGACTATGATATCTCAAAAGAGATAATAGCTCTGCAACAAGACAGACATATACCGCAAAGCGACATCGTTATAAGAATGACGGACGTGTGCGTAAGCTATGGAGAAAGATGCATATTAAAGAATATAAACTGGACTGTTAGAAAAGGTGAGAATTGGATTATCACCGGGCAAAACGGAGCGGGGAAATCAACGCTACTGAGTATAATATGTGCAGATAATCCACAAGGATATGCCTGTGATATTGAACTGTTCGGTGTTCGGCGCGGCACAGGGGAAAGCATCTGGGACATAAAGAAGAATATCGGTTATGTCTCTCCTGAGATGCACAGAGCATACAAAAGGAACATTGAGGCAATAAAGATTGTAGCCAGCGGGCTGAAAGACACAGTTGGGCTATACTATTCTCCTAACGAGAAGGAGTATGAGAGATGTCTGTTCTGGATGAGAATGTTTGGTATAGAGAAATATGCCGGCAAAACATTTATGAACCTTTCAAGTGGCGAACAGCGGCTTGTCCTATTGGCAAGGGCTTTTGTAAAAGACCCTTCCCTACTCATACTTGATGAACCATTTCATGGCCTTGATATAGAGAACAGGAACAAAGTAAGAGGCATTATAGAGTCATTCAGCAAGCGTAAGGATAAAACAATACTGATGGTAAGTCATTACAAGGAGGAATTTCCTGACTGCATGACCAATATACTGTCACTTAAAAGACACATATAAGACAATACGGAGAAAGAGGATATATATAAATTTAAAAGAACAAATAATACGTATATGAGAAAGGTATTCTTATTTATAATTTTAGCAGGACTTAGCATTAAGGCAAGTAATGCACAGACCGTATACAACGAGATATTCCGCATGGCAAAGGAAACGGTCAGCAATCCGCATAAGAGTCTTGAGACAAGAAAAATAAACCAGTTTAAAGTTGACGAGCTCAATTACATGGCCATGAAAAGCCGTGAGATAATGCCCGACAGTGCAGCTACCGTTCTTGACTATCAGGCATTAGCATTATATGAGTATGTTGATTTGTTCGTAAACAAATTAGGTGAAGCCAAACGAAAGAAAGAGAAAGAGCATATCCTTAAAATTTTCAAAGAAGCAACAATCAATAATCCAAGATTCTTTGATATGGATACAAATCTTGTCATGAGCTATTATAACAGCGACAAATTCATCACCCAGTTCTCATTAGATACCGATTGGGTAAAGGCATTGGCTGAGGTAAGAAACAGATTAAGAGACAAATAACTTACAAGATATAATCTTAAGAAATGAGCCCCAAAGTTTATCATTTATACTTTGGGGTTTATTTATGGGAAGGAATATATTTATTCACATTATTGAGATTTCACTTTAATAACAGAACAGAATAGAATTGATATGAAAAAGCAAAGAGTCCGGCAGCACACCGAACTCTTTACTTATACCGTTTTACTAAATTGTCTAAATTTCAAGGAAAAACTCAGTTGCTGTTTTTATCAATTTTTCCTCAACACCACAGCTGAGCGTGCTGGAATATAGAGTTTTAGCCACTCTTTGCGATCCTTGACATAAAGAGGGTCGTAATTTGTGAGATGAGAAATAGAATCATCCGCAAAACCGTTTCCTCCAAATTCCTTTGCATCTGTATTAAGCACAACATCATATGAGCCTGTAGGAACAAGGAATCCATAATCCGTATACGAACGTGTAGGACTGAAATTGAAAATGAATATCAGATCTCCACGCATGAATGCCAGAACCTGGTCGCCATCATTATGCCATATCTCCTGAACCGGTTTCCTTATCAGATTTTTCTCGCTCTTAATGACATTAACCATCTCACGGTCAAAATCTCCCAAATAATGATAACACAGTTCCTGATTGTCAACAAGATTCCACTGTCGTCTTGCATACTTATGACTCCAGCCGTTACCTTCACGCGGGAAATCAATCCACTCCGGATGTCCGAACTCATTACCCATGAAGTTCAGGTATCCGCCATTTATCGTTGCAAGCGTCACAAGACGTATCATCTTATGCAAAGCTATTCCACGGTGAGCAATATCGTTCTCATCACCCTTTTTGAAATGCCAATACATATCAGCATCAATAAGGCGGAAGACAATTGTCTTGTCACCTACCAATGCCTGGTCGTGGCTTTCACAGTAGCTGATTGTCTTCTCATCCTGACGACGGTTCTTCACCTCCCAGAAAATACTGCTTGGTTTCCAATCCTCATCACGAAGCTCTTTTATTGTTTTTATCCAGTAATCAGGAATATTCATTGCCATGCGGTAGTCAAAGCCGTATCCTCCATCCTCAAACTTAGCCGCAAGCCCGGGCATTCCACTAACTTCCTCTGCAATAGTTATGGCATTCTTGTTTACTTCATGAATAAGAAGATTCGCCAAAGTCAGATAACATATAGCGTTATCATCTTGATGACCATTAAAATAGTCTCCATAATTAC
>JAFQGS010000131.1 GCA_017415455.1 Prevotella sp.
GAATCTAAAAATAGTCTTTAAATTTCGCACATTCAAATACTTAAAGTTTAACTTTATTTAACGCCCATAAATTTGCATATATCAAATATTTATAGTATCTTTGTATATATAATAAGGAAGTAAAAAAATTAATAAAGTAACTATCAAATCAAAAAAATTATGATCAACTATCGCATTTATCAGAACAATAACAGTGAGAGCAAGGGTTATGGCAAGTGGTATGCACGCAGTGTTGTACAGGAAACTCTTGACACTCAGGCACTTGCAGAGCACATGAGCACTCACAACAGCCCTTACTCTGAGGGTGTTATCAACGGAGTTCTCACAGATATGATACGCTGCATCAAGGAGCTTGTACTGGGTGGAAAAGCTGTGAAACTGGATGACCTCGCTATCTTCTCACTTGGCTTGAAGACCACTGGTGCTGCCACTGTAAAGGACTTCTCAGTAGCGGACAATATTCAGGGAGTAAGACTCAGGGCCAGAGCAACTGGAAAGTTCTCAACTGCTAACTTGAATTTAGCCGCACAGTACAAGCAGCAAGTTACATACTCATTACCAGATGACAGCGAGCAGGAGACTGGACAGAACTAATTGGAAATCAGCTATTTACTAAAAGAGAGGAAGCAATTTGCTTCCTCTCTTGCGTGAATTTTGAATTTTGAATTTTGAATTATGACGGCGAAGGTAAGGAATAAAAAAACAACGAATTAGACGAAATTCACGAATTTTTTCTTACAACATAGTTTAATTATTCACTTCGTTCATCAACACGTCGTTTAATTAGTTAAATTCGTTGTTGTTGTTTATGACCACAATATAATACATATATTGAAGAAAAATTCGTTAAATTATTCGCTTCGCTCATCAACACGTCGTGAAATTCGTTGTAAAAAAAATGTTTTTGTATAAAAGTTCACTTTTCACTTCTCCCCACAAATATCACCTCTGGCCTTATCTCCACATCGAATATCCTTTTTACGTCACAACATATTGACTCACAGAGGGTTAGCACATCCTGACCTGTAGCACCACCCCTATTTACCAGTACAAGGGCCTGCTTGGAGTGCACACCTGCCCTGCCAAGGGTCCTGCCTTTCCATCCGCACTTCTCTATCAGCCAGCCAGCAGGTATCTTCTCGTGACTGTCATCAACAGTATAATGTGGCATGTCTGGCCACGTGGCAAGAAGAGAGAGATATTTTTCTTTGCTAACAACGGGATTCATGAAGAAGCTGCCAGCATTACCCTCTACCTTCACGTCTGGCAGCTTGGCATTGCGGATGTCTATTATCACATCACGTAGCTGCTGGGATGTAGGCTCTGAGATACCACGCATAGAGAGCTCTTTCTGTATGTTGCCATAAGTCAGATTTGGAGTATAACACCTTGACAGTCTGTATGTTACGTATGTTATTACATACCTTCCTTGCCATTCTGTCTTGAAACGACTCTTGCGGTATCCATACTGACAAT
The DNA here is from genome assembly GCA_017415455.1 of Prevotella sp. Lineage (GTDB taxonomy): Bacteria > Bacteroidota > Bacteroidia > Bacteroidales > Bacteroidaceae > Prevotella. The sequence continues at coordinate 1,477 of JAFQGS010000131.1, forward strand.
CCGACACACTGAAAGAGTGGCACTCGCCTGTCCTCACATCCACTGCCTCCACCTTATATATTATATCCTTCACCTCCACACCGTAGGCACCAATGTTCTGGACAGCACTGGCCCCCACTGTGCCAGGAATCAGAGAGAGGTTTTCCGCACCATGCCACCCCTCACTGACACATAGTGCCACCACATCATCCCACGTCTCTCCACTGCCACACCTTAGGAAGACATCATCACCCTGCACTGTGGCCTCACATCCCTTTATGGCAGAATGGAGCACTGTGCCATGGAAATCACCAGCAAACAGCATGTTGCTGCCACCTCCAAGGATAAGAAGCTGACTGTCTGCATCAAGTTCCCTCAGCACCTGCTGAAGCTCTGCTATTGTCTCAAACTCATAAAAACTGTCACAATAGGCCTCAATGCCGAAAGTGTTATGTGCCAGCAGGCTATAATGTGTGTATTTTCTCATATTGTCATATGTTTGCTTTGGAGTTTTTCGCCTTCGTTCAACAACACGTCAGGAGTGCAGGAGTTCAGGAGTGACTTCTCACTCCTAATTATGAATTCGGAATTATGAATTATGAAGAAATGACGCTTCGCTTAGGAGTTCAGACAACAGCTTGACACGCAATCGTCCTCTATCTTCTTCTAACTTCCTCTATCTTCCTCTATCTCCCTCTACCTCCTTCTAACTTCCTCTATCTTCTTCTATCTCCCTCTATCTTCTTCTAACTTCTTACCTACTCCACCAACGACTGAAGCTTCCAGTCATCACCATCGCGAATGAATGTGAGACGTGTCTCAAAGCCATTACTTATGCCTCGAAGCACGAAAATCCTCTTGTCGGTATCTGAATAGGAGTCGGCATACCTTATATTATATATCACATCACCTGGCAACTCAGGGGCAAAGGCTGGCCATGTCTCCACTGCTATCTCTCCTGTCATCGTGCTGAAATCATCGTCGGGGTCCTGACTGGTGAACATCACAGGATTGCAAAGACTCTCAAGCTGGAAAGCCTCATCACAGGCGAACTGACGGTAGAACATGAGGAATGACACATCCTTTGCATCAAACGAGGACATCTTCCTTATGGAAGCAAGCACCCACCTGCCGTCATGACAAGAGAAAAGATACTCGTCCACCACCTCCTCCCGCATGTCTATCCTCTGCACAGCCACCTTCCTGATGGTGGTGTCGTTGGCAAGTGACAGATGCTCCTCTGTGTCACAAATGATGGTATAGTAGCCCTGTGGCATGAAAAGCCTCTGAAGTGTCCACTCTCCCTTCTTCACATAACGTGTGTTCTCTGCTCCCTCACCTGATGTCGTGACCTTCAAGGGGAACACTGTGCGACTCATCTGCACCCTGTCATTGCCAAGGTAGTTGAAGATGAAGTCGTCAAACAGCTCATCGGCAGCCTTTGGCACAGAGACATCTATTGTGTCATTGTATATCGTGTCTTCATCAACAGTATTCCGAGCAGTGGAATCAGGCACATTCTCCTCCTGCTGGCTCTTACCTCCAAGACAGCCGACAAAGAGAAACAACAAAAACAAACAGAGAGACAAACTTAAAAGTCTTATCATTACCCGCATAAAAACACATTTATATATGTTGTTGTATACCTTTTAAATTTGCGCAAAAGTACAACTTTATTTTGATTTATGACATATATTTAATGCAAAAACATTACCTTTGCATAAATATTTTGACAGGAACAAAAAAAACTACATACAATATGATTGCAAAGATAGAGAAACTGCTTGCCGAGATTGACGGGATAAGTGCCGCAAACCTTGAGGAGACTGAGGCTCTGAGACTGAAATACCTCAGCAAAAAGGGAGAGATAAACGCCCTGATGGCAGACTTCAGAAATGTCCCGGCAGAACAGAAGAAGGAAGTGGGAATGAAGATAAACGAGCTGAAACAGAAGGCTACGGAGAAGATAAACTCACTGCGTGAGCAATGTCAGACAGCACAAAGCACAGAGGATGACATTGACCTGACACGCACTGCATATCCTGTGAGACTCGGAACACGTCATCCACTAACCATAGTGAAGAATGAGATAATAGACATCTTCTCACGTATGGGTTTCATGCTGGCTGACGGACCAGAGGTGGAGGATGACAAGCACGTGTTCACAATGATGAACTTTGCTGCTGACCACCCAGCACGTGACATGCAGGACACCTTCTTCATAGAGACAAGTGCCGAGGATGTGGCCAAGAACATCATACTTAGAAGCCATACTTCGTCTGTACAGGCACGTGTGATGGAGAAGACACAGCCACCAATAAGAATAATATGCCCAGGAAGAGTGTACCGCAATGAGGCTATCACAGCACGCGCACACTGCTTCTTCCATCAGATAGAGGGCTTGTATATAGACAAGAATGTGTCGTTCACTGACCTCAAGCAGGTGCTACTCACATTCTCACGTGAGATGTTCGGCTCGGAAACAAACATAAGACTCAGACCAAGCTACTTCCCATTCACAGAGCCAAGCGCGGAGATGGACATCACCTGTCATATCTGTGGCGGAAAGGGCTGTGGATTCTGCAAGCACACAGGATGGGTAGAGATACTTGGCTGTGGAATGGTTGACCCTAACGTGCTTGAACTGTGTGGAATAGACAGCTCTGTATATAGTGGATATGCCTTCGGACTGGGTGTGGAGCGCATAACAAACCTAAAATATCAGGTGTCTGACCTCAGGATGTTCTCTGAGAACGACGTGAGATTCCTGAAGGAATTTGAGGCAGCCAACTGATTGCAAACCGTCAGCTGACAGCCAGAACATAACACTTACGGGGGAAACAGTGGAGACTCTCTGGAACAGTAATTACAAAAAGGTGATGTTCGCAAACTTCGCTTTGTTCTTCGCCTTTTATCTCCTTACTCCACTGTTGCCACTCTATCTAAGCGAGAACTTCTGTGCCACAAAGGATGTTATAGGCATAGTGCTCTCGGGATACACCATAACAGCACTGCTCCTGAGACCTGTAAGCGGGTTTGCCGTGGACTGCTTCCCAAGGAAAAAGGTGCTGCTTATATGCTTTGCATTGTTTGCCTTGCTCTTCAGTGGATACTTACTTGCCACATCACTTCTGGCATTCACCATCATCAGGACACTGCATGGAGGACCTTTCGGAGCTCTCACTGTGGCAAACAGCACTGTGGCCATTGATGTCATACCGTCGGCAAGGAGAAACGAGGGTATAGGCTACTATGGACTAAGCAACAATCTTGCCATGGCAATAGCTCCCTCGGTGGGCATTTATATATACAGATACACAGAAAACTTTCAGCTGCTCTTCTGGATTGCATTCATTGTGGCACTGACAGGACTTGCTGCTGACGCAAGCATAAAATATAGGAAAGACATACAGATACAACGAAACAAGAAGATATCTCTCGACCGTTTCTTCCTCACCAAAGGCTGGTTCCTGGGAGTAAACATGATAAGTTTCGGCTTCTGCTTCGGAGTTCTCTCCAACTATCTTGCCATATACAGCAAGGAGATATTAGGAATAACCAGCGGAACAGGCACATATTTTCTTATTTGCTCCATAGGACTCATCCTCTCAAGGCTTCAGGGAGTGAGTGCACTGCGTAAAGGCATGCTCACACACAATGCCATTGAGGGTATGCTGATATCATTTGCAGGATACTTCCTGTTTATTGCCTGTCCTAACGAACTGGGATATTATGCCTCTGCACTGCTTATAGGATTAGGCAACGGACATCTGTGGCCTGCCTTTCAGAACATGATAATAAGCACAGCAAGGAACAATGAGCGTGGAACAGCCAACTCCACAATACTTATCTCATGGGATATCGGCATAGGACTGGGCATACTTATAGGTGGCATATGTGCCGAGCATCTTGGATATTCTGCCGCTTTCTGGCTGACTGTCATAGTGAACACCACAGGAGTGATATTCTTCTTCACACACACCAAACGCCTGTTCCTGAGGAACAACAGAAACAAGGATGCCTGTTAGCATCGTGTGACAGGAGAGACAACTACATATCGCTGCCCTACTCCACCATTCCATACATCTTATACCGGCAGTCCCTGCCATCACAGTATCTCTGCAACAATGAGCAGACATACTCCGCATTGGCCTCAACACTACTGATGTCTCCATCATATCCATTGATAAGAATGAGCACATGAGAGGTGTCAAGAGTCATCTTCGTACGCTCATGGTCACTCGTTGGTGTCCCCACACCTCCTATTGCATCACGATAGACAGGCAAACCCTCTATGTTTATCATGCCACGCCCTATACCCTCATAAGGCTCTCCTGCCCTTCCTATTCCCAACGTAAGGGTGTCACCAGCAAACATATCCGCATCAAAGCCACCAATGCTGTATCCGAACTTCATACTTGCAAGGTTCACAAGGTCAACAAGTGTGTCTATCTGATACAAACCCTTGCCTTGCAACACACGTCTTATCAAAGCCTCTGCAGCAGGTCTGTAACGACTGGGGTCTTTGCCACACAGCTTATACACCCTGCGTGTGGCTGCTATCCCTGATATCCTCTCCTTTATGGTGTCGGATGTGTATGCAGATGTCACAAACTGCTCCATTGCCGCTATCTCCTTCCACAGTCCGTCATTCATGGCACTGTTGCTGACATAAGCCTCAACAGCTGCTCCCACAAAGCATGGGCACACACTCCTTATCTCTTCTGATACTATGATGTTCATAATAAAACCTATCCGAACAGCGAACCCTCAACAGGTACACTCTTGCTTTTCTTCTCTTCAATGTCATACTTCGCCAGGAACTCATCCTCCGACATTATGCTTACTTCCAGTGTCTTGGCCTTCTGCAACTTGGAAGGACCCATGTTCTCGCCTGCAAGGATGAACGACGTCTTCGAACTGATGGAGCTTACATTCTTGCCACCATGCAGCTCTATCATTCTCTTATAATCATCACGGCTGTGATGCCTGAACACACCACTTATCACTACATTCATGCCAGAGAGCTTGTCAGAGGACTGCATCTGCTGCTCATCACTGACAGACATTGAAAGCCCATAGCTGCGCAGCCTCTCCACTATCTCCCTGTTGGCAGGATTGGCAAAATAGGCAGTCACACTGTTGGCAATGACATCTCCTATGCCATCTATCTCTGTCAGCTCTTCAGGTGTGGCAGACATCAGGGCATCAATATTCCTGAAGTGTCTGGCTATGACTTTTGCCGACACATCTCCCACAAAACGAATGCCAAGAGCAAAGACAACACGCTCAAATGGCACATTCCTCGACTCAGAGATGCTGTTCACTATCTTCTGAGCAGACTTCTGCCTGCTTCCGTTTCCATTAATCTGCCTTACATCTATCTGATATAAGTCTGCCACATTGCGTATCAGCTTGTGTCTGAAATAGTCATCTATGGTCTCAGGACCAAGACTGTCTATGTTCATCGCCTTGCGTGAGATGAAGTGTTCTATCCTTCCCTTTATCTGAGGAGGGCATCCAGAGTCGTTAGGACAATAATATGCTGCCTCTCCATCATAGCGAATCAGCTCTGTTCCACATTCAGGACAATGGGTTATGAACGTCACCTTCTCTGCATTCTCTGGTCTTTGCTCCATGTCTACACCCACAATCTTCGGGATAATCTCACCGCCTTTCTCCACATACACACTGTCTCCGATATGCAGATCCATAGACTTTATGAAATCCTCATTGTTCAGTGTGGCTCGTTTCACTATTGTTCCTGCCAGTTGCACTGGCGACATGTTGGCAACAGGAGTCACTGCACCTGTTCTTCCCACCTGGAATGTAACACTTTGAAGAACCGTAGAGGCTCTCTCTGCCTTGAACTTATAGGCTATAGCCCATCTGGGACTCTTGGCTGTGAAGCCCAACAGCCTTTGCTGACGCAGTGAGTTCACCTTTATAACTATTCCATCGGTGGCAACAGGAAGGTTCTTGCGCTCAGTATCCCAGTACTTTATGAAAGCACACACCTCATCAAGTGACTTTGCCTTCACCATTCCCCTGCTTATCTTGAAGCCCCAACGCTCTGCCTCCATCAGGTTCTCATAATGTCCGTCACATGGAAGGCTCTCTCCCAGTACATAATAAAGATATGCGTCAAGCTGCCTTTCTGCCACAACAGACGAGTTTATGCTCTTCAATGTGCCACTTGCTGCATTTCTCGGATTGGCAAATGTTGGTTCCCCAGCCTTCTCACGCCTTGCATTCAGACTGTCAAAGACAGCCCAGGGCATCAGTATCTCTCCTCTTATCTCAAAGGAACTGGGAATGTTGCTGCCTTTCAGGACCAATGGAATAGTGCGTATGGTTCTTACATTGGCTGTGACATCATCACCACGCACACCATCTCCACGAGTGACACCACGCACAAGCACTCCATTCTCATAGGTCAGAGATATGGACAGCCCGTCGTATTTCAGCTCACAGCATATCTCAAAGTCCTCACCATTGAGGCCTTTCCTCACACTGTTGTAGAAGTCTGCCACCTCCTCCTCACTATAAGTGTTGGACAAAGACAGCATGGGATATTTGTGCTCCACCTGCACAAACTCATTATTGAGGTCACTTCCCACTCGCTGAGTCGGAGAGTTGGCATCATACATGTCAGGATAACGTGCCTCCAGTTCCTGAAGCTCACGCATCTTCTGATCAAATTCGTAGTCACTTATCTGCGGATTATTCTCCACATAATATCTATGATTATGCTCATGAAGCTCTGCCCTGAGTTTCAAAATATGCTGTCTTTCTTCCATAACTGATAGCCTTTCAGGCAAATAATGGTTTATATTCTTATTCTGTTGCTGTTATATCCTTCTCGTCTGTAAGCAGCAGTGTGTCGTCAGAGTCAATGAAGATGTCTCCAGATATGTCCTCTATGCCTTTCTTCTTCTTGTTTTCCTTTGCTCCCGCCTTGAGAAGCTTTCTTGCGGCAGTGATAATGCTTGGTCCACTGTCTGCCGTGGTAATCTTCAGCTTTGACATTTTCCTCAGGGTGTCATTCATACTTGACTCCACATCCATGAACCTGATACCGAAGTCCTGCACCCTTTCTATCACAGCATTAGCCGCATCCATCATGGCCTGCTGGTTCTTAAGCTGCTTCACCTGTGTCCACATCATCTCCAGCACACGCAAATTCATATACATTGTCTGAGGTCCAAGAATCATCACTCCCATGTCATAAGCCTCTCTCCACAATGCCGAGTCGTTAAGAAGTGCCAGGTTAAGCGCTCCTTCTATAGGCACATACATAATGGCAAAGTTCAGTTTGTTGTATCCCGACGGCAGATAGCTTGTGTAGTCTTTCTTTGCAAGCCTCTTCACCTGGGCCCTCACACTGCTGATGTGGGCAGTCAGATGTCTTGACTTCTCCTCCTCGTCCTCACTGTTCATATATCTCTCATAGTCTGTGAGCGACATCTTTGCATCAACCACAACATGACGGTTGTTGGGGAAATGGAGGATAAAGTCGGGAATCAGGCCTTTTCCCTCCTCACCTTTCTGAGCCTTACCGCTCTTGTCTCTCAGAGTCTCCTGCGTATCAAACTGTTCTCCTTCCTTCAGTTCAAGGTCCTCAAGCAGTTGTTTCAGCTTCAGCTCTCCGAAATTGCCCTGAACCTTCACCTCACCAGTGAGAGCACGTGTCAGCCTGTCTGCTGTCTCACCAAGTGCCATGCTCTTCTGCATACTTATCTTTATGGTCTCATCAAGTCGTGTCAGAGCCTCATTCTGCTGCTCCTTGTTCTTGTCCAATGCCTCCTGCATATCCTTGATGGTTCGTTGCAACGGGTCTATTATCTTGGACACCTGCTCTTTGTTTCTCTCTCCAAGCTCATCCTGTCGTGCTTTCAATACGGTTTCAGATGTAGATTTCATCTGCTCTCGTATAAGTGTCAGCTGTGCCTCCACTTGCTTCTTGTTCATCTCCCTCAACGAGTCAAGCTGCTTGTCGAAGGCCTCCTTCACCTGTCGCAACTGTTCCTCATGCGACTCCTTGAGGCTTCTCACATGAGCCTCGGCAGAGTCCTTCATCTCCTTTACCTGATTCCTCAGTGCCGCCTCATGATAAGCCTTCTGTTCGGCAATGTCTTTCTCAAACCTTGCCCTCTCCTCCTCCTGCTGTCTCCTGGTCTCCTCACGATACTCTGCAAACTGTTTCCCCAGATTCTCCGCAGTAGTCTTCTGCACATCCCTCTCAGATGTCAGTGATGTCACGGTCTGGATATATCTGGATATCTCTGTCTCCTGCTCTGAGCACTTGGCATTCAGTTGCCTGATGCTTTCCTCCTGTGCCGCAAGCAGCTGACTGTTATCATTACCCTTACCCTGTCTCCTGCCCAACAAGAAACTCAACACTGCCGCTACAACGACACAAACCACTGATATTATAAGATATTGCTCCATATTAAATCACAAGAAATACATTATCACACTTTCATTCGGATTGACAACAAGCACCCGAATACAAGTCACAAAGATATGAAAAAAACACGTAAAGAATATACGAAGACTGAAAAAAACTAATCAAAAAAAAGCTTCAACCAAACAAGTGCGGAGTCAACAATACAAATACAGAGTAAACCTGACAAGTTGAAAGAGTCAACCAGACAAACTAAAAGAGTCAACCAGACAAGCCCCCAAAAGAAAATGGCACAGCCACAATAGTCCCTTGCTATCCGTAGCCATGCCACTCTCAACTCGTAAACATATCACTTTCTACTCGTAAATGCCATACTTTTGATACATAAATGCCATACTTTCAACTCGTAAACACCATACTTTTGATACGCAAGTATGCCACTTATGAAAAGGATGTAACCAAGCCACGAGAATTATTGATTTCACTTGCAATAACCGAGTGCGCATTCAGCAAATATTCCTGATGTTATATCCAAATATATTCTGAAGATTTGTCAACAGAGAGTCATCATCTCTGTTCCAGTTTCCTGATGACCCTGCAGGGATTTCCTGCAGCAATACAATCGGCAGGAATACTCTTTGTAACTACACTTCCAGCACCAATAATACTGCGGGCACCAATGGTCACACCTTTCAGAACCAAAGTATGTGCCCCAATCCACACATCATCCTCTATTATGATAGGAGAAGAATGAACGCAGTCATGAAGTTCCTCAGGTGAGAAATGCTTTGACGCGTAATGTCTGCGCATTCTGTAATCTATCTGGTGACAATCATTATCTATGAGAAGCACGTTTGCACCCACATTCACATTATTGCCAATAGTGAGTTTCTGCCTTATCCACATTCGTGTGGCACTCATTCCCACATTGTCACCAATACTTATCTCCGCTCCAGTTTCGGTATAGAAACATCCCATAAGGTTGCTACTGATAGGATTAATACCATCCATGCTGGTCATCATAAAGTTATTTCCTATCGTTATTTTACCCCCCCGATTACACTTATATGATTGTATATCAAGCAGTTATCACCAAACGCAACATCTTTTGCCCATAACAGTATGCGATTAATATAAGGATAAAGCCTTATCCTCATGGCAACCGGGAAGTTCAATATCTTGAATATCAGCTTCTTTTTCATTTCCTTCAGCCCCCTGTCTTACATCAGCACATCCTATATCATGAACTTCAACAAGAAGAATGCCGCAAGGATATACATTCCAATTGTCATCTTCTTATAGTTTCCGCTTAGCAGATTGATGAAGATATAACTTAAATGACCTAATACAATACCATCAGATATGCTATACGCCAATGGCATGAATATTATGCAGACGAATGCTGGCACAGCCTCAGCATAATGGTTGAAGTCTATCTTCAGGACAGAAGCCATCATCATAACCCCCACCAACACCAGGACAGGTGCTGTTGCTGCTGATGGAATAGCAAGGAACAACGGGGCAAAGAACATTGCAAGCAAGAAACAAACTCCAGTGCAGAATGCTGTAAGACCACTACGTCCTCCCTCATTCACACCTGCAGCACTTTCCACATATACAGCCACAGTACTTGTTCCCATCACTGCTCCGGCAGCTGTAGATACAGAGTCAACCATGAACACTTCCTTCAGACGTGGTATCTTTCCGTTCTTCACCATACCTGCACGTGTGGTAACACCAATGACTGTTCCGATGCAGTCGAAAAGGTCAACAAAGAGCAATGTGAACACAATGATGACCATGTCTTTTGTGAGGATATTCTCCCACTCAAACTTCATGAATATCGGCTCTACTGATGGAGGAACACTGAAAACACCGTCAATGACAGTCACTCCCAATGGGATGCCTATGAGTGTTGTGATAAGTATTCCTATGAGCAGGGCTCCCTTCACACCCTTCACCAGCATTACTGATGTAAGGATTATACCAATAAGACCAAGCAGAGCAGAGCCTTTTGACAACTCTCCGAGACACACCAGAGTGGCGTCGTTGTTTACTATTATGCCGGCACTTTTCAGTCCTATGAAAGCTATATACAGACCTATTCCCGCACTTATGGCATTCTTGAGTGTGTCTGGTATGACATCTACAATTTTCTCTCGCAGATTTGTAACCGTCAGCAATATGAAAACCAGTCCCTCAAGGAATACAGCCGTAAGCGCAAACTGCCATGAGTATCCCATAATCATACACACACTATAGGCAAAGAACGCGTTAAGACCCATACCTGGGGCTAAAGCCAATGGCAACTTCGCATACAAGCCCATGAAGATTGTAGCCAGTCCAGACATTATCACCGTGGTTGTGAACAAAGCACCCTTGTCCATACCTGTCTCACTGAGTATATTGGGGTTCACCGCCAATATATATGCCATTGTAAGAAACGTGGTTATACCAGCCATTATCTCTGTCTTAACCGTTGTCTCCTTGGCATTGAAACCGAAAAGTTTTTGTAACATTTGCATAATAAAATAATTAATGGTTACAAAGGTAAACATAATTTATTAAATCTTACAACTTCTTACATCCCGCTTTATATGCTAACGCAATATTATTCTGCCAGACAGCTTATAAGCCACCGGTGCAGAACACATAAAAACCACACAGACAGAGGATGGCTAACAAAGAACGTGGGAGACAGAAACCACTGCCATGCCTTAAGAGAAAACAAAGCGGCCACCCAGAAAAGAGCAAAACATCACATCAGGGCAGCCGCAACTTCAGCATCTGTCAGAAACAAAGCTTAGCGTTTGTCCATAACTCCATAATGAGCCCACAGCTCTTGCGGATAGTTGTTCTTGATGATTTTCTTCTTCTCCACGAATGCTTCCTTCACATCAGCAAGAATCTCATTAACTGCTCTCACCTTCTCTGACAGCTCAGCACGGAGAGTGTCACACTCCTGACTGGCTTTTGCCAGTCTGTCCAAGTCGGATGACATGTTGTCAAGCTGTGAATTATCCAGACCTTTGTCTGCGAGCTCTGATAAGTTCTCACGCAATCCGTTAATAAGGGCATTGCTTTTCTCAATCTGCAAATCAATTGTTTTTGACATAATAAATAACTTTTTAGATTAAATTTCTATACAAATTTAAGGAAAATCGGCGATTAAGAAAGAATCTGTAATAGTCAGAATTTAGAGTTTTTAACTACATATTGGGCATCATTTAACGTTTATTTCATACCTTTGCAGACATTATGAGAATAGATATATTAACGGTTTTGCCAACAATGCTCGAAGGCTTCATTAACGAGTCTATACTGGCAAGGGCACAGAAGAAAGGACTGGCAGAAATCCACTTGCATAATCTCCGTGATTACACAATAGACAAATGGAAACGTGTGGATGATTATCCGTATGGTGGTTTTGCCGGAATGGTTATGCAATGCGAACCCATTGACAGGGCTATAACAGCACTAAAGGCCGAGCGTCATTATGATGAAGTGATTTACACATCACCCGACGGGGAGAAGTTTGACCAGCATATTGCCAACGACTTGTCTCTGAAAGGCAATCTTATAATTCTTTGTGGTCACTATAAAGGCATAGACCACCGCATAAGAGAGCATCTCATAACACGTGAGATAAGCATAGGCGACTATGTTCTCACTGGTGGAGAGCTGGCTGCTGCTGTCATGGCTGATGCCATTGTAAGGATTGTGCCAGGTGTTGTCGGTGATGAGCAGAGTGCATTGTCTGACTGTTTCCAGGATGACATGCTGTCTGCACCTATATACACCAGACCTGCCGACTATAAAGGATGGAAGGTGCCTGAGATTCTTCTGAGCGGCAATGAGGCAAAGATAAAGGACTGGGAGATGGAGCAGGCATTGGAAAGAACAAAAAGACTGCGTCCTGACTTGCTGAAGTAGGAACAGGCTATATGAGAAGAACAGACACCGATGTATAGCAAACAGAAGCTATAACAGCGCAAATAGCATATATGCATATGCATAAGTTTACAAACAACAAACTATAAAACGAAAAACAAAATGGAACAAAATTTGAAAGCATTGCCACGCCTTACATTCAGCGAGGCAGTAAAGAAAGGTTTGAAAGACATCTGCAAGGGTAACGGAAGATCACGTCGCTCAGAGTTCTGGTGGTTTATGTTAGCAGTATGGATAGTTGAATACATAGTCTCGTTCGCAACAAGCAGCATACCTCTTGTTGCCACACTTGTATCTATTGTGTTCTTAGTCGCAAAATACAACATCACAAGACGCCGTGTAATGGACAGCGGTCATAGTCCAGTATGGGTATTGCTCTGCTATGTAGCAAACCTTGTGGTGATTGTTTTCACATACTGTTCAGGAATGATGGACGCTATGAACACCATCAACCCAAACGTTTCAGAGATGGCGAAGTTTGCATCATCGCCTCTTCTATGGATACCTTCTTTAGTTTCACTCATTACTGGTATAGCATGCTTCATATTCGCATTGCAAGACAGTGACCCAGAGGAGAACAAGTATGGTGTCTCTCCTAAGTACGTATCTGAAGAGCAATAATACTGCCGCGTGATATCACCACGCCTCAGAACACATAATTCATAATTAACGCATATTGTAAGACAAATATATATTTTGCCTGCAATATGCGTTTTTATTTCCACTCCATACAACACATATACGCTTCCTTACGGACAGTGATTATCATTATGCCCCTCACAAGACAGCATCTGTGGCTCTGAGAAAGGACATCAAACTGGACACAGGCAGGCATTAAGCGGAAGACAGAAAGACATCAAACGGAAGGCAAAAGGGCATCTGTCTGAAAATGAGATGTAATATGCTGAGAACTAAACAAATAAAAAACAGCCCGCTGACATTGCTTAGCACGTATGAGCATGATGTGCAAATATCAGGATTTTAGCAAATAGTGACTTACACATAAGTAATATATTAAATGTTTTTGCTATATTTGCAGACAAATTAATCTTTAATCAAATACAGTATAATGTTTAGCAAGGAGACATATATTAGCCGCAGGGCAAGACTGAGAGAGCTTGTGAACAGCGGTATCATAATATTATTCGGCAACAATGAGTCACCATGCAACTATCCTGCAAACGGATATTACCCGTTCAGACAAGACTCGTCATTTCTGTATTTCTTTGGACAGAACCGTGACGGGCTTGTAGGAGTAATTGATGTGGACAACGGCACAGAGACACTTATTGGCAATGATATAGACATTGAGGATATTGTATGGTATGGTGCAGTGGACAGCATCAAGGACATGGCTGAGCAGGTGGGTGTTGGCAACACAGCACCAATGAATGAGCTGAGGAACATATGTGACAAGGCCGTAAGCCAGAACAGAAAGATACACTTCCTGCCGCCATACAGACATGACACAATGATTGTCATATCTGATTTGCTCGGCATACATCCATACAAACAGAAAGAGGTTGCATCGTTGGAACTGATAAACGCTGTGGTGAAACTGCGTTCTGTAAAAGAGCAACAGGAAATAGAGGAGATTGAACGCGCATGCGAGATAGGCTATGAGATGCACACTCTTGCCATGCGACTAACCAAGCCTGGAATAACAGAGAAGTTCATTGGTGGTCAGATGACAGGTATAGCACAGTCGCTGGGGGCAATGACAAGTTTCTCAACAATCTTCACACAGCACGGAGAGATAATGCATGGATGCCCGTCTATGGAGAAACTTCAGGAGGGAAGACTTGTACTATGCGATGCAGGTGCTGAGACAATAAACAACTATTGCTCTGACAACACACGCACATATCCCGTAAACGGCAAATTCGACAACAGACAAATAGAGATATACCGGATTGTGGAGGAATGCCATGACTATGTACTTGAGGCCGCAAAGCCTGGTGTGAAATATTTTGACGTGCATTTAGACATGTGCAGACTGATGGCAGGAAGACTTAAGGAAGTTGGTCTTATGAAAGGAAACACTGACGAAGCAGTGACTGCCGGAGCACATGCCATGTTCCTGCCTCACGGACTTGGTCACATGATGGGAATGGATGTGCACGACATGGAGGGATTAGGACAGATACATGTGGGATTTGACAAGGAGACAAGGCCTAATCTTGAACAGTTCGGAACAAACTGCCTCAGAATGGGAAGAAGGTTGGAGAAAGGATTTGTGCTTACTGATGAGCCTGGAATATATTTCATACCGGCACTTATTGACGAGTGGAGGGAGAAGAGCTTGCACAAAGAATTCATCAACTATGACTTACTGGAGACATATAAGGACTTTGGAGGTATAAGGATTGAGGACGACATACTTATCACAGATGACGGCTGCAGATTCCTTGGAGAGAAACGCATCCCATACCATCCGGCTGACATTGAAGAGTTTATGAAAAATAATTAAATAACCCATAAAAAATAATCAATAATGAAAAAACTACTCACAATGGCACTCCTTGCAGGTATTGCCCTGAGTGCCAACGCACAGGAAAAGAAAGAGGCCGAGAACAAGAACAAGCCTGTTTTCACTACTATCAAAGCCAATCCAATTACAAGTATCAAGGACCAGAACCGCAGTGGTACGTGCTGGGCATACTCAACATTATCGTTCCTTGAGAGCGAGATATTGAAGAAGAGTGGCAAGACATACGACTTGTGTGAGACTTTCGTGGCAAGCCACACATACATGGACAGAGCAGTGAAAGCTGTACGTATGCATGGTGACGTGTCTTTCTCTCAGGGAGGTAGCGCATACGACCCCATCTATTGTCTGCAGAACTATGGCATCTGTCCAGAAGACGCAATGCCACTTCCTGGTACTCTTATCGGTGACTCACTTAACAACTACAACGAATTCTTCAGTGTCATGACTCCATACGTGGAGGCTCTGGCAAAAAGCGAGGCAAAGAAGCTCACTCCGGTTTGGCAGAAAGGTCTTCAGGGAATCATAGAGGCTTATCTCGGAAAATGCCCTACAGAATTTGAATATGAGGGAAAGAAATATACACCACAGTCATTCACAGAGAGCCTTGGACTGAATCTTGACGACTACATCAGCATCACAAGCTACACACATCATCCTTTCTGGAAGCCATGTGTTGTAGAGGTGCAGGACAACTGGCGCTGGCATCAGAGCTACAATGTGCCTATTGAGGAGCTTGTACGTATAATTGACACAGCAATACACAGCGGATACACCATCATGTGGGGTGGTGACGTGTCTGAAGATGGTTTCACACGCAAGGGTCTTGGTATTGCTTATGACGC
>JAFQGS010000011.1 GCA_017415455.1 Prevotella sp.
ATATCCTGTCGAGGCTGACCAATACGAGGATTTGCGCGCTTCGCTTGAGAAGTTACAGCTCAACGACGCCTCGCTCACTTTCGAGCCGGAGAGCTCACTTGCGCTCGGTTTCGGTTTCCGTTGCGGCTTCTAACGGTCTTATTTTCACATGGGCTGACGATGGCACAATCTCTATTGACGCTGTTGAGACTGGTGACGTTGTAGGCAGTTACGGTATGTTCTACTTCTCTGACTGCAACACTCTGACTGGTCAGGACCTCTTTGCAAGTGGTTATGACAACACAACAGGTACATTCCACTTCTATGGTGTATATCACAATATCGACGGTTTGAACCTTGGTGTTGTTGAGGAGACATTCCAGCTCACAGGTCAGGCTGCTAAGGAGATGGCTAAGGTTAAGAAGATTATGTCTTCTAAGCGTAAGATTGAAATGAACTCTGACGTTAAGCCAACTCATAGCCTTACACTTTGCAAGAACACTAAAGAATTTGCAGTAGCAAAATAAATCACTTTATAAATACTGATAATTCACCCTGGCTGTCTCTGACGGTCAGGGTGTTTTGTTTTTATGATGCTATGGGGCTTAGGGCTAATGAGCCTCATGGGACCTATTAGCCCCTATTAGCCCCATAATCCATATTAGTCCCATAAGCCTTATAGGTCCTATAAGCCCAATGAGCCTTTTCTTCCGAACCACCTGTGCCTCTATTTCCCGAAGCCGTTGCCCCTTTATCCTCAGCATGGTTCTTCGCTCGAAACAGTTTGTTTACAGTTCACTCAAAAAATACATGTCTCTGAAAAAATACTTCGCCCAAAACAGTTTGTTTACACTTTGCCCAAAACAGTTATTTACAATTCATTCAAAAAATACCTCGCTCAAAAAACACTTTACCCAAAATATACCTTTTAAGTAAGATTATAAAACCAACTCTTTGTACTTCGTTCAAAACTTATTAATTTTGCAACAGATTGTGCCCGTGTGTCAGGCTTGCAGGCAAAGTGCAGGCGTGCAGGGCGTTATTTTATTCAGACGTTAAACATTAAAAAAATACAGTTATGGCAAAGAAAGCGTTATTGATGATACTCGACGGATGGGGTATCGGCAAGCATGGTAATGGAGATGTTATATACAATACTCCGACACCTTATCTTGATTATCTTCAGGCAGTTTCCTCACACTCTCAGCTTCAGGCCTCTGGCGAGGACGTAGGTCTTCCTGACGGTCAGATGGGTAACTCAGAGGTGGGACATCTTAATATCGGAGCGGGTCGCATTGTTTATCAGGACCTCGTAAAGATAAACCGCGCATGCAAGGACGGCTCTATCATGAACAACCCAGAGGTTGTGAATGCTTACACATATGCTAAGGAGAACGGCAAGAAGCTGCACCTCATGGGACTTACAAGTAACGGAGGTGTTCACTCTTCTCTTGATCACCTTTTCAAGCTTATAGAGATAGGCAAGGAGTATGGTCTGACAGACACATACGTTCACTGCTTTATGGACGGTCGTGACACAGACCCAAAGAGCGGTATGGGTTTCATCAAGGAACTTACCGACCATTGTGCTGCTAATAATGCGCATATTGCAAGCATCGTAGGCCGTTTCTATGCAATGGACCGCGACAAGCGCTGGGATCGTGTTCGTGAGGCATACAACCTCATCGTAAAGGCAGAGGGAAAGAAGGCCGACGACATGGTAAAGGCAATGGAGGAGAGTTATGCCGACGGTATCACTGACGAGTTTGTGAAGCCAATCACAAATGCTATGGTGAACGGTAAGATAGAGGAGGGTGATGTTGTTATCTTCTTCAACTATCGCAACGACCGTGCAAAGGAGCTTACACAGGTTCTTACTCAGCAGGACATGCCGGAGGAAGGCATGAATACTATTGCCGGCCTGCAGTTCTATTGCATGACACCTTATGATGCAAGCTTCACTGGTGTGCACATCCTCTTCCCTAAGGAGAACGTGATGGACACACTTGGTGAGTATCTCAGCAAGCAAGGTAAGAAACAGCTTCACACAGCAGAGACAGAGAAGTACGCACACGTTACATTCTTCTTCAACGGCGGCCGTGAGACACCATACGAGGGCGAGGACCGTATCCTTGTTCCGTCTCCAAAGGTTGCTACATACGACCTTAAGCCGGAGATGAGCGCATACGAGGTTAAGGACAAACTCGTAGAGGCAATAAAAGAAGATAAGTACGACTTTATCGTTGTTAACTTCGCAAATGGCGACATGGTAGGTCATACCGGTATATACAATGCCATAGCCAAGGCTGTGCATGCTGTGGACAACTGTGTTCGTGAGGTTATTGAGACAGCCAAGTCTGTTGGCTATGAGGCAATAATCATCGCCGACCATGGCAATGCCGACAACGCTATCAACGAGGACGGCACACCAAACACTGCACACTCGCTCAACCCTGTGCCATTCATCTATGTCACAGACAACAATAGTGCAAAGGTGAAAGACGGACGTCTTGCCGATGTGGCACCGTCAATCCTGCATATCATGGGATTGGAACAGCCTGCCGACATGACAGGAGAGAACCTTATCATCGACTAATATTAATTTACGTAAACCGACAGATATGCCAGTACGTAAACCGATTCTTGCGGGGATGCTCATAGGTCTTGGCGCCTATGGGTATCTGTCGCTTGGTGGTCTTGCCGGAGCTGTCATCTTCGCTTTCGGACTTATAGGTGTGATAGCGCTTCGTGTTCCTCTTTACACAGGCTTTTCTGGCGTTGTAAAAAAGAATCAGTTCGGCGAGCTTGCAGCGGTTCTTCTTTTTAATATTGTGGGCAGCTCACTTGTAGGACTTGCCGCTCATTACTGCTCAGATTTCTCAACGGCATTGCAAGCCATGGTTGATTCGCGTCTCAGTGGCGGTGCCGGTATGGCTTTTGTCAAGGCGATAGGCTGCGGTATGATTATTGACCTTGCCGTTTACATAGCCAAGGAGAAAGGCCAGATGCTTGCTGTTGTCTTCGGTGTTCCACTTTTTATAGTTTGCGGATTCTATCATTGCGTAGCCGATGTTATGTATCTCACCGCGTCATGGCAGTGGAATAATGGCATACTATGGTTTTACCCCACCATTGTCATTGGTAATTTCATAGGTTGTAACATCAGGCGTATTATGCTTGGATGGCAGTAATCGCTGTTTATAATATTCATTTCTGCTATGGATGTACAGATAGAGGAAAGCTGGAAACAATATCTCTCTCCTGAGTTTGACAAGGAATATTTCCGTTCTCTCACCGACTTTGTGCGCAAGGAATACTCCTCTGTGGCGTGTTTCCCGCCCGGCAGGCTGATATTCAATGCCTTCAACCTATGCCCGTTCCATAGCACAAAGGTTGTGATAATAGGTCAGGACCCGTACCATGAGCCAGGACAGGCACACGGGTTGTGCTTCTCGGTATGTGACGGAGTGAAGTTTCCCCCGTCGCTTGTCAATATCTTCAAAGAGATAAAGAGCGATATTGGTACTGAGATTCCTCTTAGTGGAAACCTTACCCGCTGGGCGGAGCAAGGCGTGTTGCTTCTCAATGCCACCCTTACGGTGCGTGCTCATCAGGCAGGAAGCCACCAGCGTCAGGGCTGGGAACAGTTCACCGACGCCGCCATCAGCGCATTGTCACATCATCGCAGCAATCTTGTTTTCATACTATGGGGCAGTTATGCTCAGAGTAAGGCGCAACTTATTGACGCCAGTCGTCACTGCATACTGCGTTCTGTCCATCCATCACCATTATCCGCCCATCGTGGTTTCTTCGGCAATCGTCATTTCAGTCGTGCCAACGACTATCTTGTCAGCAATGGTATAGAGCCTATACGATGGTAAAAAGAAAAACTATTCATAATGTCTTCTGAAAACAAAGAAAGTACAACAAAGACGGTAATGCTCTCATATCTGATAGCATATCTCATATATGCGCTGATAGCACTGTTGCCAGTGTGGTTCGGTCTCTACGACTACGAAGAGGCAATGACCACATTCCTTATCATGGCAATCATAGATTTTGGCGGTTTCAGATTAGGCAAGGCTTTTAAAAGAAATAAGAAATGACAGAAAAAAGAATGCTTCCCATAATAGAGGTCGGTGATGTTTTGGTGTCGCCCGATGTGTTTACACAGCGTTTCTGCTGTGACCTTGATGTGTGCAAGGGCGAGTGCTGTATAGAAGGCGACGCCGGAGCCCCCGTCACGGTAGAAGAGATTGACGGCATAGAGGGGGTCCTTGACACGGTGTGGAACGATTTGTCGGCATCGGCCCAGGCCGTTATAGATAAGCAAGGAGTGGCTTATACTGATGAGGAGGGCGACCTTGTAACCAGTATTGTCAATGGAAAAGACTGTGTCTTCACCTGTTACGACAAAGGATGCTGCCTTTGTGCCCTTGAACGTGCATATCGTAATGGCAAGACTGGATTCTGCAAACCTATCAGCTGCGCACTTTATCCAATTCGCGAGAAACGTCTTTCCGGTGGAACATCCGCCCTTAACTATAACCGCTGGGACATCTGTGAGTGTGGAAGGAAGAAGGGAGAGGAACTTAATCTTCCTGTATATGTTTTCCTCAAAGAGCCCCTTATCCGTCGTTTCGGAGCAGAGTGGTATGATGAGCTGTGCTTTATTGCAGATGAACTGAAGCGCGAGGGATATATATAAGTAATTGTGAATTACGAATTGTGAATTATGAATTATGAGTTGGGAGTTGTGAATTGTTGCTAAAAAAGTAATTCCTCATTGCCTAAAATTCATAGTCCTCATTTCATTCTTAAAAGGTGTTTACGTTATATTTATTATGTGCTCATAGCACGATATGTATAACGTAAACACCTTTTATTATGAAGAAAAAGACATTAAAAGAAATCTATTCCATCTGGAAGGAAACAAAAAAGATGCAGGTGAAGCCCGCCTCTTACGCCACCTATGTTGTTCTTGCCGAATGTCATGTAATACCTGACTTAGGTCATCTGTATGATATTCCGGAAGATAGAGTGCAGCAATTTGTAGCCACGCTGCACGACAGCGGACTCTCCCGCAGTACAATACGTCAGGTTGTTCAGGTGCTGCGGATGATAGTGCGCTATGGTTATAAGCGCGGATGGACGGAATACACCCATTGGGACGTGTCCTATATGGTAGGCAACGACATAAAGAGCCTTGCCATGCTCTCTGTTAATGACCAGCGCCGTATATTCAATTATGTCCGGCAGCACCCCTCCATCAAGAACATAGGCATCTGCATCTCCATGCTCACCGGCATGCGTATAGGCGAGGTATGCGGTTTGAAGTGGTCGGACATAGACATAGGCAATCGTCTGATATACGTGCAACGCACGGTCCAGCGACTCTACTCTCCTTATGATTCCCAAGGCCGTTCCAAGGTTATCGTAGGACGTCCCAAGACCCGTAACTCCTTGCGCGTCATTCCCATCAGCGACCTTCTTGTAGATATGCTGCTTCCATTCAGACCATGCACGAATGGCGGCAACTACCTGCTCACCAACTCCCCTAAGCCCACCGAGCCATACACCTACCGTCAGTATTATTACCGTCTGATAAAGCGCAACCATCTTCCATGTGTTAAGTTCCATGGTCTTCGTCACAGTTTCGCCACCCGTTGTGTGGAAAGCGGCTGCGATTATAAAACCGTCAGTTCAATATTAGGACATGCCGACATAGGTACAACGATGAATCTATATGTGCATCCCGATATCAATCAGAAGAAGAAATGCATAGAAAAGCTGATGAAGACAATTGGCTAAACATCATGATAAGGCATTTATCATGTGTTCTTTCTTGTGTAAAAACATTAAAACACTTACCTTTGCATATTAATGATTATTATCTTTCAATGTAGATTCAGAATAAAAGATATGACAAGAAGATTATTCACAGCATTTCTTATGCTTGCCCTGACAGCTACTATGCTTGCCATTCCCGCCAGGCGCGGCATGTGGCAGAACATCACTCTTGCCGACGGCACCATCGTAAAGGTTGAGTTGCGTGGCGATGAGAACGGGCATTTCTGGTCATCCGCCGATGGCACAGTTTATCTGAAAGACGCCTCCGGCGCCTTCTTCACCAAAGCTACAGACGCACAGCTCACTGCCTTAAATGCACGCCGCGAGCAGAAAAGCCGTGCCGCTGCCATGCGCAGACAGCGGCGCCGCCAGTCGGCAATGGCTTCACAAGGGCAGTTTACAGGTACGAAGAAAGGGCTCATCATCCTTGTTGAGTTCATCGATCAGGCGTTCTCTGCCTCAAACGACAAGAAGCTCTACGAGCGTATAGCCAATGAAGAGGGATTCACCGAT
The DNA here is from genome assembly GCA_017415455.1 of Prevotella sp. Taxonomy (GTDB): domain Bacteria; phylum Bacteroidota; class Bacteroidia; order Bacteroidales; family Bacteroidaceae; genus Prevotella. Next base: position 6,343 of record JAFQGS010000011.1, read on the forward strand.
GCAGCCAAAGGTTTCAAGGGCAGTGTCAGCGACTATTTCAAGGCACAGAGCGGTGGTGTCTTCGCCCTCGACTTTGATGTTGCCGGTCCGGTAAAGATGTCAAAGAGCTATGCCTACTATGGTGCCAACGACAGCTATGGTAACGACAAGCACGCCGGCGAGATGGTTGCCACAGCATGCCAGCTCGTTGACGAGAGCGTCAACTTTGCCGACTATGACTGGGACGGCGACGGCATGGTAGAGCAAGTATATGTGGTATATGCCGGAAAAGGCGAGGCCAACGGCGGCGCTGCCAGCACTATATGGCCACATGAGTGGGAACTCTATTCGTCCGACTATGGCAAATATCTTAAGCTTGACGGTGTGAATATCAATGTTTACGCCTGCGGCTGCGAACTTGGTTATACAGGAGCCATCGACGGCATCGGCACCATGTGTCATGAGTTCTCCCACTGTATGGGACTGCCCGATATGTATGACACATCCGGCGGCTCAGGCTACGGCATGTTCAACTGGAGCATCATGGACTACGGCAGTTACAATGAAGACGGCTTCCTTCCAGCCGGATACACCAGTTATGAGAAGATGTACTGCGGTTGGCTTCAGCCCGAAGAGATTACTGCCGACACCACGATATCCGCACTCCGCCCTCTGAGCGAAGGCGGCGGCGCATATATAATATACAATGACGGCAACCGCAATGAGTATTTCCTTCTTGAGAACAGACAGCTCACCGGTTGGGATGCCGGGCTCTTCGGTAGCGGAATGCTTGCGATACATGTGGACTATAATGAGTCGAAATGGTATTATAATGAGGTAAATGCCGATGCGTCACATCAGCGCTGCACCGTTATTCCTGCCGACCGCTCCTACGCTATGAACTATATTAACGACATTGCGGGCGACGCCTTCCCGTACAATAACTACAACAGCATTGCCGACGGAGTGCCATACACGGCGCTTTACAATAGCAACACCGACGGCACCAAACTCATGCACAAGTCTGTTACAGGCATAACGCAGAATGCCGACGGTACAGTCTCGTTTGAGTTCAAGAGTGCAGGCAAGCCGGATGACAGCACCACTGGAGAGTCTCTCTTCTATGAGTCCTTTGACCTCTGTTCCGGCACAGGTGGAAACGATGGTAAGTGGCTGGGCTCCATAGCCAGCGCCACCTTCGTTCCCGACAATGAGGGGTGGCAGTCGGAGAAGAAATACGGCGCCAGCCAGTGTGCCCGCTTCGGCACAAGCAGCGTCAGCGGCAATGTCACCTCTCCGTCATTCTATATAGACGGAGAGACAACGCTGACTTTCCGTGCGGCACCCTGGGGACTGCTGCCCGGCGAGCTCAACCTCTCTGTGACAGGCAACGCCACACTCTCACAGAGCGTTCTCTCGCTTCCTGCCAGCACTTTCACCGACTATTCCATAACGCTCAGCGGTAGCGGATACGTGTCGCTCACCTTCTTCTCCGACGGACGTTTCTTCCTTGATGAGATTTGCGTCAAGAAGAATGAGTCGCTTGGCATTAACGACGTGCAGTTGGGAGAGAGCCGGAAGAACATTAACAAAGGTATATACAGTATTGACGGCCGCTATCTCGGACAAGACAGACGCCTGCTTTCACCAGGCCTCTACGTCATTGACGGCCGTAAGGTTGTTGTGAGATAAGCAGAGCGCAACCCTGCATCCTGCACAATACCACGAAAAAGAAAGAGGGCGAGCTGAATGTTTTTCATTCCTGCTCGCCCTCTTTCTCTTTTATTTTATTATCACCTTCTTTCCGTTGATGATGTTAATGCCCCTCCGCGGCGCCGTCAGTTTCTGTCCGTTGAGACTGAAGACCCCTTTTCTCGTCGTCTCTTTCCCTGCGGTGATGTTGCCTATGCCCGTTGTCTCGCTCCATTCGTAAGTGAAACCATAGAATCCAAGTTTAGACCCCTCGCAATATATCTTATATGCGGAGCCCGCCTTTACCTTTATGGAAATGGTGTATGCACTTGGGTGTGAGCTGTCGAATGACACACCGTTATACTCTGGAAGAACCGTTCCGTCTTCCTCAAGATACAGCGGCTTTGCCACATTATGCTTCACGTGGACAGACAGCGTTCCCTCCTTCTCCGGTCTGAATGTATAGAATGTTCCGCCTGTTTTGTTGCCGTTCACATTGTTTCCCGGTGTGTAATACACGAAAGTGTTGTCGTATGCTCCGCTTATTGCCTTAAGGAAGTCCGGACCTCCCGTCTCTCCGTATGTGAGAGAAATATTCTCCAGTTCAATCACCGTACCCGATGCGAAAGTGTCATCCTTCTGTATGGTGTACACCACGCAGTTGTCCTTCAGGTCCTGCTTCCATTTCTTATATGCGTTCACCAGCTTGTTGCCCCATGTGCCCGCAAAGGTATATGTTGTGCGGTCGTAGGTGTTGAGCGAGGTCCTCATAGGCACACCGTTGGCGTCAGCCACCGGCTCGGTGTCGTTGTAACTGTATGCGAACCTGTATGAGCATCCCTCGTCAGAAGTCTTCGGGCAGAATATGGGTTTGTCCGCCATGTCTGGATTATACGAGTTGCGTGCGTTGTCCACGTCTCTGTATTTATATGCCACACCGTTGTGCACTACCGTGCGGGTTCCGCCGTTCTCCTCCAGAAATTTGAACAGCGCCTCGTACGTCTGTCGTCCTATCTCGCCGCCAATCTGCACAAAGCGTCCCCACAGTTTCTGCCCCTCAGCGTCAACAATCCTTCTGTCCTGCTCGCCGGCATCGTTCACGAAATCCTCAATGGCCTTGTTCTCCATGGCGTTCTCCTCATACCATTTCACGCCGCCCTCGACAGCCTGCCTGATGGCATCCGACGGATTCTCAAGCGACATGAGGAACATAAGTATGGTAGCGCTCTCGCAACCCGAGTAAGACGGCATCTCATAGTTGCGCGCCACGGCAGGCAGTAGGGTGGTGGGGTCGTGCTGCGCGCACCACACCGTCAGCTCACCCTCGTCGTTGCGTATCTGGCAGTCGAGAATGCACTGCACTCCCTTGTCGAAACTCTCCCTTGCCATCAGCCTTGTGCTCTCCTCCGTTATCTCCGCGAAGTCGCCGGTGTTCGCCATCACGTCCTGCAACATCTTCAGTATGTTCACTATGACGTTGTCGTTGAATGTTATGAAGTCAGAATATGACGTTCCCGCGTCTCCTCCACGCTTTGGCCAGTATTGCGACCACCCGTTTCCGCATATGCTCTGCGCCTCCAGTATGCAG
>JAFQGS010000132.1 GCA_017415455.1 Prevotella sp.
CCTTGTGGCTCATCTCACACAAGTTTGACAGGTTGTGGATGCCGGTAGAGTCAACAAACGGTACCTTTCTCATTCGTATAATCCTTACTTTGGGCCTGTCGCCGAAGCCTGCCATGATCTCTTCAAATCTGTTTCCTGCGCCGAAGAAGTAAGGACCATTTATCTCATATACCTCAACACCTTCCGGAATGATGAGGTGCTCGGTGTTCTGCGTTGCGAGGTCCGCCTCCTCGTTAGGGTCAATCTCGTCCATTATCACCTTCACGTCGGTGCTCTCCGACATACGTTTCATGAACAAGAGACACGCAATGATGAGTCCAACCTCTATGGCTATTGTCAGGTCGAATATTATAGTGAGGAAGAATGTTATGAGAAGAACGGTCACATCGCTCTTCGGGTTCTTCATAAGAGCCTTGAACGAGCGCCATCCGCACATTCCATACGACACCACTACCAACACATCGGCAAGGCAAGCCATTGGGATGTATTGCGCTAATGGCATGAGGAAGAGGAATATCAGCAGCAGCACTATTGCGTGCACGATACCCCCTATAGGAGTCTTTCCGCCGTTGTTGATGTTCGTCATAGTTCTTGCTATGGCTCCAGTAGCCGGGATACCGCCGAATATTGGCGATGCGAGATTCGCCAGTCCCTGTCCGATAAGCTCTGTGTTAGAGTCGTGGTGCTCACCAACCACACCGTCGGCAACTGTTGCGGACAGCAGACTCTCTATTGCACCGAGAATGGCTATGGTAAGAGCCGGCGACACAAGGCTTTTTATTGTCTCCCATGTAATGCCCGGCATCTGTGCGTCTGGCAGCTCTGAGCTTATTGTGAAGCGATCTCCAATGGTCTCAATGCTTGTTATTCCGCATAGATTCTTCAGCAGCAGCGCGCCTATTGTCATAATTATTATGGCTATGAGTGAGCCTGGAATCTTTTTGCTGAATCGTGGAGTAAGCGCTATCACTATCACACTTAGTATGCCTATGGCGGCACTCCAGAAGTCAATAGTGCTCATATTCTGGATATACACAATCCATTTCTCTACGAAATCAGACGGCACACTCTCTATACTAAGTCCGAAAAGGTCTTTTATCTGAGTAGTAAATATCGTTACTGCGATACCGCTTGTGAATCCCACCACAATAGGATAGGGGATATACTTGATGATTGTTCCGAGATGCAATAATCCAAAGAGGATGAGGAATACACCAGCCATCAGCGTCGCAATGGTAAGTCCTTGAAGGCCATGCTGTTGTATAATGCCATATACGATGATGATAAATGCGCCGGTAGGACCTCCAATCTGCACCTTGCTTCCTCCGAAAACAGAAATCACAAAACCAGCCACGATGGCTGTGATTATGCCCTTTTCTGGCGATACTCCTGATGCGATACCAAATGCAATGGCAAGTGGCAGTGCCACGATGCCCACGATAATACCTGCCATGATGTCTGACATGAATGTCTTCTTGTCATAATTCCTTAAAGAAGTGAGCAGGCTCGGCTTAAACTCAAATGCTTTCATTGTTTCCTGAAAAATAAAAAGATACAGCCTGGCAGAGCCCTTGCCGTATCCTGTTGTTGATTTCTTTGATGGTGCAAAATTACATAAAAAATATGAAAGGGATATTCTTTGCGTGTAATATTATTAAAAATGTGATGATAAACATGATGCAAATCATTCACATTTGATGTCCGTTCATGCTCTGTCTGATGCCCTATTGCGCTGCGTTTGATGCCTCTCCGAATTGTGTTTGATGCCAGAACGGATTCGGAATAATTATGTGCCGTATGCTTGCGGATTGTGATATTTTCTATGTATTGATGTTAAGTGTGAAACAAAAAGGCGGCGTAAGGTTTCAGATTTCTAATCGCAGAATCCCTACCTTGCGCCGCCTTGTCCTTTATATCTTGTCCTTATCAGGGCAGACTGACATCCTTACCGAACGGAGCAATAGCCCATCCGGCCATTTTGAAATGCTGTCTGCCAAACGGGATGCCTATTATTGTTATGCAGAGCAATGCCCCGAGAAACAGATGCGTGATGCAAATAGGCAGGCCGCCGATGAAGAACCAGATGATATTCATACATATACTGAGACATCCACCGCTGCTTTCTGTCTTCACAACATCGGTTCCAAAGGGCCATAATGCAATCAATGCCAGCTTCAATGTCTTAATGCCAAAAGGTATTCCGACAATTGTCAGCATCAGTGCCAGGCTTGAGACAAGATATTCAAGCGCAATAGCCAGACCTCCGAACAGCAGCCATAGAATATTGCCCAATAGTCTCATGACTTCAGAATTTACTTGTTCTTGAGCAAATCTCTTATCTCAGTAAGCAACTTTTCCTCATTGCTTGGCTCCGGAGCAGCCTCTGGCTCAGCAGGCGCCTCTTCCTTCTCCGCTCTCAGTTTGTTGATGCCTTTGATAAGCATGAATATGCAGAAGGCAATAATGATGAAGTCAAGTATCGTCTGAAGGAACGCACCATAGTTTACAGTTGCTTCCACCAACTCCCCGTTTATCTCCTTTGCGGGCAGCGAATACTTAAGTTCTGAGAAGTTAACACCGCCTATAAGCCATCCGATAGGAGGCATGATGATGTCGTTCACAACAGATGTTACAATCTTTCCAAATGCTCCGCCGATGATGACACCTACTGCCATATCAACAACATTGCCCTTAACGGCAAACTCTTTAAACTCGTTTAGAAAAATAGACATAGCTCAATTTTTATATTAATTAATAGAATATTAGTATGCAAATATAGAAAAAATATTGTAACTTTGCACTCGATTTGATATAAAATGTGCCCCGATGCATATCATTTTGCCGATAACACAAAGGCAGAACATTATTTCAGGGGCTGGTAGGTATGTATTTAAGGAGATTTTTTAACCCTATAATAAAACTAAAAAGAAAATGATTAAAGTAGGTATTAACGGTTTCGGCCGTATCGGTCGTTTCGTATTCCGCGCAGCTCAGACTCGCGACGACATCCAGATTGTAGGTATTAACGACCTCTGCCCAGTAGACTACTTGGCATACATGCTCAAGTATGACACAATGCACGGTCAGTTTGAGGGAACTATCGAGGCTGATGTTGAGAACAGCAAGCTCATCGTTAACGGTAAGGAAATCCGCGTAACAGCAGAGCGCAACCCAGCAGACCTCAAGTGGAACGAGGTTGAGGCTGAGTATGTTGTTGAGTCAACAGGTCTCTTCCTGACACAGGAGAAGGCACAGGCTCACATCGAGGCTGGTGCTAAGTACGTAGTTATGTCAGCTCCTTCAAAGGACGCTACTCCTATGTTCGTATGCGGTGTTAACTTCGACAAGTATGAGAA
>JAFQGS010000133.1 GCA_017415455.1 Prevotella sp.
CTACAGATATTTTTGCTCTTTTTAATAAAGCTTCAACTCTTAATACAAGTTCATTAATATCTATTGGCTTAACCATATAATCATCAATATGGAGTGATGCTGGGTGACCACATGGCAGTCATAGCCCATAAGACCAGTGAGGGAAAGCTGATTGCTACAAAAGTCATCAACCTCACAACGCTGCTTGGAACATGGAGGAGCCTGGAGGCGACAATGAGGATAGAGGACGGAGGTGTGTTACATAAGTTCTATGAGGCAGCTATCGACAGCACAAATAATGGTGGAGTACAGTCTGAATGGAATATATTCAACGGAAAGCTTGTGCTTGGTGAGGACACGTTTGATGTGTATCTGTTGAACGCAGACTCACTCCTTGTTGAGAACACATTTGGTATCTATGCTTTTGAAAGAGAGAGGAAGTGAGTATGCAGCCATTCAAAGTCATTGTGTTAGGATGTGGTAGTGCCCTTCCCACCTTGCGTCACGGGGCATCATCTCAGGTTGTGGAGGTACGTAACAAGGCATTCATGATTGATTGTGGTGAGGGTACCCAGGTGCAGCTAAGAAAGGCACGTGTGCATTTCAACAAGATAAGCACCGTGTTCATATCACATTTACATGGAGACCATTGTTTCGGCCTTATAGGAATGATATCTTCCTTCGGGATGCTTGGCCGAACAGCACCATTGCATATATATGCTCATTCACAACTGGGCCCGTTGCTTGACATGCAATTGGATATGTTCTGTCAGAAGTTGGAGTATGATGTGATATTCCATCCGATAGAGACATCCGAGAGCAAGATTATATATGAGGACAGTGGGGTGGAGGTGAGCACAATTCCTTTGGACCACAGGGTTGACTGTTGCGGCTTCCTTATCAAGGAGAAGCCCACCTTGCCGCATCTGAGAAGAGACATGATGGACTTCTACGGCATCCCGTTGTGTTATCGCAACAATATCAAGGCAGGTGCTGACTGGACAGACCCTGAGGGCAATGTGATACCAAACAGCAGACTGACACAGCCTGCAGATGCTCCACGCTCCTATGCCTACTGCTCTGACACAAGGTATATGCCAGGCCTCTGGAAAAAGCTTAAGGGTGTGGATGTGCTTTATCATGAGGCGACATACTGTGATGACAATGACAAGCTTGCAGCCAAATACCATCACTCCACGGCCTCAGAAGCAGCTATGACTGCACGAGATGCAGGTGTGGGAAAGCTGATAATAGGTCATTATTCCGCAAGATATCAGGATGAGAGTATGTTTCTTAAGGAAGCCAGAGAGGTGTTTCCAGACACATATCTTGCTGACGAGATGATGGTTTTCAACGTGTAAACAGCCTGTGTCTCCTGTCAGAAACACATCTGCAGTATGCCTTAATGTTATGCAATAGGCATATATATAGTCAAAAATGATAAAAAACACATATTAAATTTGGATGTTTAAATAAGAATAACTATCTTTGCGGAAGAAAATTGTGTATATATGGCAAGAAAGTTTTTAATATCAATATTTGCATCAGTTCTTTTCTTAGGTTTGCCTGTTCAGGCAGATGCTGCTACGGCTGTTGAGATTATAGAGACAGACTTTCAGCCAGTTGTAATCTCAGTTGATAACTCCACCTTGCGAGTTTCTGGTGCAAACGGGCAGATGCTGTATGTCTATAATGTTGCAGGTGTCAGGGTTATGAGCATAAAAGTAGATGGCTCAGACCGTCGTTATGACCTCAATCTTCCAAAAGGTTGCTATATTGTTAAGGTTGGTAAGGTTGTTAGAAAGATTTCTGTTAAATAATAACCTTCTTATATCTAACAAGCATTGGGCAGAGTTTCATTTCCTATAGTTCTTCTTGTGTTGTCGGTTCTTCTAACCTCGTGTTACAAGGACTCCAATCCTTATGCCAATATGTCATCGGATTATTTCACGAGGATGAGTGAGGACTCTCTTAAGCTTGACAGGCAGGGTATACGGGCAACGATAGACAGTCTTGATAAGGCAACGAAGATTCTGACAGCATCCGACAAGTATGTCAGAAACTACTACTCAGAGGGCAATCCCTGTCTGTGGATACATGGTGGAGATGTGAGTGCCGCTGCAGACAGTGTCCTTGTGATGCTGGATAATGCAGAGGAGCATGGCTTCAGAGGAAGTCTGTTCAGGGCAGATGACATACGTGCTGATATAGCCAGAGTGCGTTCTCTCAGTTGTGACGGTACTGCTTTGAGCAATATTTTTGCCAGGTTGGAATATAATCTCAGTCTTAGTTATTTCAGATATATAACATCACTGCATTATGGCTTTGTCAGTCCCAACGACATCTTCAACCGCATAGATACTGTATATGTGGACTCTGTGAAGAAGAAGATGAGCCGTTTGTGTGACATGCCTGTGCTACGTCCAGACAGTATCTTCTACAGCAAGTCTGTGCAGATGCTCTCACCAGACAGTATCGTGGGCTATGTGGCAGGACTCTCTCCTCAGCAGCCTTTGTACACATTGCTTAAACAGAGGCTTGCCAACGAAGAGCTCACTCCTCAGCAGCGCAAGAGAGTGTTGTGTAATATGGAGCGTTGCAGATGGAGGCTTAGCACCCATATTGATGACTGCAAGAAGTACATAGAGGTGAACATACCATCTTTCGGACTAAGGGCTGTTGATGCTGACAGTGTTCTCACCATGCGTATAGGATGTGGAACAGTGAAGCAGAAGACACCTCTGCTGTCAAGCAAGATAAAGCGTATGGAGCTCAACCCTCAGTGGATTGTTCCGAAGAGCATTGCCAAGGGAATAGCATACAGCTACTCCTATATGCATCGCAATAACATGTTTATTCATGACAAGAAGCTGGGCAAGCTTCCTCCTGAGCAGTCGTCACTTGAGAAGATACTTAATGGAGAACAGTATATTGTGCAGGAGTCTGGTCCGAAGAACTCGCTCGGAAGAATCATCTTCAGGTTTGAGAACAGTTTCTCTGTCTTCCTTCACGACACCTCCTCGCCATGGATATTCCAGTATAAGAACAGGGCTGTGAGCCATGGTTGTGTGCGTGTGCAGAAACCTTACGACCTGGCAGTCTTCCTTCTGGAGAAGAAAGACCAGGAGCTGATGGACAAGATACACTATTCCATGACAGTGCAGTTAGACAAGACAGCAAAGGATTACAAGCCTATAGACAAGTCTAAGATGAAGAAAGCCGTATATCTGGACAAGGAAATACCATTGTTTATCTCCTATTATACGGTTTATTACGCCTCAAACGACAATTATATTGTTGAGTATGAAGATATCTACGGCTATGACAAGCATCTGGCTGGCAAGCTGGCTCCTTATGTAAAATGATATAAGGATGGCAGAAAAGCGTATCATAGATCTTCTTGCTGATTCCTCAACGAAGGAGAAAGCCTTTGAACTTATTGTTAGCAACTACGGCGAATGTCTCTACTGGAAGATTCGTCAGATGGTTCTGTGGCATGATGATGCCAATGATGTGCTGCAGAACACATTTTTAAAGGCATGGAAGAATATTGATACTCTTCGTGACAAGTCACGCCTTACCACATGGCTTTTCAGCATAGCAGTTAATGAGTCGCTTGACTTCATACGTAAGAGGAAGAATAACAGTATGACAGATGACAGCGACTCTGTTGCCGACAGACTCATGGCAGATGACCTTTTTGATGGAGACAGGGCTGAGGCTTTGCTTCGTCAGGCTGTTGCCATGCTACCTGATGTGCAGCGTACAGTGTTCTGTCTTCGTTATTTCGATAATATGAGATACTCGGAGATGAGTGAATATCTTCAAACATCCGAAGGAGCACTAAAGGCATCCTATCATATTGCAGTGAGGAAGATAACGGAATTTTTAAAAGAATCAGAATAATTTTTCATGCAGATTAAACCTTCTGAATGAATATACGTCAAATATATAAATTAAGACAAAATGGAAAGAAACTGGCTTGAGCATAATTTTGGAAAAGACTCTTTCAAGGTGCCCGAAGGATACTTTGAAGGTCTCACGGCAAGTGTGATGTCTTCTCTGCCTGACACTGCCAGCACAGTGGTGACACATAAGCACAGGAGAAGTGTCTTTCTTTATCCTGCCATATGTGCAGCATGTGTCTGCGGGCTTCTTTTTGGGGCATGGATGTATGTGCGGAATAACTTCTCAGGCAGTGAGCTGGTGATGACAGACAGTGCAGCTGACAACAATGAGAGCATGGTTGACCAGGTGGCAGACTATGCCATGCTTGACAAGCATGATTTTTACACCTATATAGATACCGATTATTAATAACATACAATATGAAAAAACTGGCGTTGCTCATATTATTGCTTCACATGGCACTTTGTGTCGGAGCGAATAATAAGTTTGACTACAAAAGATATAAGGCTGAGCTTGTAAAGTATATAACAAACAAGGCTTGCCTTACCCAGGCTGAGGCTGCGAAGTTCTTCCCTGTTTACAATGAGATGCAGCAGAAGCAGCGTGTGCTGTTCAACGAGCTGAAGAAGAACAGGAGGGTTAAGCCTGCCTCTGATGCTGAGTACAAGAAAGTTATACGCAGACATTGTGAGCTGGAGATTCAGATAAAGGAGGTGCAGCAGCAGTATCACAACAAGTTCTTCAAGATTCTGCCAGCCAAGAAGGTGTATGATGTCATAAAGGCAGAGGACAGGTTTCACCGTGAGGCCTTCAAGAAGCTGATGAAGCAAAAGTCAAAGAAGAATAATAAGAAATAGAAAACAAAGGGTGATACAAACAGAAAAAGTGGGGAGATGGCAGTTGCTGTTTCCCCACTTTTGTGTTCTTTGTTGTATCTCCTGTCGCCTGTGTCAGGCAGTATGTCAGCCCTCTCAGAGCTCCTTTATAATCAGCGGCTGTTCAATTTCCTTCTTCCACTGCTGCAGGTATGTGTACCAGTCCTCGGCATTGTGATATCCAAACTGCTCGTTGTCTGAGCCGAATGTTATCTTATAGCTGAGCTTGTCTGTAGGAGTGCTTAGAACATATCCGTAGTTGTCCTTGTTTGCCACTTCCTCACTCTTGACATATTTGGCTGGTATGTATATACCCAGTCCCACAGTCTCACGCTTGTGACCCACACTGTCCTTGGCAGATACTGGCCAGTCCTTGCCCCAGCATCCTCTCAGACCCTGCTTGTCAGAGTATTCTGTTGAGTTCTTCACGTTGATGATGCCAGTGGAGAAGAGGTATCCGTCAGCTTTCTTGCTGAATGTAACATCCACGTCACAGTCTCTCTGACCTGCATACAGGGTGTACAGCATTGTCATGTCTATCGGCTCATTGCCTTCCTGTGGCTTCCAGCCCTCATCCTTCACCTCGACGATGGTTCTCAGTGGGCCTCTTGCCACAATGCGCTGGCTTCTGTGCTCCACGTCACTCACCATGGTAGGCTCCTTGCCGTTCCATCCTCTCAGGGCTCCCAGTCCGAATGTCTGGCCTACCCACAGCACATCATCACCATATCCAGCGGCTTTCTGTTGCTCATCTGGGTAGAACTGTGTGTCTCTCAGCTCCAGTCCCTCCTTGTACTTGCCATAGATGTCAATGGTCTGACGGTGGTCAAAATAAATTCTGTAGCCCACCATGCTGTTTTCAAAGGCTGCCCCGTGATGATGCAGCATCCAGTAGGGGTTCACTCCTCTGTCCACCTTCAGCTCAGAGATGTAGAGGTCCTGCTTGTTGGTCGACTTCACCTTTCTGTTTGTCAGCAGCATCTCCACATACACCTCAGGAGTGTACTCCTTCTGCTCTCCCTCCTCGCAAAGTGTGATGCTGAACACTTTCTTGCTCTTTCTCTCCATGTCGGCAAGGAAGCACAGCTCATCCATCCTCTTGTCGCCGTTGATGTCATCAAGCTGGCAGGGTATCTCCTTGCCGTCGAGTGTCACAACAGCCTTCCTCACGTTCATTCCGTATTTCTCCAGTTGTATGACAACAGGTGCTTTCATCCTGTCTGTCTTTGCCTTGTTCTCCACGCTAATGCTCACTGTTTTCTGGGCAAGGCATGCCATGCTCATCATTGCTAACATGGCAAGGGTTAGTTTTCTTCTCATGATTAATTATGTTTTTTTTTGTTGTTTTTTATAGGGCTCATGGGTCAGGCTTCATGGGGCTTATAGGTCTCATAGGGCTTATAGGCCTTATTTATACTCTCTGTGAAACTCCACGACAGCCTCAATGCCTTTCCTGAGGATGTCAAGGCGGAAGTTCTCATTTGGCGAGTGAATGGCGTCACTCTCCAGACCAAAGCCCATTAGTACAGTCTTCACTCCCAGTATTCTCTCAAAGTCACTGATTATAGGTATGCTGCCACCTCTTCTCACGGCCAGTGGCTTCTTTCCGAAGGCTTTCTCAAAACCTTTCTCCGCCGCCTTGTATGCTGGCATGGTGATAGGACACACATATCCCTCTCCGCCGTGCATTGGTGTCACCTTCACATCCACATAGTCGGGGGCTATGTCATTGATATATCTCACGAAGAGCTCTGATATCTTCTCATGCTGCTGGTTGGCAACAAGTCGGGTTGACACCTTGGCATAGGCCTTTGAGGGCAGCACAGTCTTCGCACCCTCACCAGTGTATCCACCCCATATCCCACAGATGTCGAATGATGGTCGGCAGCTGTTTCTTTCTAACGTGCTGTATCCCTTCTCTCCTCTCAGCATCCTCACACCTATGGCCTTCTTGTAAGCCTCCTCGTCGAAAGGTATCTGTGCAATCATCTCCCTCTCACTCTGTGGCACATCCTCCACGTCGTCATAGAAGTGTGGTATTGTTATCCTGCCATTCTCATCAATCATCTGTGCCATCAGCTCACACAGCACATTGATGGGGTTGGCCACAGCACCTCCGAAGTGTCCTGAGTGCAGGTCTCTGTTCGGTCCTGTCACCTCCACCTCCCAGTAAGCCAGTCCTCTCAGTCCTGTGGTGAGTGATGGCAGCTCTGCTCCCAGCATCGATGTGTCACTAACAAGTATTACGTCAGCCTTCAGCAGCTCCTTGTTTTGGCTGATGAAGCTGCACAGACTTGGAGAGCCAATCTCTTCCTCGCCCTCAAAAATAAACTTCACGTTGTGCGTCAGCAGGTTCTCTCTGACAAGGTATTCAAAAGCCTTCACCTGAATCATTGCCTGGCCCTTGTCGTCATCTGCTCCTCGTGCCCATATCCTGCCGTCACGTATCTCTGGCTCAAAGGGGTTGGTCTTCCACAGCTCCAGTGGCTCTGCAGGCATTACGTCATAGTGGGAGTAGATGAGAACAGTCTTGGCATCATCGCTGACATGCCTCTCTGCATATACAATAGGGTTGCCATCAGTTGGCATCACCTCTGCCTTCTCTGCTCCAGCAGCCAGCAACAGTTCCTTCCATCTCTCGGCACATCGTGTCATGTCCTCCTTGTGCTCACTCTTACTGGATATGCTCGGTATGCGTATGAGACTGAACAGCTCTTCCAAAAATCTTTCCTCGTTCTCTTTTATGTATTGTTTGATTTCCATATATATATATAATAAGGTGTAATTTTTGCAAAGATAGTATATTTTTTTTAAGTGACAAGTCTTTAGAAGGAGATAGAGGAAGATAGAGGACGTATGCGTGTCAAGCTATTTCAGCAACGTTTTTTTATACAACTAATTTAACGACGTGTTGATGAGCGAAGCGAATAATTAAACGAATTTTTCTTCAATATATGTATTATATTGTGGTCATAAAAAACAACAACTAATTAAACGAATTTAACGACGTGTTGATGAACGAAGTGAATAATTAAACTATGTTGTAAGAAAAAAATCGTGAATTTCGTCTAATTCGTTGTTTTTTTATTCCTTACCTTCGCCGTCATAATTCAAAATTCATAATTCATATTTCACGCAAAAGAGGGAGCGGCTTGCTCCCTCTTTTTTTTAGTAAATGGCTGATTTTCAATTAGTTTAATTTTGCCCTGTCTCTTGTTCTGCGTCCTCTGGTAATGAGTATGTAACTTGCTGCTTGTACTGTGCGGCTAAATTCAAGTTTGCTGTCGAGAACTTTCCAGTTGCTCTGGCCCTGAGTCTTACTCCCTGAATATTGTCCGCTACTGAGAAGTCCTTTACAGTGGCGGCACCAGTGGTCTTGAGGCCAAGTGAGAAGATTGCAAGGTC
>JAFQGS010000134.1 GCA_017415455.1 Prevotella sp.
CTCTCCATGCGACACTACGGTCGCAGTTACCTTGCGTCTATATCTCGCCACCGGCAGAGCCGACGATGCGAGGACGCGCGGTGAAGAACGAGGTCCTGCCTCCGCAACTACAAAGCCAGTCACAGCGACTGGCTTTTTCATTTAGCGACATCACTCTCCATGCGACACTACGGTCGCAGTTACCTTGCGTCTATATCTCGCCACCGGCAGAGCCGACGATGCGAGGACGCACGGTGAGGAACGAGGTCCTGCCTCTGTAAAACCTTCAAGATGACGTGTCTGCTTTTTGCGTCTTTTTATCTGAAAGTCTATAAAAAATCTGAAGCCCCAGTCTAATCCGACCAGAGGCTCCAGTTTCTCTATCTGCTAATAATATTAGAACTGTTCCAATATCTCGATCCTCTTTCTTGTGTCCGGATGGGTACTGAAAAGCGAGCTGAGGAAGCCCATCATCCCTGAGGCAAAACCTTGAGGATGAACAATGAACAGCTGAGCTATATCATCACGATCGACATGTCCCAGTCCGGGATCGCCGGAGATCTTACGCAAAGCGGATGCCAAAGCCAATGGATTACCGCAAAGCTCTGCCCCACCGGCGTCTGCCATATACTCTCGCTTGCGTGATATGGCAAAACGAGTCACCAACACGAATACGTATGCTATAGCACAGCATATAGCACCTATAATAAGCACGAGTATCATACCCATGCCGTTGCCTTTCTCGTTATCACGACGGCTGCCACCACCAAAGAGCATCATATTGTATATCATCCTAACGACAATACTCATAATGGTGGACACGATGCCCACAAAAACAATACTCGTGATAAGCAGACGGGTGTCACGATTGCGGATATGCGTCAGCTCGTGTGCTATGACGCCCTTAAGCTCCTCGTCATTAAGAATATTCAGCAGACCTGTAGTAACAGTAACGGTATAGCTTTTATTGTCTATTCCACTTGCGAAAGCATTCAGCTGAGGGTCGTCAATGACATTTATCATCGGCATATCCATATTGCATGCCATGCAGAGATTCTCCACAATATTATATACACGCGGGTTCTCTCTTCGCTCTAACGAACGTGCGCCTGTGGCAGCCTTCACCATGGCAGCATTACCAAAGTAAGCAATCAGAAACCATATACCTACACCGCCAACCACCCAGGGGAGCGCAGAAAGAAAATAGTCATTTACAACATCTGTATTAAGAGTATGTATCTGTATCACATTACCATACTCATCATACATAGCACTAGCACTGTCAAAGTAATTCAGCAAAGCAAGGAACACCCACACCATTCCCAGTATAATCAACGGGAACATAAGCAGCAACAACATACTGTTTCTGTTGTTGCGGCTTATCTGACTTTGCATTCCTACATATCTCATCGCTATTAGAATTTTATCTCTGGAGCCTTATCCATCACAGCACGCTGCTCCTGTGGAATCTCAAACATCGGTTCCTTATTGAAACCAAACATCTTTGCAAAGAGATTTGATGGGAATGTCTCAACGGCATTGTTCAGCTCACGTGTAGCAGAATTGAAGAAACGACGCACTGAGGCAAGCTTGTTCTCTACATCTGAAATCTCATTCTGCAACTGCAGGAAATTCTGATTAGCCTTCAAATCCGGATAAGCCTCCAGAGAAATCTTCAAACCTGCAAGTGCACTGCTCAGCATATTCTCAGCCTGTACCTTCTCATTAATAGTACCAGCACCCATTGCTGCGGTTCTCGCCTCTGTAACACGCTGCAGCACTTCCTTCTCATGCTCAGCATAACCCTTTACCGTTGCTACCAACTGAGGAATAAGGTCATGACGCTGCTTCAACTGCACATCAATATTCGCAAACGCATTCTCTCTGTTGTTTCTCAGTTTCACAAGATTGTTATAAAGACTTACTGCCCAAACAACCACAATAGCAACAACTACTACTAAAATTAAAAGTCCTGACATAATTATAAATATTAATTAATAAAATCCATATCATTCTCTATCGTCTGACATTATATATTATACAAAGATAATGCCAAATTGGCAGATTCAACTAATAATAAACAAAAAACACATATTATTTAATAAAATTAAATACTTCAATTTAAAATTACTCACCAGCAAAATATAAAGAAATACGGATGAATCATCATGTCTTTAGAATATGGGGATGAAGAATAAAGAATGAAGAATGGAGAATGAAGAATGAAGGATGAAGAATGAAGGATGAAGGATAAAGAATGAGGAATGAAGAATGAAGGATGAAGAATGAAGAATGAAGGATGAAGAATGAGGAATGAAGAATGAAGAATAAAGAATGAAGAATAGAGAGAAAGAGAACGAGAAAGAAGAAGAAACAAAGGGTCCTGGCCAAGGGTGACAGGCGACAGAACACCCGCAACAGCGACAAAAAAGGAGTCCCCGGGCATCGTTGCCTGAGGACTCCTGAAGAAAAAAGGCGGCTACCTACTCTCCCGCATTGCATTGCAGTACCATCGGCGCAAGCGGGCTTAACTTCTCTGTTCGGAATGGGAAGAGGTGGAACCCCGCCGCTATAACCACCAAAAATAACGGTGACTATCGCACACAAGCAAAACAACAGATACATGAGACCTGCACATCCCTAACCATCAAGGAGAGGAGGCACATGCGGATGACGCACGAACAACGGCCAAAGATTTCGGGCAATTAGTAGCGCTCGGCTTTGACGTCGCCGTCTTTACACCTGCGCCCTATCAACGTCGTAGTCTACGACGACCCTGATGAGGAGTTCTAATCTCGCGGATGGCTTCGCACTTAGATGCTTTCAGCGCTTATCCGTTCCAGACGCGGATACCCGGCGGTGCGCCTGGCGGCACAACCGGCAAACCGGAGGTCTGTCCAACACGGTCCTCTCGTACTAGTGTCAGCACCACTCAAAACTCCAACGCCCACGATAGATAGAGAACGAACTGTCTCACGAATTTCTGAAACCAGCTCGCGTGCCACTTTAATGGTCGAACAGCCCAACCCTTGGGACCTTCTCCA
>JAFQGS010000135.1 GCA_017415455.1 Prevotella sp.
GCATGGAATGCCGTTCAGACTGTTGTATGCACTCATGATAGAGCGTACGTTTCCTTCCTTGACAGCCATCTCAAAGGCAGGAAGATAATATTCGCGGAGGTTGCGGTAGTCCATGTTTGATGATGTGCTGTGGCGTCCTCCCTCAAAGTTGTTGGCTGCAAAGTGCTTCGCAGTAGCTATGGTCTTATAGTATTTAGGGTCGTTGCCCTGCATGCCCTTTACGAACTCAACGGCAATCTTGCCTGTGAGGAACGGGTCCTCGCCGTAGTTCTCCTCATCTCTTCCCCAGCGAGGGTCGCGGCTCATGTTGATTGTAGGGCACCAATATACAAGTCCCTTGCCCTTGCTCTTGTTATACCAGCGCGCCTCGTTGGCTGTAGCCTCGGCACATTTATATATAAGGTCAAGGTTCCACGTGCTTGACATTGCGCGTGACGACGGGAACGAAGTGGCTATGCCGGAGCGGGCAACGCCATGAAGCGCCTCGTTCCAGTAGTTGTACCCACTGACACCCAGTCGTGATATTGCCAGCGTCTGATGTCCAACCTGGTTTATTTTCTCCTCAAGAGTCATTCGTGACACAAGGTCTTTGGCTCTCTCATGGAAACTCAGCGACGTGTCCTTGTATGGATATGTCTGAGCGTTTGCGGCTGTTATGGCGGTACAGGCAAACAATGTGATGAAAAGTCTTATTTTATTCATGATTGTAATTTGTTTTGTCATCGATTATGTATTTTCTCTCCGCAAAATTATGTCTTATATTAATATGACAGGTGGAATATTTATTGTTTTGGGTGGTTGGTATTAGTTAATATGTCTTTTTATTGCAGAAAGCATCAACCACTCGGCAACGGCTAAGGTCATCGTCGTGTCGTCGGAGAAACTGCTGTGTGACGCAGACAATATTGAGAGAGCACCAGCCTTTGGGCGCAGCAGGATGGTCTGATTTCTGATTCGTGCCGAATGGAGCCTTGATTCATGCCGAATAGCGTCTTGATTCATGCCGAATTAAGCCTCCATTCATGCCTGATTGCGCCTTGATTAATATCTGAATGGAAAGCAGGTTGTTGTGAATCGGATTATAAGTCTCCTCTTGGCTTGATGGATACAAAAAAGAAAAGTTCCGGAAATGAAGTGACATCTCCGGAACCTTTCTTTATTACTATTTCAAAATGTGTGCTGTGTCAGCAGTGCACAGTGTCTTGGTTTTATTTCACTTTTACTGTGATTGACTTCAAATTGCTGCTTGCGCTTGAGTTGCCAACCATCACATCAAACTTGCCTGGCTTAACACACATTGTGTTACTTGCCTTGTCCCACCACTCAAAACTGTCACGTGGAAGGTCTATCTCCACATTCTTTGACTCGCCAGCCTTGAGCGAAACGCGCTTGTAAGCACGAAGAGTCTTTGATGGTCCTTCAGCGTCGTCACACTTCTTGATATAAACCTGAACCACTTCCTCGCCGTCTTTGTTGCCGCTGTTCTTGACATTCACAATCAGCTTGCCGTTCTTCTTGTCGTACTTTGGCTTGCCGAACTCGAACGTTGTGTAGCTAAGACCATGACCAAAGCAGAACAATGGCTCGCCCTGGAAGTAACGATAGGTGCGGTTTGTCATCTTGTAGTCCTCATAGTCAGGAAGATCTTTGTCGCTCCTATAGAAAGTGATAGGAAGTTTTCCGGATGGGTTGTAGTCGCCAAAGAGGATGTCTGCAACAGCCTCGCCGCCTCTTTCGCCACCATACCATGCCTGAACTATTGCCTCACAGTTGGCTGTCTCTGGCTCCATAGCCATTGCGCTGCCTGAGCAGTTGATGAAGATTACCTTCTTGCCGGCTTTCTTCAGCATGGCAATCATGTCGCGCTGAGCCTGTGGAAGTTCTATTGATGTGCGGTCGCCACCCTTGAAACCAGGAGCGTTCACCTTCATCTCCTCGCCCTCAAGACGTGGAGATATACCACCTACATAGATGATGGTGCTTGCATTGCCCACCTGTGCGAGAATCTCTTCGTCTGTAGGCTCTGCCATCTTGCCAAAGTCAAACTGCAGTGTTGCCATGTCATCATCCTGGATATAGTCAACAACGATGTCGTATCTCACACCTGCCTTAAGCTTCAGCTCTTTACTTCCGATACCCAGTTTGTCGCTCTTCTTCTTGACGTTGATGATAGTGTCGCCGTTGAGTGTTATGATTCCGCGGTCGTCACAACTTATCTTTATAGTGAGAGTCTCATCCTTCTCAGGAGTATAAGAACCTTCGTAGAGAGCAGAGAAATGCTCAAGCTCAACGCCAGGAGCATAAACAGTGGCACCACCGTTGCTCAGATTCATAGGCTCTGTGATATACAACGTTGTTACAGGTGTGCCTTCCTTTTTCACGTTGTTCCAGTAAGTGGCGCGCATTCCTTTCTTTCCGTCAGGACTTACAAAGCCTGCAAACTTGCTGTAGAGCACCTCCTTGTTGGTAAGACCGCAGCCTGGAACATATTTAACATTACCCACCTTGTTGCGGATACCCTCCAGGATGGTCACTGTCTTTGTTGGGAAACCGCAGTAGTTACCCCACATCATCACAGAGTCGTTGGCGTTAGCGCCCATCACAACGATATCATTGCCCTGGTCTTTGCCCAGCGGAAGGATGTTATTGCTGTTCTGAAGCAATACTGTTCCCTGCTGTGCAATCTTGTATGCAATGTCCTTATGCTTCTGACTTGCTATGACGCTTGAAGGTATCTTTGTCCATTCAACAAGCTCGTCAGGTGTCATGTCACCAACGATAAAGCGTGAGATGAGCAGGCGGCGGACACTTACATCGATGTCGCTCTCCTTTATCTCACCACGTCTCACGGCCTCAGGCAGGTCGTTGTAGTTTCTTCCACATTCAACGTCTGTACCAGATAGCACGGCGCGTGCAGATGCAGACGCAGCGTCTTTGGAAACCTCGTGCTTGCCCTTCTGCCAGAAATCGCTCACTGCTCCACAATCGCTTACAATAAGTCCTTTGAAGCCCCATTCGTCGCGCAGTATCTGTTGCTCATAGCGTGTGTTGCCACAACATGGGTCACCGTCGTTTCGCTGGTAAGCGCACATCACCTCAGCGACATCTCCTTCCTGGACAAGTGCCTTGAAAGCAGGCATATATGTCTCCCAAAGGTCTCTCTCAGGCAGGTCTGTCATGTTGAAAGAGTGGCGGTTCCATTCTGGTCCGCTATGAACCGCATAATGCTTTGCGCATGAAAGAAGCTTACGGTATTTAGAACCTTTAGGACCTTCAAGGCCACGCACAACAGCAAGTCCCATCTTTGTTGTGAGATATGGGTCCTCGCCGTATGTCTCCTGACCACGTCCCCAGCGTGGGTCGCGGAAGATGTTAATGTTAGGAGTCCAGAAAGACAAACCCTGATACTTCTTGATAACGCCACGTGCCTTTGCCTCCTGATTCTTAGCGCGTGCCTCATCGCTGGTGGCTGTGAAC
>JAFQGS010000012.1 GCA_017415455.1 Prevotella sp.
CTATCCGTCGGGACGCATCTACTACTATCCGCAAGAGGGCGAGAACCCTAACGAAAAAGAGATAAACATACCGCTGCTGGAGACATTGCTCACAGTGGAAGGGTCAAGAGAAAGGCCTGTAAGCAACATATCCTTCAGCGGACTGACATTCGCACACGCGGCATGGACACGTCCGTCGGCTGAAGGTCATGTGACATTGCAAGGCGGTTTCCGCCTTATCGACGCCTACAAACTGCCAATACCGGGACTGCCCGAGAAAGCTGAGCTGGAGAATCAGGCATGGATAGCACGGCCGGAGGCTGCCATAACGGTGAACTTCGCAAGCGGAATAAACTTCTACGGATGCTCATTCGAGAACATGGGAGCAACAGGCGTCGATTATATCAAGGCCGTAAGCAAGTCGGTTGTTGACAGATGCCACTTCAATGACATAGGAGGCACAGCCATACAGATAGGAACATTCCCCGACAAGGGATTCGAAACACACGTGCCTTACACTCCGGCGGTGGCGCAAGACATCTGCACCGACATCAAGATAAGCAACAACCGCATAACAGATGCTACCAATGAGGACTGGGGTTGTGTAGGTATCGCGGCAGGATATGTAAGCAACACAACCATAGACAATAATGAAGTGTGCGACGTAAACTACTCAGGCATATGCGTGGGATGGGGCTGGACGGCCCTGGAAAGTGGCATGAAGAACAACAGAATAACATCAAACTACGTGCATCACTTCGCCAAACAGCTTTATGACGCAGGCGGAATATACACCCTGTCGAACCAACCCGGATCAATAATAACGGGCAACCGCATAGAGAATCTTATTGATGCGCCCTACGCTACGAACAACAGGGCGTTCTACATCTACTTTGATGAGGCGACAGACGGATTCACAGTGGAAGGAAACCAATGCCCGAACGCCGACTTCGGATATAACAAACCGGGACCAAACATGCTGATAAGGAAAAACGGACCGAAACAAAACGCAACATATAGAGAAATAAAATAGAAAGAAATATGAAACCTACTAATTATCATTTGTTCGACTTCATGGACTTTGACTTGGACCTGAAGAAGAACGAGTCATTATGGAAAGCTTGCAAACCAACGGATGTTTGCGAGAGGGATGGCGACATAATAGTAACCGTTCCGTTCCAAAAACAGATGCTGGACAGCGACATGGCAGCAGATAACTCAGCACCAAGAGAGGTGCACAAACTGGTCATCAGATGCTACGAACCTAAGATATTGAGACTGTTTATGGGATTCGGCGAGGAGCAGATGATCGACGAGTCGGAGATGTTGCAGTACAGCGCAAGAGTGAAAAAGACTCCACTCACTGTGTCGTTCGCCGACAACCAATGGACAATATCTACCCAAACAGGAGAGAAAAGGGCATTAATAAACATGCAGGAACCGACACTTGACAGATGGAGTGACCTGCAGCCAGACCCTCAGGAGACTCTTGACATACGCCTCTTCCCCGACGGACAGCGTGAGATAAGGCTCGCGGCATACGACCACTTCTCACCTCCGAGATACGATGCGCTGCCTCTTGCCTACTGCAAAAGCGGTGAGACAAAGGACAGGGCGACACTTTCCTTCGAATGTAAGGCCGACGAATGCTTCGCGGGTACTGGTGAGAGATTTGCCAAAATGGACCTGAGCGGACAGACATTCTTCCTCAAAAACCAAGACGGACAGGGCGTAAACAACCGCAGAACATATAAGAACATACCTTTCTTTGTGTCAAGCCGCATGTATGGAACGTTCTATCACACTTGCGCTCATGCCAAATTGTCTCTCGCTGGACAATCAACAAGATCGGTACAGTTCCTCAGCGACCAGGCGTTGATTGACACATTCCTTATCGGAGGAGACTCTTTTGAGGAGATAATAAGGGGTTACAGAGACCTCACCGGTTATCCTTCAATGCCTCCTTTGTGGAGTTTCGGAGTGTGGATGAGCAGAATGACATACTTCAGCGCTGATGAAGTGAATGACATCTGCAACCGGATGAGAGCCGAACATTATCCTTGTGACGTGATACATCTTGACACAGGATGGTTCAAAACAGACTGGCTCTGCGAGTGGAAGTTCAACGAGGAGCGCTTCCCTGATCCCCAAGCGTTTATAAAAGGCTTAAGAGACAAGGGTTATTATGTGTCCTTATGGCAGCTGCCTTATGTGGCAGAGGATGCCGAACAGATAACAGAGGCACGCGAGAACAACTACATCGGGCCTCTGACTAAGCGTCAGGCGTCTGAGGGTTCTAACTTCTCAGCCCTTGATTATGCAGGAACCATTGACTTTACGAACCCTGAAGCCACTCTTTGGTATAAGGGATTGCTGAAGCGTTTGCTTGATATGGGAGTGACATGTATCAAGACTGACTTCGGAGAAAATATCCATATGGATGCCAAGTATATGGGAATGAAGCCTGAGTTGCTGAACAATCTGTATGCGCTTCTTTATCAAAAGGCCGCTTATGAGATAACAAAGGATGTGACGGGAGACGGCATTGTGTGGGCAAGAGCAGCCTGGGCAGGTTGTCAGAGATACCCGCTTCACTGGGGAGGAGACTCCTGCAGCTCATGGGATGGTATGGCAGGGTCGCTTAAGGGAGGCCTGCATTTCGGCTTGTCGGGCTTCGCTTTCTGGAGTCATGATGTTCCGGGATTCCACACTTTGCCAAATTTCATGAACTCGGTGGTGGACGATGACGTTTATATAAGGTGGACACAGTTTGGTGTTTTCTCATCTCATATACGTTATCATGGCACCAACAAGAGGGAGCCTTGGCATTATCCTGCCATCGCTGATATGGTGAAGAGGTGGTGGAAGTTGCGCTATGCTCTTATACCTTATATATTAAAGGAGAGTGAGAAGGCTACGACGGGCGGCTCAACGGTGGTTCAGGCTCTTGTGTTCCATCATCCGGAGGACAAGACTTGCTGGCATATTGACGACCAGTATTACTTTGGCGACGACATGATTGTTGCTCCTGTGATGAACAGTGAGAACAGACGTGATGTCTATTTGCCGGAAGGCAGCTGGCGAAATCTGTTCAGTGGTGAGCTGATTGATGGCGGACGCTGGCTTAAGAACATTGATGTTGCGCTTGACGAGATGCCTGTGTATGTGCGTGACGGTGCGGTAATACCTGTCTATCCGGAGCCAACGGAGTGTACGGACGACATGGATATGAGCAAGGTTGTTAATGTGAGTGTTGATGATAAGTTTGAAGGTATATTTAAAATGCTGTCTATATGAAAACATGGAAATCTAATCTTGAAGAGACAAAGAAGAGATATATTGACTGGTGGAACCATAAGGGAATAGTCGTTAACATGTGGGAGCACTTCCAGGAGGGTGTGAAGCCGCATGCCAAGGTGGCTGCTCCGAAGGCTCCTAAGGACCTTAACCAGAAGTGGTTTGACCCGGAGTGGAGGGCAAACTATCTTGACTGGTATGTGGCTCACAGTTGTTTGAAGGCTGATATGCTGCCAGTTGCCAACACTCAGCTTGGTCCTGGCTCGCTGGCAGCCATTCTCGGCGGTGTGTTTGAGGGTGGTGAGGATACCATCTGGATACATCCCGACCCTAATTACACCGATGATTTGCGCTTTGATGAGAACAATCCCAACTGGCTTCTGCACAAGACGCTGCTCAAGGCATGCAAGGAGAAGGCCAAGGGGCACTACTATGTGGGTATGCCCGACCTCATGGAAGGTCTTGATGTGCTTGCAGCCATAAAGGGAACCGACAAGGTTCTGCTCGACACTGTTATGCAGCCGGAGGTGCTTGAGCGGCAGATGCAGCAGATAAACGATATCTACTTCAAGGTGTTTGACGAGCTTTACGACATCATCAGGGAAGGAGATGAGATGGCTTACTGCTACTTCTCGGCGTGGGCTCCTGGCAAGATGGCTAAGGTTCAGTGTGACATCTCGACGATGATAAATACCGACGACTATCGCAGGTTTGCCCAGCCGTTCATCCGTGAGCAATGTCAGAAGATTGACTACACGCTGTATCATCTTGACGGTGTGGGCGCGTTGCATCATCTTCCGGCAATACTTGAGGTGGAGGAGCTTAACGCCATACAGTGGACTCCTGGCGTAGGAGAGCCGCAGGGAGGCTCACCTAAGTGGTATGACCTCTACAAGCAGATTCTGAATGCTGGCAAGAGCATCATGGCTTGCTGGGTTACCTTGGACGAGTTGAGGCCGCTTCTCGACAACATCGGTGGCAACGGAGTGCATCTTGAGATGGATTTCCACAGCGAGAAGGAGGTGGAGCAGGCTCTGAGAATTGTCGAGGAGTATCAGGAGCATGGCCCTTCCGCACCGGCGGAGAGCAACACCATAAAGGTGGTTCCAGGCAAGTCGGATTCTGATGAGGCATCAAACGCAGCCCAGAAGGGCATCAAACGCACTGCGAAAGGGCATCAAACAGGAGCCGATGGGGCATCAAACGCAAGCGGCTCACAGTCAGGTGCTTATGCGTCTGGTTCTGAGAAGAGTGAGATAGACAATGAAATAGAAGACATAATAAATAAGGTAGAGACCATGTTTAACACAAAGAACACCCCGGCAGAGCAGAAAGATG
Organism: Prevotella sp.; assembly: GCA_017415455.1. Taxonomy (GTDB): domain Bacteria; phylum Bacteroidota; class Bacteroidia; order Bacteroidales; family Bacteroidaceae; genus Prevotella. The sequence continues at coordinate 4,615 of JAFQGS010000012.1, forward strand.
CTCTCGGCAGACCATCTCTCAACAGCCTTTCGGCACAGAGAGTGCTCGTGATAGACGGTGCCATGGGCACCATGATACAACAGTATAACCTGCAGGAGGAAGACTTCCGCGGCGAGCGTTTTGCCAACCACGGATGCAATCTCAAGGGAAGCAACGACCTCTTGTGCATCACACGTCCTGAGGTTATCCGTGAGATACACCGCAAATATCTTGAGGCAGGTGCTGATATGATAGAGACCAACACCTTCAATGCGCAGAAAATCTCAATGAGCGACTATCAGTTGGGTGATGTTTGCCGTGAGATAAACCTTGAGGCATGCCGTATCGCACGCGAGGTGGCCGACGAATACACACGCAACAACCCACAAAAGCCTCGCTATGTGCTTGGCTCCGTAGGCCCAACAAGCAAGACATGCTCAATAGCGTCAGACACAACACAGCCTGGATTCAGCTCATTCGGCTACAACACACTGCTCGGGGCATACGCAGAACAGATGGAAGCGCTCATCGACGGAGGCGTGGACGCAATCCTCATAGAGACAATCTTCGACACACTCAACGCCAAAGCAGCAGTAGAGGCAGCATGCAGTGCAATGCAGAAGAAAGGCAAGCGCCTGCCGCTGATGCTCAGTTTCACTGTGACAACAGCCGAAGGCCGCAACATGCTGGGACAGTCTGTCGAGGAATTTGTGAAATCACTGGGCAACGCTCCTATCTTCTCGGTAGGTGTTAACTGTGCTCACGACATACGCCAGCTCATTCCTTTCATCGCAGGCATTGGCGAGTCACTGCCTTACAAGATAAGCGCCTACCCTAATGCAGGCTTCCCCGACAAGGACGGCAAGTACACCATGACGCCTGAAAAACTGCAGGCAGAGGTATGGCCGCTGCTCGACGCACACCTGCTTAACATCGTTGGAGGATGCTGCGGAACAACAGACGCACACATAAAGAAGATAGCACAACTGCTGCAACCTGCCGAAGGACTATGGCTCTCGCCACACATCCCAGGACAAAAGGCGGGCACCGTGGTAGTGCAGGAGGCCAAAGCACATGAAAGCAAGGCACCAGCCGGCAGCCATCCGGCAGCCACAGGCAAGGCGGAAGGCGGCAAAACAGAATGCGAGTGCTGCAAACCTGGGGAGAAACCAGCACCAGCCAGCAGCCAGGCAGCAGCCGACATCTTCGACGCTATAGTACAAGGAAAGGCCGACAAGGCATCAGAGGCAACACAGAAAGCCATTGACGAGGGCATAACTCCTCAGGACATCATCAACAATCAGATGATACGCGCCATGGCAGAGGTGGGCCAACGCTTCCAGGATGGTAAGGCATTCGTGCCTCAGTTGCTCATGGCTGGACGCGCAATGAAGGCCGCTCTCGAGCTGCTCAAGCCTCTTATGGCAGGCGATAAGTCAACAAGCGCCGGCACAGTTGTCATCGGAACCGTCAAGGGAGACCTCCATGATATCGGTAAAAACCTTGTAGCCTCAATGCTGGAGGGCAGCGGTTTCGAAGTGGTTAATATCGGAATCGACGTCTCAAGCGAGTCTTTCGTGGAGGCAATAAAGACCAACAAGGCCGACATTCTTTGTATGAGCGCCCTCCTTACGACAACAATGACATACATGAAGGAGGTTATCAACGCCATAGAAAATGCCGGAATACGCAGTGAAGTGAAGATTATGGTGGGCGGAGCGCCTATCAGTCAGAGCTTCGCCGACGAGATAGGAGCCGACGGTTACAGTGACAATGCAAACTCAGCAGTGGCTGTTGCCAAGAAGCTTGTTGGTAAATAGTAGTACGAACAGAGGTATAACATATTAAGTCTTTATATACTATGAACGACCTTTCATTGCAACTTCCCGACTGGATCATACTCGGCAGTTATTTCGTTATACTCATATTGATAGGCCTTTGGGCAAGTAGTAAGAGCAAAAAGGGCGACAGTAAGTTTCTTGCCAACAATTCATTGCGCTGGCATCACATAGGATTCTCCATGTGGGGAACCAACGTCGGCCCTTCAATGCTTATCGCCTCAGCGAGCGCCGGCTTTGCAACCGGTGTCGTTTCAGGCAACTTTGCCTGGTATGCTTTTATCTTTATAGGCCTTCTTGCGTTTGTCTTCGCACCCCGTTATCTGGGCGAGAAGATTATGACTTTGCCTGAGTTCATGGGTAAAAGGTTTGGACAGTCAACCCGAAACATGCTTGCATGGTACACAATTGTTACCATATTGATATCGTGGCTTGCCCTCACATTGTTTGCAGGAGGTATCCTTATACGTCAGGTTTTCGGCATACCTATGTGGCTGTCAGCGCTCATTCTGCTTGCCATATCAGCCTTCTTTACCATCCTCGGAGGTCTGAAGGCAGTGGCATATACCAATGTTTACCAGATGGTATTGCTGATATTCGTGTCTGCTACGCTGACTATCGTAGGTATATGTACGCTTGGCGACGGCTCATTCTTTGGCGGAATAGGTGTGCTTGCCAATCCTGATGTGGTTCCAAGTAACTACTGGAACCTCTTCCAACCCAACTCTGACAAGGACTTCCCTTGGCTTCCTATCCTGCTGGGTTATCCTATTTCGGGTCTCTGGTTCTGGTGTACCGACCAGTCGATGGTGCAGCCTGTGCTTGCAGCCAAGGACCTTAATGAGGGTCAGAAGGGTGCAAACTTCACCGGTTGGCTTAAGATTCTCGACGTTGCCATTTACATAATACCCGGTATTGTGTGCTTCGCCTTGTGCCAGACGGGCTTCTTCGGCGGTGCTGAGATACATCCCGACAATGCCTATATGACGCTTGTTGCAAGTCTGTTCCCTGTCGGAATGGTTGGTCTTGTGATGGCAGTTCTCACCGCAGCGCTTATCAGTACCATCGGTTCTGCACTCAATGCGCTTAGCACAGTGTTCACGATGGACATCTATGTGAAGAACATTCGTCCTTCAGCCAGCCAGAAAGAGATAGTCCGTATGGGGCAGATTGTGACGGTTGTCGGTGCTCTTGTGTCTATCATTATCACCATAGCCGTTGACAATATAAAGGGCATGAACCTCTTCAACGTTTTCCAGTCGGTGCTCAGTTTCATAGCACCTCCGATGGCAGCGGTGTTTGTCATGGGTGTGTTCTGGAAGCGTTGCACCACCAAGGCGGCAAATATGACCCTCACCCTTGGCACCATTTTCAGTATAGGTGTAGGTATTCTCTACCTCTGGGTGATACCAGATGCCGCTGAGTACATCCACTTCATGATGCTGTCTTTCTACATTTTCGTAGTCATCATAGTGTCAATGGTTGTTGTAAGTATGCTTGACAAGACGGGAGAAGAGCGTCAGCCGATGGCTGTTATAAATGAAAAACCATCCAAGGGTGTTATCATTGGATGGGTGTTACTGTCTGTTGTGATGGTAGGTCTTTATCTGTTCTTCAACGGTCATTGATTTTTCTTCCGCCGTTTATAGCATTTCTCATAATTACAAAGTCCGCAGGTGTATTCAAGCTTGCGGACTTTTTGTCCCAGTCCTATCACTCCGCTCACCGATTTTATCGGCAGCATGAGGCTTGAGTCGGTAAGAGTTATTCCGCAGGGTTTCTCCTTTCTGAACATGGGGAACAGCTTCTGCTGCTCAGAAACATGCCATCCGCAGTATCCCGGTGAGAATCTGTTGGTGTGCAGCCAGCCGTATTCGTCAATTCTTTTCTGCAGTTCCTGCTCCATGACGTCAGCCGTTTTCTCCGCTATGACACTGCCCAGCGCATCGGCAATGAACACCTTCACCATGTCGCCCTGTGCCATAATCTCCTGCTGGTAGTGCTCAAACTCCATTCCGCTTGTGGCAACAAAGAATGCAAACAGCTCCGAGTTGCGCAGCTGTCTTGATATTATGCGTCCTATGTTCATGCTTATTGCCCCCACGCTCAGCACATCGTCGGTGGTGTTGAGTTCTCCCTTGGCCATGAAGAAGGAGAAACGCGGCCTCAGAAAGCCCCTCACATGCTCCGTCACAGCCCTCAGCTCTTCCAGCACATCATCATCGGGCATGGCGTCGCCATACCCCATCTGCTCGTAAATCTCAGTCGGGGTGATGCCCAGTTGGTCGTATGTTATCTCAAATTCGGTCATTCTCTGCTTTGTGTTTTAACATGCCCTGTCTGGCACATTCTCATCATGTGCGTTTCGTTTTATGCCCTTTCAGACTCCGTTTGATGCCCGGACAGGTTGTAAAAGATGCCCAAACGGGCGCTGAAAGATGCCTAAACGCAACGCGCTGTATGCCAGCGTGTTGCGTGAGAGATTAAATATTGTTCTTATTTTCGTTGCGCGTTGAATTCTGCCAGTGCATTGAAGAAAGCGTCGATATTGTCGAACGGAGTATGCGGTGGTGTGTCACATCCGCTTGAAAGCACAAAGTTAGGATACTCCTTGGTTGCCTCCAGCAGTTCGGCCGTAGCTCTGTGCATCTCCTGCGGAGTAGCATCCATGAAGAGAGAGACGGGGTCGAGGTTTCCCATTGCAAGCACATCAGCCGGCAGTTCCTTAATGGCCTGCACCATGTCAATCTTGTTTCCGAAGTGGTAGGCAGCCGAACCCGTTGCCAGCATGGCCTTGGTGCAATGTCCGGTGTTGCCGCAGTTGTGCAGAATGACAGCAAAGTTGTCATCCTGAACCTCCTCAACAATTCTCCTCACATATACCGATGAGAATGTGTTGCAGTCGTCGTCAGACATCAGTCCGGCAGCCGGCTCCGCCATCATCACGCCGTTTACGCCTGTCTCTTTCAGTGCAACGCAGTACTTCAGGATAAAGTCCGTACACTTGTTCAGCAGCTTGTGCGCCGCCTCCGGGTCCTGATATATCAGCATCATGATTTCCGACATGTCGTAAAGTCTGCCTGCAAGCGAGAAAGGTCCTATGCATCCCGCCAGCACCGGACGGTCGTTGATGTTACGCGCGGCCAGCAAGTTGGCCTTGAGGAATTGCGGCACGCGTCCCTCTTTCAGTGAAGGCACCTCCAGCTTGTCAATATCCTCTGCGCTGTTGAGCATGTGTCCAATCACCGCCGGCACCTCATTATCGGCGAATGCAATCTCGGCTCCAAACGCCTCAGCCTCTACCGTGAGGTCCATTATCACCGTTGCCGCCGCCGTAGGATACCTGTCTGCCAGCGCCTTGATGGCATTGTAGTGCACATTTCCGTCGCTTACAGCCTCCAGTACGGTGTTACCAGTCATCTCAATTCCCGGATGTGTCATCACCGGAACAGCCTCAACGCCCTTCCTTCTTATGATGTCCTGCATCCATTGTGTCATGTTTATTTTCATAGCAGTGTTATGATTAGTTTGGTTTTTGCGCCCGGCACCCTGCCGTTGCGCCATAACTTATGCAAAGATAAGAGTTTTGAGTGACTTTACAATGCAGCCAGCCCCATTATTATCAGCATTAATATAAAAATGAACAGGCATAGATATGGAATTACGTCTATTTTTCTTAACTTTGCAGTCAGTGCCCCAATAAAGCGCAAAAGAATGATGAACGACAATTTCGACATAAGAAGAGAGAGTCTCGGTAATAAGGAGAAAGACTTCGAGAATGCTCTCCGCCCTCTCACTTTCAGTGATTTCAGCGGCCAGAAGAAGGTTGTTGAGAACCTGGAAGTATTCGTAGAGGCAGCCAAATACAGGTGTGAGCCGCTCGACCACACGCTGCTTCACGGTCCGCCCGGACTCGGAAAGACCACCCTCAGCAACATCATCGCCAACGAGCTTGGCGTGGGATTCAAGCTTACAAGCGGTCCGGTGCTCGACAAGCCGGGCGACCTTGCCGGCATACTGACATCCCTTGAGCCTAACGATGTGCTGTTCATAGACGAGATTCACAGGCTCTCGCCGGTGGTGGAGGAGTATCTTTACTCCGCCATGGAAGACTATCGCATAGACATTATGATAGACAAGGGCCCCTCGGCACGCTCTATCCAGATAGACCTCAACCCCTTCACACTTGTCGGAGCAACCACACGCAGCGGTCTGCTTACAGCCCCTCTGCGCGCCCGTTTCGGCATAAACATGCACCTGGAGTACTACGACCCCGAGACACTTGCTAAGATATTGAAGCGCTCGGCGGCAATACTCAGAGTGCCTATAACCGACGACGCCGCGGCAGAGATAGCCCGACGCAGCCGCGGAACGCCCCGTATCGCCAACTCGTTGCTGCGCCGTGTGCGCGACTTCGCACAGGTGAAAGGCACCGGACGCATAGACACCGCCATCACAAAGGTAGCCCTTGAGGCGCTCAACATAGACCAGTACGGACTGGATGAGATAGACAACAAGATACTGCTCACCATCATCGACAAGTTCAAAGGCGGTCCGGTGGGCATCAGCACCATAGCAACAGCCATCGGTGAGGACAGCGGAACGGTGGAGGAAGTGTATGAGCCGTTCCTCATCATGGAAGGATTCATAAAGCGAACGCCACGCGGACGCATGGTCACCGAGCTTGCATACAGGCATTTCGGGCGCAATCCATACAGCGGAAACATAATGGAGCCGGAACTCTTCTGACATGAAGCAGTTTCGGCTTCATGCTTTAGCCCCGGCAGGTTCGTTGTTATATGCGATGACAGACGAGGCTGAATAGGGGCATAAATGATACCGTAGGCATAAAAAAATGGCATCACTCGTGCAGCAAAAAAGCGGCATATAACGTCTATCTGAATGAAGACGTCTTTTAAATCATAAGTATAACACATTAAAAGCAAAGGAGAAAAAGACATGAAGAAGATATTTCTCGCAATGGCAACAATCATGATTTGCGCCGCAAACTGTTTGGCACAAGACATAGACAAGGTGTTTGACAAGTTCAGCGAAACGCCCGGAGTGAAAGTCATTAATGTAGACAAGCAGCTGCTGAAGCAAGGATTCAAACTCGGAGACAGCGGCGACGGCAAGTCGGGAGTTATAAACATAGGTGGCGGAAAAGAAGGTGCCGACCTTGATAATGCCCGCGTGCTGATGGCAGAAAGTGCCGATGCTGACCTTAGAAACAGACTGGGCAGAATGGTGAAAGAGACCGAACTTGATAAAAATGGCTATGAACAGTTGGTAAACACCAATGGAGAAGACCAGAAAGTGAGTGTCTACGGACTGCCCGACGACGAACTATTCAAGTCGCTTGTGGTGTTTGTCGATGCCAAAGACGCCCTTGTGCTGGTGAAAGTAGACGGCAAGATAGACATCAGAAAATTCCTGGGAGGCAAGTAACCGATGGACGCTTCTGCATTCAAAGAAATGTTCTTGCCGGCACACAGGCGCATGTATGTAGCGGCGATGAGGCTCACCGGCAATGCCGCTGACGCCGAAGACCTGGTGCAGGAGACGTTTCTCAGACTGTGGACGAAGCGTGGCGAGCTGAAGAATATAGGCAACGCAGAGGCCTTTGCGGTGACAACCATGAAGAATATGTTTGTAGACCGCACACGCAAAAGCAAGCCACAGACGTGCGACATAGCCGATGCCGCGAAACATCTTGCCAGCACCGACAGTGCTGAGGCTGGACTGGTGAGAAGCGAGGAGGGACTGACGGTGATGAGACTGATTGACGACCTGCCCGAAAATCAGCGAAAGGTGATGGTGATGAGAGATATAGACGATATGGGTTATGACGAAATATGCACACAGACAGGCATGCCGTCGTCTACCGTGAGGTCGCTCATCAGCAGGGCAAGAAAATACATTAGAAACAGATTTGAGGAGATAGCAGAATATGAACGCAGATGAGATAAGGAGCCTGTTGGAAAAGTTCTACGACGGACTGACCACCGAGCAGGAAGAACAGGAGCTGAGACGCATGATGAACGGACAGCCGTTGCTGCCCGAACTGCAAGAAGAGCAGGCGTTCTTCAGCAGATGCCATGCGCAGGTGGACGTTCCGCAGGGGCTGGAAGAGCGTCTGTCGAGGCAGATTGACAAGTGGAACATGGTGGAGAAGAACGCCGTGAGACGGTCGAGACGCATCGGAATGAGATGGTTTACGGGTGTTGCCGCCTGCATGCTGGTGGTGTTTGGCACAGTACTTTTGTATCAGGCAAAGACCGACCGCGAAGAGTTTGCACGCCGACAGGCAGAGCAAGAAGAGATGAGAAAGGCGTATGCAGAGGCGCACAGAGGGCTGCAGTTATTCTCAAAATACCTGAACAAGGGACTGGATTTAGTAGGAAACAACGAAAAGGAGGACTGATATGACAAGAATTTTGATAGTGGCCGCACTGCTCTTGATGAGCAACGTGTGTGCGGCACAGAAGAAAACGTTTGACAAGTGGAGTGACCATGAGGGTGTGAATGTGGTGTATATATCAAAGATGATGCTTAGACTGATTCCTAACATGAAGGTAGGCAATGCCGATATCGACAACATTGCGAGTAAGCTTGACCATGTGAGGATACTTAATTGTGAGAATGCCAAGAAGGTGAAGGCTGTAAAGGCAGATGTGGAAAAAGAACTTACAGCAGGCGGTTCGGAAGTGATAATGGACATGAAAGAGGGCGGTGAGAATAACACCGTGCGCATATATCACCGTAAAGTGGAGAAAAAGAAGAACGAGTTTGTGCTGGTTCAGACCGACGGAAGAGAACTGACTGTGATAAATCTGAAAGGAACATTGTCGTTGACTGACATAAAGAATCAGAACTTTTAGCTCCCAAGCAGTCTTTGTAATATACAACATCCTATCCGGATAAAAACATGATTGGTTGCGACGAAGGTTGTTAAAAGAACAGGTTTTTTGGCAAGACACAATACAGATGCAGGCGGAAAACCGGGCGTTTGTTTACGTGATGAAAAAAAGAAGAAAAAAAGGGAAAGAGGTGATTTGTCACCTCTTTTTTTGTATTTAGCCTTTAAAATACTAACTTTGCATTATATAACAAACATTGTGCGGTCTGAAACTGCACGTCAGAAACGGCTTGAAGATATGAAGAGAACAGGTATTTTTGTTGGCACTTTCGACCCGTTTACCATCGGACATCATTCTGTTGTGACACGGGCGCTGCCTTTATTCGACCGCATTGTTATCGGAGTGGGCATCAACGGACAGAAGAATTGCATGCTGACAGCCGAGGAACGCATAGGTATTATTGAAAGTCTGTATGCCGGGGAGCCAAAGATTGAGGTGTGCGGATATAATGAGCTGACAGTGGATTTTGCCCACAGGGTGGGAGCTGACTATATAATAAAAGGTGTGAGAAGCGTGAAGGATTTTGAATATGAGCGCGAGCAGGCTGATATGAACAGGGTGCTTGGCGGCGTGGAGACCATCCTTCTGTATGCGGAACCACAATACTCAAGCATCAGCAGCAGTGTGGTGAGAGAGCTGAAGAGGTTCGGACGCGATGTGTCTGACTATCTGCCGAAACCGACAACAGGTGGTGTTGAGGAACATAAAGGATAAGGCCGGAGCATGAAACGCGACCATCGGGATTGCGCAGAATGAGGAAGGACGGTAATAAGCGACATAACATAAAAAACATTATATGATAACATATAGCGCGGAGAATGTCAGAATGCCGAAGATAAAGAAACGTGAGACAACGGCATGGATAAGACGTGTGGCGGCAAGTCATGGCAAGAAGGTGGGTGAAGTGGGCTATCTCTTCACCGATGATGAGAAGATTCTGGAGGTGAACAACGAGTATCTCGGCCATAACTATTACACAGACATCATCACCTTCGACTATGTTGAGGGCGAAATGATAAACGGCGACATCGTGATTTCTCTTGATACGGTGCGTACTAATGCTGAGAAGTATGGCAAAGAGTATGAGGAAGAGCTGCACAGGGTGATCATTCACGGCATACTTCATCTCTGCGGAATAGACGACAAGGGTCCGGGAGAAAGGGAGATAATGGAGAGCGAGGAGGACAAGGCTCTGCAAATGAGATAGGAAGAGTGCGGCAGTGGACAACAGGCGGAAGCCTGACGCGGTGCATAAGGAACAAACATATACAGCAGAACACGCAAAGACAGTAGGGGAAGACTGCCGGAGCGTGTTCTGCTGTATGTTGTATAATAGGTTATGTCGCGGACCAGTACTGTCGCAAATGTCTGCTATTGTCTTGTGTCCAGGTTATTCACGGCATCGATATAGATGTCGTTGTTGAGATTTGAAATGCTGAAATACTCAGACATTGACCATAGGTCGCGGGCGATAAGAGCCTTCAGTTGTGTCTTGAGATATGGCAATGTGCGCTGAAGTTCGTCATCGTCCTTAGGCTTGATGTTCTTCTTCTCACCCTCGGCCATTATCTTGTTTATGAGTGACTGAGGAACATCAAAGTTGTCCTTAAAGTCGGCGAATGACTCATACCGGCGCTGAAGCTTCTTGCGCTCTTTGTCAACAAACTTGAGATTCTCGGTTATTATGACGCTCTTTGCTGCCAGCTCGCGATGCAGGCGCGTGTACTTCATGGTGTCTAAAGGCACGAAATAATCGGGCATTATGCCTCCTCCGCCATATACCACGCGTTTTTTCTTGAGCGTGTAGCACTTCAGAGAGTCTGCAAAATGTATTGAGTCGCGGTTTGTAAGCTCACCATGCTTCAGTCTGTTGTCTAACTCCATGGCATAGTCTTTGTTATCACCCTTGGTGTAAGGCTTCTGTATGCAGCGGCCGGAAGGAGTATAGTAGTGTGCTATGGTGAGGCGTATCATAGAGCCGTCGGGCAGGTCTATAGGGCGCTGTACAAGTCCTTTGCCGAACGAACGGCGCCCAACCACCACGCCGCGGTCGTGGTCTTGCACGGCACCTGTTACTATCTCTGCCGCTGATGCGCTGAACTCATTGATGAGAATGGTTATCTTGCCGTCTTTGAAAATACCCGAACCATCGGCGTTGTATTCCATCTTTCTGCTGCTGCGTCCGTCTGTATATACTATAAGGTCGCCCTTGGACAGAAACTCATTGGCAATCATAACAGCAGCCTGAAGATATCCGCCGCCGTTGTCCTGAAGGTCGAGTACCAGATGGTTGACACCATTGTCCACGAATGTTTGAAGGCAAGTCATGAACTCTTTGTATGTTGTCATGCCGAAACTTCCTATGCGTATATATCCTGTCTTGTCTCCAATCATGTAGGATGCGTCTACAGTCTCTACGGGAATCTTGTCTCTCTTGACAATGAAGGTAAGCTTGTCCTTGACGTCGCGGCGCACAATGCCGAGTTTCACTTTTGTCCCCTTGGGGCCTCTCAGGCGGCGTATGATATCTTCTTTGGACATCTTCACACCGGCAATGGCAGTGTCGTTGACTTCCACAATGCGGTCGCCGGCAATTATTCCTACCTTCTCTGAGGGACCGTTGATGACAGGTTGTATAACAAGCAGGGTGTCTTCCACCATGTTGAACTGAACACCTATGCCCTCAAAGTTGCCTTGCAGGGGCTCGTTCATCTCCTTAACCTCCTTTGCTGTGGCATAGGAGGAGTGGGGGTCGAGCTTCTCAAGCATTCCCTTTATTGCGTCTTCAACAAGCTTTTTCTCGTCAACGGAGTCAACATACAGGTTTGTTATGGCCATCTCGGCTATCTGTAACTTACGCAAAGGACTATTGGGACCATAGTCTATTTTCATTTGTGCTGATGCGCTCAATATCGTAGCAAGCAGTAACAAGACTGCAACAAAGGTCTTTCTCATTGTTAAATATATTGTTATTTATTGTTCTTCTTATCGCTCATCATCAAGATCTCAGGGCGGAACTCAAAGTGCATGGTGTCAAAATGATACCATCTGCCACCCCAGATGAATCCGTGCCGTTCGAAGATTTCTACCATCTTAAGTGGCATGCGGTTGTGATATTGAATCTTGTCGGTCTCTTTCTTGCCTGGATATTTCCATAACCAATAGTCGCTCAGGGCAACACCCACATCAATGGCGATGCCATAGGAGTGGGCGCTCTGTCTGTTTGCACCGCGCACTTTGCGCCAATAGAAAGTGCCGGATGACTTCAGATAGGGTCTCAGGTCTGGATGATTGGCAAGCTCTTTGTAAACGGCACGAAGGCTGTCTGCGGCTCCGTTAAGCTTTGTGAATTGTACTTTGCCTCCAAACCATTGCACGCTGACAAGATGTTGGCGAACTGATGAGGCTGAGCTTCCATACATCTTCTTGAAGAAAAGGTCGCAACGGCTGCGCCCGGCATCCTGCAAGTAGCCTGGAGATGATGACTCTTTATTGTATTCAAGCTCAAACATATCCTGCGGGTCAGAGTTGTCAAGCATCTCGGTGAATGACTTTTTTACGCCGTCGTCATACCTCATCTTTGTGTTGTCTGCAAGAAGTAGCATCCCGTCCTCATATCCTTTAACGAAGTCTGGATAAGCTTTTTGTAAGGCGATGACGCCCGGTGGAAACATGACTGGTGCCTCGGGCACTTGTGCCTGACAGACGGTTGTGGTGTCAGTTGAATCCTTATGGGATATATTCTTCTGGCTTGTGCGTGACTCACATTGCACTGCGCCAAGCCAGAAGACAATTGAAAGAAATATAATTAATGACTTATTCATGTTTCTTTAGGAATGCAATATTCTGCTGTTCGATTTTATTCAGAAGCGAAGTGACATCCGAATACATCGGCTTATACCAACTATATGTGCTGAAAAGCTCGGCAAGCTGCTTGTCCCTGAACTTATATCCGTGCATGGCGAATATGGCATTGCGCATTATTCGGATGTCGGCACGGCTCATTCCTTCTATGTCTGCAGGGGTTGCAAGGCGTGTGCTGAGCCATGCAAAATCATTATTGCCGTTTTGAACTTTTGTTTGTGACATGGTATCAGACTTGCTCCCGTCGGCTTGTTGTGACTCTTCTGCTGTATTGTCAGAGGTTGCGGCTGAGGCATCAGATTTTGGATAGTAATAGAAGAGAAGCACTCTTGTGCCCTGTTCCTCCACAGATATCATGGTGTTTCCTTTCTGATAGAGGTCTGCTTTCTGAGAAGATAATTTGTAGCCTTTGTCCTCAAGCCCTTTTCTTAGCATCTGAGAAAGTTCGGATTTCTCAAAAGAGGTGCCATAAGTATTAAGGTTTACAGAGACGTATTTTATACGAGTGTCGTTGAATTTATATCCGTCAACAACACGATGACGGCTCCATCCGCTTCCTTCTTCATGTGTGATAGCCTCAACAAGGTTGTCGTCAAAGTTGTAGTAGATGCGTGGGTTAGACCCAAAATCATATAACTTCTGATAGAAATAAGACTTACCTGTTCCGATTTCATCGGCTGTCATGTCAAAGTCTTGTGCCAACTGAGCGGCTGTGGTGCCAACTTTCTTACCATTAAAAGATGTCTCGTCAATCTTGCTTAATATCATATTGACAAGCCTTTCCGGACTTTCATATGTGATAACTGATGGCATGTCAATGTTTATATTGATGTTGTTGAAGTCGCCTTTGAAGGCTTTCTCGTCTTTTTCTGTTACTGCAAAGAAAGAGGAACCATCCCTGACTATATAGTTGTCGCCTAACTTATAAAGCATAATATCATCATAATCAAAGTCGATTACAGTGTTGTCTTCTGCGTCAATGATGCCAAATTCGCGCTCTTTCTGTGCTATAAAGCGGCCGTTGCCGATGTTGAATAGTTTCTCGTATTTTGCCCGGATAACCTCTTCTCCCTTAGTATTCACAACTCCATATTTGTCATCTTTGTTAATGAACACTACATATCCGTCCTTTACAAAGTAATCGCAGGCATTGTTTGCTGCCGCCTTCTCAATAGTGAACTCTATGTCTCCGTTCTCGTTCATGAATCTTATTTTAGGCTCATCGGCGTCTTTGTCTTGTACAGCAATATATCCTTCAGTGAATATTCTTGAGCGCAACTGGTATTTACTGAAGTCAAGAGGCTCGCTGACATTGTTGTTTTTCCCGACTTTCACGATATCAGTCTTACCTACTTTCTTCTCTGCAAAGAGAATGAAATCATCTCCAGCAGCCACCATTTCATCATATTTCGCATCAATAACGATGTTCCCTTCGGTGTCGATAGCGCCCGTTTTCTGTGTATTTATGTCCATGAATACAGCCATTCCATTGCTGAACAGGTTTGTTACTGCAATTATATCATCTGGCAATGTTTTAACAATATTACCGTCAGTGTCTATAATCTGAACAGGATTCTTACCATCAGAGACAAGCGAAATGCCATCAACAAAAACGGTAACATTCTTATATACGTTGTCATTAATTGGCTTCTTAGGATTGTCTACGCTGTAAAGCTGACTCTCACCTTTGTTGTTCTGCACCCAGTAAACACCATCAATAATAGCGCTTATCTTACTTTCTTTGTCGTATTCATCCTTTACAATGAACTCGCCTTCTTTGTCTATGATGCTCCAATAACTATTGTTGTCAATCTGAACGGCAAGATATTCAACACTGGAATAGTCCTTCTCTGATGAGGAACAAGCGTTGAGCGCCATGCCACAGCATATTATAGCTGATAAGATAAATAATAGGTTCTTTTTCATAAGTTTGTGAATTATCAGTTAATCAGTTGTTTCCAGTCTTCAGATATTAGTAAATGTCTTCCTCGGGTCTGTCCTCCTCGAATACCAGATTGTCAATAATGAACTCCTGCCTTTCCATCGTATTCTTTCCCATATAGTATTCAAGAAGCTTCTGTACTTGGTCTGTCTTATGCAGAGTCACCTGCTCCAATCTTATATCCGGCCCTATAAAATGGGCGAATTCATCAGAACTTATCTCACCAAGACCCTTGAAACGTGTTATCTCTGGATCCGGACCAAGTTCTGATATGGCTTTGATTCTCTCCTCTTCGCTATAACAATAGCGTGTGATAAAGTCGCTTTTCTTGCCTTTCTGATTGTCGTTCTTAGCCAGTTCGGATTCTACCACTTTCTTGTTCTTTATCTTTGTGCGTTTGTTTCTTACGCGGAACAATGGTGTTTGCAATACATATACATGTCCTTTCTTTATCAGTTCAGGGAAGAATTGCAAGAAAAATGTTATTATAAGGAGGCGGATATGCATGCCATCCACATCGGCATCGGTTGCGACAATTACCTTATTGTAGCGCAATGTGTCCAGTCCGTCCTCTATGTCCAGCGCTGCCTGCAGCAGATTAAACTCCTCATTCTCATATACAATCTTCTTGGTAAGACCGAAAGAGTTGAGCGGTTTACCTCTAAGAGAGAATACAGCTTGTGTGTTTACATCACGACTCTTTGTTATACTTCCGCTCGCAGAGTCTCCCTCTGTTATGAATATACAGCTCTCTTCCTTACGATCATTCTTCACATCAGAGTAATGTATGCGGCAGTCTCTTAGTTTCCTGTTGTGCAGGTTGGCCTTTTTCGCTCTCTCTCTTGCCAGCTTTGTCACTCCGGCCATAGCCTTACGCTCTTTCTCACTTTCCTGAATCTTCTGGAGCATGACGTCTGCAATCTCTTGGTTCTTATGCAGATAATTGTCCACTTCCTTCTTGATGAAGTCGCCAACGTATTTGTTTACGCTTACACCTTCAGGACTCATAGTGAGCGATCCGAGCTTAATCTTTGTCTGACTTTCAAACATCGGCTCCTCTACATTTATGGCAATGGCGGCCACAAGACCATTTCTTATATCACCATATTCAAAGTTTTTGCCAGAGAATTCCTTTATAGTGCGTGCAATATGTTCCTTGAACGCGCTCTGATGAGTACCTCCCTGGGTTGTATGCTGTCCGTTAACGAAAGAGTGATATTCCTCACCATACTGATTGGTGTGTGTGAATGCTATCTCGATATCCTCCCCCTTGAGATGTATTATAGGGTAGATACCATCGTTAGTCATATTATCATTGAGCAGATCTTCAAGTCCGTTGCGGCTGAGAATACGTCTACCATTATATAATATGGCAAGACCTGTGTTGAGATAGGTGTAGTTTCTTAACATGATTTCCATGAAGTCATCATGGAATGAGTAGTTTTTGAACAGTGTATTGTCTGGTTCAAAGAAGATATATGTTCCCGACTCGTCATCAGTTGGCTCTGTCTTGTCGCTTATTAGCACACCTCTCTCAAAGCAAGCGATGCGTACTTGCCCGTCACGATATGACCGAACCTCGAATTTTGAGCTGAGAGCGTTAACCGCCTTGATACCAACTCCATTCAGTCCGACGCTCTTTTTGAATGCCTTGGAGTCGTACTTTCCTCCGGTGTTCAGTACGCTTACAGCCTCAATGAGTTTTCCTTGTGGGATACCTCGTCCATAGTCGCGCACCGAAACGCACAAATTCTCCTCAACATCTATCTCTATTCGTTTTCCGGCATTCATTCGGAACTCGTCTATAGAGTTGTCAACCACCTCTTTAAGCAGGACATATATGCCATCCTCTGGCATAGAGCCATCACCCAGTCGGCCAATATACATACCCGGACGAGTGCGTACATGCTCCATGTCAGACAAATGTCTGATGTTGTCGTCGTTATATTCTACAGGCTGTCCGCCTGCTTCATTTAATGTGTTGTCAGTAATATCACCTTTTATAAAGTTGTCATTCATAGGTTTGTTTATAAGGTATCCTAACCTGTTTTTATATCGTTTGTCAGATATTCTTCTTGTAACATCTTCTTCGTTTGTGCTGTATTGTCTCAAAGTACTGCCACTGGCTCTGCATGCTTTCATTTGTTTCCATCTCCACCTGGCTCTCTCCGTATTTAAGCCCGAATTTCTGATACCTCGGAATCAGGTCTGCAAAGATAAGTGCCGGAACGCCTTTTGTCCTGTATTCTGGCAGCACTCCCATCAGCAATAAGTCTACGGTGTCTGTCTTATGGAACTTCAGCGCCTTCAGGATGTGCCACCATCCGAATGGCCATAATCTTCCTCTGCGGCATTTCTGCAGAGCTTCTGAAAGCGAAGGAATGGTTACTCCCGCTCCAATCATTTTCTTGTCGGCGTTCCAGTCTTCTATAACGGTTACGAGTTCAAGGTCTGCAAAGGGGAAGTACATATTTATATACTGCTCAATCTGTCTTTCAGAAAGTTCAGAAAAGCCATAGAGGTCTTTGAAAGTGAGGTTCACCAGTTCGAAGATTTTCTTTCCATATCCTCCTGCAAAGATATCCCTCCTTGTCAGTTTGCGCACATGCAGGTTGTATCTTTTCTGTATCATCTGCGCTATTTTGGTATGTTTCTCAGGCATTTCATCCGGAACCGTTATCCTGAACTCAACATAATCGTTGTCTTTCTCAAATCCACCCAGTTTCTCCATGTGCTCAGGATAATATGGATAGTTATATATGGTAGGCATCGTTCCGAGCCTGTCAAAACCGTCTGTAAGCATACCTTCCGGGTCAAGGTCTGTAAATCCAAGCGGTCCTGCCATCTCTGTCATTCCCTTGCTTTTGCCATATTCCTCAACGGCTTTCAGCAAAGCTCCAGACACATTTATATCATCAACGAAGTCAATCCATCCGAATCTTACTATCTTGCGGTCCCATTTCTTGTTCGCTTTATGGTTTATTATGGCCGCAACTCTTCCAACCACCTTGTTGTCTTGGTCATAAGCAAGATAATATTCAGCCTCGCAGAAGTCGAAGGCCGCATTCTTTTCTTTGCAAAGTGTTGCGAAATCGTCGCTGAACAAATTAGGAACATCATACTTGTTCCCTTTATAAAGGTCGTAATGAAAATCTATAAAGGTCCTCAGGTCGTTTTTTGTCTCAACCCGTCTCACGTTTATCTGTGACATCTTTTGTATGTTTCTTTAATGCATTAAACATTACAAAAGTAATCATATTTAGCTGAAATACCAAATAAAAGCTTATTTTTCAGCACATTTGCGTTGTCTGTCTGCCTTGTGTCTTGTAGCGCTATGCTTTGTCGCAAATTATCAGCACGTGAGTGTTGTCTGCCAGCGTGGTGGCGAAGATATAGTCAGAGCCGCCCTCTTTCAGTTTCAGCCGCTTGCGGAGCTCTGCCACGCTGAGTGGAAAATTGCGCACAGTGATATTGGCTTTTGTCATTCCTCTTATAGCCTCTTTCAGTTCTTTTTTCGCCATTGTGGTAACCTTTCTCACTCGGAACTTCCTTCCAGGGAACGTGCTTTCTTGTTCTTCAGACATAAAGAGGTGGCTGTTCCGGCTTAACTTCGCCATATTGTATATTGCGGCAAGTTGTGTGAAGCATCCCGATTTCATAATAGACGCGTTGGGCTCGTACAGGTAGTTCAGCCTTTCTGTCATCTCTTTTATGTCTGAGACATATCTTACAGCAGCCGTTGCCGCATTCTCTCTCATGTCGAAACGTGTCACCTCGTCGTCGTTCACACAAACAACGGCAGCCTTCTCCATGTCGGATTGTGCGCCCAACACCAGCAGAAGCTCTTTGCACTCATTGCCAATGGAGATGATATGCACCTCCCTCACGCCTCTGATGTCATCCATTGCCTTGTGCCAGTCGAGCATGGGCGAGAGCTTTATGATGACATGTCCGGCACGCTCCAGCAGCAGTTTGTTTATTGTTATCACATTGGGCGTGCAGTCGCTTATGGCGAATGTCTTCGCACCTTGCACATCCCTGCGCGCCGGGTCAAGGTAGATGATTTCCGAATAGCCAGTCTCTTGCAGGTGAGTCACACCGTCTCCGTTCACTATTTCGGCGTCCGTCAGCCCCAGCAGGGCGAAGTTGTGGCGTGCCAGTGAGCACAGATGCTCCTGCTGCTCCACATAAACCATTCGTCTTCCGGAGCCCTTCATCCTCTCGTTCAGTGCCTTTGCCATGTAGGAGAAGTCCACGCCGAACCCGCCCGTCAGGTCTGTCAGCATGGCGCTGTTGTCCTTCCCGCAGTCTGTGTTGTCAGTTTCTCCTGCCAGTCTTAGTGCCAGTTCCGCCTTGTATAATGCCGTCTTCTCCGACGAGCACTGCTCCATTGATATATGCGGCGGATATATTATACCCTCCGTTGCTGCCCATGCGGGCAGCTTGCGGCGTGCAGCCTGCCAGCCTGCTATTTGCTCCAGCGCATGCTTTATGTCTGTCTCAGAGTCTTTGGGGGCATTCAGCGCCAGCTGTCTCACGTCGTCATTCCTGTGAAGAAGTATGTATTCGGAGGTTGTCATGTCGTTGGTTGCTACTTTATTACCTTGTAATACTTGCGTGCTGTGGCACGTGTCATTAAGTTGAAGTGCCACCATTCGGTGCTGAGCGGCCTGAATCCGGCATACTTCATAACGTCTCTCAGGAGTTGTCTGTTGCTTCTCTCCTCCTTGCTTATTACCCCGTTCTCCACGAGTTTGTCCTCTGCCGTGATGTGCGACTCCCTTCCCATGTGATCCACCAGAGCCCCCATTGGTATTGAGTCACCGTTCAGCGTGCACAATGTGATGTCCACCGCCATACCGTAGTTATGCAGTCCGCCACCCTTTGCGGGATTACTTACGTAGAAATACTTGGGCGTATTCTTCACCTTGTCCCACATTTTCTGCTGTATCCGCATAGGTCTTACGGCGTCGTAGATTTTCAGGCTGAGGTCGGGGCGCAGTTGTTTCAGCCGCTTCTGTGCCTTCACCAGCGCCTTGGCTGCCAGTGGATGCAGGTAGGCGCGGTGCATGTCAGTATATAATACCACTCCCGTGAAGTTGTCAGGACGCGTGTACATGAGGCTGACAAATATCGAGCTGTCAAGCGATTGCACATCGGTCATTCCCTGTTTCTCCATAGACAGGTCCATGGCTCCCTTCTTTTGCTGTGCCACCGACGGCATTGCTATGAGTGTTAGCAATGCCGTTATTGCCAATGTCAGCATTGTCGGCATGGATGCTGGCGATGATTCGTTTCTCAATATGCTTTTTCCCACGTTTCTTTTTTCTATGAAATGTGGCACAGCCTGCAGCCTTCCGCTCCCTGCTGTGCCACTGTGTTATCAGTATTTCAGTCCCATGTTATGGAGTATGAAACTGTAGATGTCTGCCTGTTCCTCAAGAACCATGCTCATAGGCTTGCCTCCTCCGTGTCCGGCTTTTGTGTCTATGCGTATCAGCACGGGCTCTTTGCCGGCATGGCATTCCTGCAAGCGCGCCGCGAACTTAAACGAATGGGCTGGCACTACACGGTCATCGTGGTCGGCTGTGGTAACAAGCGTTGCGGGATAGCTCACTCCCTCGCGCAGGTTATGCAGTGGAGAGTAGCCTCTCAGATAGTCAAACATCTCCTTGCTGTCGTCGCTTGTGCCGTAGTCGCTGGCCCAGTTCCATCCTATTGTGAACTTATGATATCTCAGCATGTCCATCACTCCCACCTGTGGTATGGCCACTTTGAAGAGTTCCGGGCGCTGTGTCATGCAGGCTCCGACGAGCAGTCCGCCGTTGCTTCCTCCCACAATGGCCATCCTCTCGCTGCAAGTGTACTTGTTGTTGATGAGGTATTCGGCGGCGGCAATAAAGTCATCAAAGACGTTTTGCTTGTTCATCTTCGTGCCGGCGCTGTGCCATTCCTCGCCATATTCGCCTCCTCCGCGCAGGTTAACCTGAGCATATATGCCGCCTTTCTCCAGGAATGGTATGCGCATTGCTGAGAAACCAGGTGTCAGGCTGATATAGAATCCGCCGTATCCGTAGAGGAACACCGGGTTCTTTCCGTTCCTTTTAAGTCCTTTCTTATATGTTATGAACATCGGAATGCGTGTCCCGTCCTTGCTCTCAAAGAATATCTGCTCGCTCACATAGTCGTCAATGTCAAACTTAACGTCGGGCTTTGAGTACAGGGTACTGCTGTTTTTGTCTATGTCGTAGCGGTATATCGTGCCCGGAACGGTGAACGATGTGAAGGTGTAGTAGCAGTCCTTGTCGCCCTTCTCGCCGCTGAACGATACCGAGCCCACCATCGGCAGCTTCACCTCATGCGCCATGCTGCCGTCCATGTTATATACAAAGACATGGCTTGAGGCGTCTTTGGTGTAGTCGAGAATCATCTTGTCGCCAATCACGCTGACGTCGTTCAGCACGTCGGAGGTCTCGCCAATCAGCTCCTTCCAGTCCTTAATGCCTGGATTTTTGATGTCGGCTGTCATCACGCGGCACTTTGGCGCACCGTTGTTGGTCATGATGTATATCCTGTCTCCCTCCGTGTTGACAGGGTAGTGGAAGTTGTTCATGTTGGATGTCATCTGCACAAACTGTGAGTTTTTCACTCTCAGGTCGCGCACAAAGAGGTTGTTGCCGCTTCCCTCGCCGCTCTCATAGAGGTACATCATTGTCTCTTCCTTGTTCAGACCGACAGAATAGAAACGCTTGGGGTAGGCTGGATTCTGGTAGAACAGCACGTCATCGCTCTGCGGTGTGCCAATCTTGTGATAGTAAATCTTGTGCACCTCATTCACCGCCGACAGTTCCTTGCCTTTCTGCGGGGCATCATACGAACTGTAATAGAAGCCGTCGCCGTGCCATGCGGCGCCCGAGAACTTTGCCCATTCTATATGGTCGCTGAGCAGTTTGCCTGTAGCCACGTCCATGACGTAGAACTCTTGCCAGTCGGAACCACTGCGTGAGATGGCATAGGCGGCATATCTGCCGTCGTGAGAGAACGACAAGCTCTTCAGTGCCACTGTTCCGTCGGAGGACAGTTTGTTAGGATCCAGAAACACCCTCGGCGTGTCTTCGGGGCTGTTCATGGTGTAAAGCACCGACTGGTTTTGCACACCGTCGTGGCGGTAGAAGTAATATCTGCCGTGTTTCTTGAACGGAGCGCCCACCCGCTCATATCTTGACAACTGCTGCAAGCGTTTCAGCAGCTTGCCGCGGAAGGGTATTTCGGAGAGGTATCGGCCTGTCACTGCGTTCTGACTTGCCACCCATTGCGCCGTGGCCTGGCTCGTGTCGTTCTCCAGCCATCTGTAAGGGTCCTCCACTTTAGTACCGAAATATTCGTCCACTGTGCCGTCTTTGGCTGTCTGTGGATATTCTATCTGCGCCATTCCTGCTGTGCAAAACATCGCGAAAAAACTTAAAAGGGTTGTCTTTCTCATAAGAAATAAAATATATTAAGGCAAAAATATAAAAAATATTCTAATGGGACAAAAGCGCAAAGAATTAATTTGTCTTGTGCTACTCTTGTCTGATGAAAGTCTGGGTGATTATTGTTTGCGTGCGTGTATTATAACGTTTTGATTGTCAAATGGTTATACGTTGTCTTACAAAAGGTGCCCTTTCGCCATGCGAATGATGCCCTTTTGTGTTCTATATGATGCCTGAACGTGTGCCGTAAGGGCATCTTCCGCAGGCTGCTTGTTCTGCAGGTCTTCCGCTTGTCGTGCCGGGCGGTCCTTTGGTGTGTCGTGCTCAGGTGTCCGTTCCGGTGTGATGCAAGGAAAAGCGGCATACCCCTTTGTCCGGGATATGCCGCTCTTTCGGTGTGTTATTGCTGTTTATTTAGCGTCAATCTCTTTCAGGAGTCTCTCTGTGTTGCCCCATTTGTCCATCATGAAAAGCACATATCTGATGTCCACTCCTATGCAGCGGGCCAGCTTGCTGTCAAAGAATATGTCGCTTGAGAGGCTGTCCCAGTTGCCGTCGAATGCCAGACCTATAAGCTCACCTTTGCCGTTGAACATCGGAGAACCGCTGTTTCCGCCGGTGATGTCGTTATTGGTGAGGAAGCAAAGCTGCATCTTTCCGGTCTCCTTGTCTTGGTATTTGCCGAAGTCTTTGGCAGAGAGCAGCTCGTGCATGACAGGCTCTGCAAAGTAGTCTGTAACTTTGTCGCCGGTCTTCATCTTCTCAACCATGCTCTCGGCAGTGGTGTAATAGCCTGAAGGAGCACCGTTAAGAGTGAATCCTCCAACCTGTCCGTAGCTCAGACGCATGGTGAAGTTGGCGTCGCTATAGTGTGGCATATCCTCTTCCATGCGCAGTTTTGCGGCGCAGAGGTACTTCTCCTGCTCAGAGAGTGGTGTGTCAAGGCCGCTCAGCTCCTCTCTTATGCTCTTCCATACAGCCATCAGGTCGTTGCCAAGCTGTACGCCGAGGTCGTTCTTGAAGGCTTTCTTCGCAATGTAATGTTTCTTTCCGTTCTTCATAAGGACAGACTTCGCATACAGTGTCTCAACATACTTCGCATAGTCTCCGCCGAACTTCTGGTCTATGGTCTGATAGAAAGCGGGCAGATATTTGGCGTCAACATGCTCGCGGTAGTTCTTCAGCATGGCGGCGAACACTTCCTTGTCCAGTGCCGCATCCCACTCGTTGCTGTTGTCGCTGAACATCACATACTGCTTCTTTGGGTTGTCCTTGGCACCTTCAACGCCAATACCCTGGCTCACCTTGAGCGCTCTTGAGGTAAGCTCATTTAGTCCCATGAAGCTCTCTGTGAAGTAATATCTGCTGCGCATGATGCCAAGACGCTTGCCGTACATCTCCTCCATCTTGTCGAAGTCGAGCTTACCCTTCAGGTAACCGGTGCTGTCCTGGAACGCGCGGACAAGCTTCTCATACTGCTGTTTCTGCCCAATCAGACCGATAGAGTCTATACATTTGTTCATACCTATTGAGTTTTTCCAGTAGTTTGAACTCTGAGCATACTTGGAGTCGTACTTTATTCTCACCTCCTCTGATGCCATCATGTGGCGCCACATTATCTCTTGCTTAACGCCGCGGGCCTGTGCTCGTGTTGCGTTTCCTGCGTCGCGGCGCTCCTTGATGCCGTAAGATGAGAGATAACGGCTGGTGCTTCCCGGATAACCCATTGTCATAGCGAAGTCGCCATCCTTATAACCCTGAAGCGAAACAGGTGCCCAGTGCTTTGGACGATATGGCACATTGTCCTTTGAATAGTCTGCCGGTCCGTTGGTCTTTGGGTCTGCGTAGATGCGGAACACACTGAAGTCGCAAGTCTGTCGGGGCCACATCCAGTTGTCAGTCTCGCCTCCGTACTTACCCATTGACTTCGGAATGGTGAACACTAAACGAAGGTCTGTGAACATCTGATAAGTGGTTGCGAAGTATTTGTTGCCCTCATAGAAGGCGTCTACCTCCACATGATAGGTCTTGTCTTTCTTCTTCGCCTCGTCGTTGAGCATTCTTGTGAGTGAGTCTATAAGCATATACTTGCCCTTGTTGTCCTTACTCTCAAAGCCCATGGCCATCAGTTGGTCTGTAACGTCCTTCTGATCAATCATGAATGATACGAACATGTCCTCATTTGGAAGCTCTTCCTCATACGACTTTGCGTAAAAACCGTTAAGCATATAGTCGTGCTCAACTGTTGAGTGACTGCGAATCGCCTCGAAACCGCAGTGGTGATTGGTGAAGACCAGGCCGTCGGGAGACACCACTACACCTGAACAGAAGCCGCTGAAGTTCACCACCGACTTCATGACTGCATTCTCTCCGTTGTACAGGTCGTCATAACCCTTGCTGAAACCTTCAGCTTTCATCTGCTCGAAAACAGCCTGGGGAAGGTTGTAGAGGGTCCACATTCCCTCGTCAGCCTTTGCCTTGCATAGCGCAAGACAGCATAAAATTAACAATGTGATTTTCTTCATTTTTCTTTGTTTTGTTATTGTTTGTATATGTTTTCTTTTCTTTCTCCGATGTCTTCAGGCGGCATTAGGCGACCGTCTTTGTATCTGTCTGGCACTCAGGTGGTTGCAACTGCTTTTCATTTGATGCTCAAATGCGCCCTGTTTGATGCCTTTTTGCCTTGCGTTTGATGCCTTTCTGCCTTACGTTTGATGCCTTTCTGCCTTACGTTTGATGCCTTTCTGTCTTGCGTTTGATGTTCTTTCCGCCTGCGTCTTGTCATCTCTCGTCAGGCGGCAGGTGTCAATCCGTTCTCCGGCCTTTATCTCTTCCTGAAGTATTTGCCTATGACAGGCAGCGCGCTCAGTGGCATGTCGCGCTTTATTATCATCGCCGCGAAGGCGCATACGCATGCCGTGTTGAGTGCCATTCTTGCCCAGAAGCCCCATTGCAGATGATTGTCGGCGATGTATATCACTGCCGTCAGCACAGCAGCCGTTGCCATATATGTGGCTATGTCGGCAATAGGATATTTGATGGGGAACTTCTTCTGGCCTATGACATACGACAATATCATAGCCGTGCCATATCCTGCCACACCCGCCCAAGCGCATGCCATGTAGCCGTATTGTGGCACAAAGATTACGTTTACGCCTATCAGCACGGTGCAGCCTATGCCCGAGAACAACGCGCCCCATATTGTCTTGTCGGTAAGTTTGTACCAGAACGACAGGTTGAAGTATATTCCCATCATTATCTCAGCTGCCATAACGATAGGCACAACGCGAAGTCCCGACCAGTAGTCAGGGGCTATTATGTGTTTGAGCACATCCATATACGCCATCACTGCGAGGAAAGCCAGCAGGGTGAAGATGATGAAGTACTTCATGGCTTGCGCATAGGTGTCGCGGCTGTCCTTGTCTTTCGCCTTGCTGAAGACAAACGGTTCGTAGGCATATCGGAATGCTTGCATTATCATAGCCATTATCATTGCTATCTTGCTTGCTGCCCCGTAGATGCCCAGCTGGGCATGGGTGTTATCACCTTTATATATATAAGGGAACAGTATTTTGTCTGCTGTCTGGTTCAGTATGCCGGCTATTCCCAGTATAAGTATAGGCCAGGCATATCTCAGCATCTGCCTTAACAGGGCGCCGTCGATGCTGAGGCTCTTCGGAAAGTCGTTCCAGAAGAACAGGGTTATCACCGAGGTGCACGCCAGGTTGATATAGAACGCATACCCGACGTCGGCTGCCTTGCCGGTGAAATGGGGCAAAACGAGGAAGAAAAACAGGTTGAGCCCTATGTTCATTACTATGAACAGCAGTTTGAGTGATGCAAACTTAATGGCCTTTTTCTTATGTCTCAGATATGCGAAAGGTATGCCTTGGATGGCGTCAAGGGCAACAGTTATCGCCATTACCCATATATATGAGGGGTGACTGGCATATCCAAGTAGGTCGGAGAGGGGATTGATGAAGATGAGCACCAGCATCACAAAGAGCGAGGATGTCAGTGTGATGCATCCCAAAGTGGTTGAATACACCTTGTCGGCGTTATGCTCTTCCTTGTTGATAAAGCGGAAGAAGGTGGTCTCCATGCCATAAGTCAGCAGTATGAGAAGCAGCGCCACGTAGGCGTAAATATTGGTAATGATGCCGTATCCGCCACCTTCCGCAGCCAGTTTTGCCGTGTACAGCGGCACAAGCAGGTAGTTGAGAAACCGCCCGATGATGCTGCTCAGACCGTATATTGCCGTCTCCTTGGCTAAGTTCTTTAAGTTTGCCATCTCCGTTTGCTATGCTTTTAGTTGGTTGATGAATATCTGTTGTCCTCTGTTTGATGTCTTTTTCGTTCTTATCCGAAGAACATATAGCATATTGCTGTTGCCGCAATGATGCCCGCAAGGTCTGCCAACAGTCCGCAGGCAACGGCATGCCGGGTGTATCTTATGCCCACACTGCCGAAGTAAACGGCAAGAATGTAGAACGTGGTGTCCGTTGACCCCTGGAAGATACAGCTCAGACGACCCACAAAGGAATCTGCTCCGTAGGTGCTCATGGCATCTACCATCATGCCGCGTGCACCGCTTCCGGAGAGCGGTTTCATAAGAGCCGTAGGCAAAGCGCCCACAAAGTCGGTGTTGCCTCCGCAGCTTTCAATGCACCATTTCACACCTTCTATAAGCATGTCCATGGCACCCGATGCTCTGAATACACCTATTGCAACAAGTATTGCCACAAGATATGGGATTATTCTCACGGCTGTTGTGAATCCGTCTTTTGCCCCTTCCACAAACGCATCGTATACGTTCACCTTCTTTCTTATGCCTGCCAGGATGAAGCCTGTTATGATAACCATCAGCAGAATGTTTGCCACCGAGGTGCTCACGATGTTCATCTGCTCCTTGTCCAGTTGTCCGAAGCCCCATATGATGCCGCTCACGGCAAGGCACATGCCGCCTAAAGTGAGCAGGATGGTGCGGTTTATGAGGTTTATTCTCTGGTAAATGCTGGTGACGATGATGCCTGCCAGTGTAGAGAAGAATGTTGCAAGGAGTATCGGTATGAATACGTCTGTGGGCTGTGCGGCGCCCATCTGCGCTCTGTAAACAAGTATGCTGACGGGTATAAGGGTAAGTCCTGAGGTGTTAAGTACCAGGAACATTATCATGGGATTTGTCGCAGTATCCTTCCGTTGGTTCAGTTCCTGAAGCTGTTCCATGGCTTTCAGACCGAGCGGTGTTGCCGCATTGTCCAGTCCCAGCATGTTGGCTGAGATGTTCATGAATATTGAGCCCGTCACGGGATGACCCTTGGGGATGTCGGGAAAGAGTTTGCTGAAGATGGGACTGAGTATGCGTGCGAAGACGTTTACCACTCCGCCGCGCTCTCCAATCTTCATTATTCCGAGCCAAAGGGCAAGCACTCCCGTCAGTCCGAGGGATATCTCAAATGCCGTTTTGGATGTCTCGAAGGTGGAGTCCATCATTGCGGGGAAGACGTTTGTGTCTCCGAAGAACACCAGTTTCACCACAGCCACGACAAAAGCGATGACGAAAAAGGCCACCCATATGTAGTTAAGTACCATATAGTTTGCAAAATTAAGACTTTTATTTTGTAATCCCAAATGTTCAAACTCATAAGTGAGCAGATGGCTGAAAATCAGTGTGCAGGGATAAAAAAGACGAGAGACAACACCTAAGTGGTAATGTCTCTCGTCTTCAGTGGGCCAACCAGGGCTTGAACCTGGGACCTCCAGATTATGAGTCTGTTGCTCTAACCAACTGAGCTATAAGCCCGGCTTCATCACGCAGAGTGATAAAGTTTACGGCTGCAAAGGTACACTTATTTGCTCATATATCCAAATTTTTTATTAAAAAAGACCTTTAAAAAATTAAAAATGGCATCCGACGGCATTCATATTTCAGGCTGGCGGAGATGTGTTTGCTCCTCAATCGTACCCATGTTCACATGTCTTCCCTGTGTAAAAGACAGTTGATGGCACCGGTGTTGATATGTCCATCAGCTGTAAATAGCCGTCAATTGCCTTTGAGTTTGTAATCGTCTGATAATCAAGAGGTAGTGATGCTCTTTGTGAAAGATGCCCAAACACACCGCAATAAGGCATCAAACGCATCGTGAAAAGATATCAAATGCGCTCCGTCTGGGCATCTTTCGCAAAGCAACTGGTCGTCAGACGTGTGCCGCTTGCTGTCTAAGTGCCGGGCGGCAGACTGTGAGTCAGTGTGCGTCTGCTGCTTTTTTATTGACGTTCTGCGCCTCAATTGAGGTGCCGGTGTTGTTAATATAGTGTAAAATTAACCGCTGTCCCGCTGCCGCTCAATGCTTATTTGTAGTTTTTCAGTAACTTTGCAGTTCTGAATCAGTACATCTTGTGAATAAAGATAGGATGTTTGCGACAGACGGACTTACGCCCGGCGAGGTGCAGGAAAGCCGCAACAGACATGGCGGTGATGTCCTTGCGCCGCCTAAGAGAGCATCGGTGTGGCCGCTATGTATAGACAAATACAGCGACCTTGCTATCCGAACACCTCTAGTTGCCGACCTTTTTGCCGTGTGACATGCAACCGTTTGGCTCACAGATGGTTATGAAATACGATTTGTAAGATATGATAAAGAATGTGGTTTTTGACTTCGGATGCGTGCTGACCGACCTCGACAAGCAGCGCTGTGTTGATGCTTTCAATGCCATAGGGGCGCAGAATGTCTCAAGATATGTTGACGAATGCAAGCAGGAAGACCTTTTCCACGACCTTGAGACAGGGCTTATCAGCGTGGAGGAGTTCTGTGAAGAGGTGAGGCGTAAGGCTCCGCTGTGCCGCGCCACGAACCAGGAGATATGCCAGGCGTGGGACAGTCTGCTTGCAGGTGTTCCTCAGCGCAGGCTTGAGAAACTGCTTGAGGTGGGGCGGAACCACCGTGTTCTGCTGCTGAGCAATACCAATGCCATCCACTGGAAGAAAGCTGTTGAATGCTATTTCACCGATGAGGAGCACACGCCGGAGGATTATTTTGAGCGCTGCTTCCTGTCTTATGAGATGCATACAGTGAAGCCCGACAGTGAGATTTTTCTCCGAATGATGCGGGAGGCGGCAGTTAACGCTGCCGAGACGCTGTTCATTGACGACTCAAAAGCCAACTGCATGGCGGCGGAAAGGCTGGGCATCACAACGCTGAACGTGTCTCATGGCGATGAGTGGCTTGATGAGATAGACAATATTCTGATGACAAACGGCAGGTAGTTTCATTCTGAACACACCGCCTCAGGTCATGAACAATAATATAATAAGGTAATATAAACACCGATGAAAACGATGATTTTAACCAAAGAGCAGTGCAACGTGGAACCCTGTGTGGCAACAATCGGGTTCTTCGACGGCGTGCATCGTGGTCACAGACATCTCATAAGACAGGTGGTTGAGGCTGCTAAGGGAGAGGGAAAGATGTCGATGGTGATAACCTTCGACCGTCATCCGCGGCAGTTTCTGCATCCTGACACCATGCCGCAGATGCTCAACACGCCTGACGAGAGGGAAAGACTGCTGGCTGAGGAGGGTGTGGATATATGCGTGATATTGCCTTTCAACAACGAGATTGCTGCCTTGTCGGCACGTGAGTTTATGTCAGACGTTCTCGTCGGACGCCTCAACGTGCGGCATCTGATAATAGGATACGACCATCGTTTTGGCAGAAACCGAGCCGATGGATTCGAGGATTATGTGAGATATGGCACTGAACTGGGCATGGAAGTAAGCCAGTCGGACGCTTTCAGCCTTGATGCGGAGGGTGTAAGCTCGTCTGTCATACGCCGTATGATATCAGAGGGCAACGTGGAGGGTGCCTCTCTGCGCCTGGGTTATTGCTACAGCATAACGGGAAAGGTGGTTGGCGGATATCAGAATGGCCGCAAAATAGGATTCCCGACGGCTAATATCAAGGTTGAGGACAGCACAAAAATCATTCCGCAGGCAGGTGTATATGCCGTAAAAGTGCGGTCGGAAGCCATGCAAGGGGCGATGAGCGGCATGATGAACATTGGCAAGCGACCAACTTTCGGAGGAGAAAGCACGTCGCTTGAGATAAACATCTTCGGTTTTGACGGCGACCTCTACGGCAGCGTTCTGTCTGTGATGTTCGTGCGTAAGATGAGAGATGAGCGGCGGTTTGGCACTGAAGCGGAGCTCATAGAGCAACTGACGAGGGACAGGGAAGAGGCTGAACGCATACTGGATGATTGCTGAGCAGAGCATGGCCGAGTATCGGTGAAATCGTGCTTTTCTACCGATGAAATGGTGAAAAATAATGATGCGCCGCCTGTCTGATGCCGGCGTGTTTTCTGTTTGATGCCTTAATGCGCTCCGTTTGATGTCCGAACGCACCCTGTTTGATGCCTGAACGCATCCCATTTGATGCCCTAACGGAAACTGACCTGTGGCGGAATGCACTCCGTAGGGCATAAACACTGAGTAAGAATAATAATTAAGATAATATGAGAAGAGCATTTTTATATTTGTTTGTGATGCTTGCGCTGCAGCTGTTTGTTAGTTATACAGTTCATTTTATATGGTTTGTTGTTGACGGATGGAGCGTCATTGACGCCCTGCGACTTGTGAAGTCGCCATCGCCTATGACACACACCGCCGAGATGACGATAGCCGCATCGGTGATAAGCAGTGTGATTACGCTTGTTGTCTTTATATGGAGAAAGTGGTGTGTGATGTCTCCCGCCTATCTGAGGGAGCGCCAGTGGGGGGTGTTCTTCTGGTGTGTGGTGGCTGCGCTGGACACCATCCTGCCGTCGGTATATCTGCACTCGCTGTTCCCATGGCTGCCAAACCTGATGGAAGATACCTTTGAGCGTGTCCTTGCCAACGACTATGGATACTTTGCTATATGCCTGGTGGCGCCTTTTGTGGAGGAAGTTGTGTTTCGTGGAGCCATCCTTCGCGCCCTGTTGGGGCATTTCTCACGCCATTGGGTGGCAATAGTTGTGTCGGCGCTGATGTTCTCCGTGGCTCATTTCAATCCCGCACAGATGCCTCATGCGTTTATCATCGCACTGCTTCTGGGCTGGATGTACTATCGCACAGGAAGTATATTGCCGGGCGTTTTGTTCCACTGGATAAACAATACGGTGGCTTATGTGATGTACAAAGTGTTCTATTTCGTTGACACAGACAGCCTGGAGGGGATGTTCGGAAATGATGACAAGGCGGTGGTTCTTGCCCTTGTCTTCTCTCTCTTCCTGCTTGTTCCGGCGCTCTATCAGCTCAGTTGGAGAATGAAAAAGTAAAAACAAGGACGGGGATAATGGTCCGTCAGATAGCAAAAAGGAGCCGTTTCATCAATGAAACGGCTCCTTTTCCAGTTTATAATAATATCACTCATGAGGCAATTGCTTGTCTATCTGTTGCAGGCTGAGGCTTTCTCCTGATGCGTGTTGTCGCCATTCAGGTTGCAGCTCTTGCCCGACTTGTCGCAGTTGCCGCCCTTTCCGCTGTACGCATCATTGTCGTGCCTGCCCAGTGAGCAGTTGTTTTCCCGTCCCTGGCAGTAGCGTTTGCACACCACTTCCCAGTCAATCAGTTTCCAAAGGCCCTGCAGATGCTCCGCGCGGCGGTTGCGATAATCGATGTAATAGGCATGTTCCCATACGTCGAAGCATAGCAACGGGCGCAGACCTTGTCTCACAGGATTGCCCGCATTCTGCTCTTGTGTGATGTACAGGTTGCCCTGCTTGTCGGCAGACAGCCATACCCAGCCCGAGCCAAAGAGTGTGACGCCCTTCTCAATGAACTCCTTCTTGAAGTTGTCGAAGCACCCGAAGCGTGCTTTTATGGCATCGGCTATCCTGCCTTTGGGGATGTTGTGCTCAGTTGGTGGGCGCAACTGGGTGAAATACAGGTTGTGGTTCAGCACCTGTCCGGCATTGTTCAGGATGCTGCCCTCGGCCTTCTGCACCACCTCTTCGAGTGAGAGTGCGTGGAGGGATGTGCCCGGCAGTGCCGCATTCAGGTTGTCAACGTATGCCTTCAGGTGTCTGGCATGATGAAAGAGTATTGTCTCTTTGCTGATAAATGGTTCCAGGGCATCCTCTGAATAGGGTAGTGCCACCAGTGGGAACTTGCCCTCATGGGGCATTGTCTGTGCTAATTCCTGTGTCGTGTACAGGTTGGCGTTGCATGTAGTCATAAATAATTAATTTTAATGTTGGTAAAAACAGCCTTCAGTGAGTATATGTGGAGTGGTGTACTTAGGGGCCTATTCCAGTTGCACCATCGTTGCTTCTTCTCCTGTTGTGCTGTTGCAAATGTAGTGAAAAGACTCTCTGCCGCCGCCGTTTTAACGTTTATTGTTGCGGTGGTTTTTTCTTTATTAACGTTAGTGTGCCATGAGGCGCCTCCTGTTTCACTATTTGAGCATTCTTGTTCATTTATTAACATTGCGAGGATGTGCATCCGGCTGTGTTCCGGGTGATGTCCTAATGTGCTCTGACTGATACTTGAACGCGTGTCGTTTGATGCCATAACGCACCGCATTTGATGCCTTTTCGGAAACAGGATTGTATGTTGTTGAGAAACAATGTGTTACGTGTAGTGGAATGGTTGCGCTCTTTCTCGCCTGCTTTGTATGCCGGGTTATGACGCATGACGAATCTGCCACATGTGAGAAAAGACAGGTGGCGTGATGAGAAAGATGACGAAGTGGGATGTGGATGTTATAAGTATAGCATGCTCTCAGGTCCCATATTAAACAGAAGGTCTAATATGCTGAGGTTTGGAATGAAGCCGTGCTTCTGCTCATAAACCTGATAATAGCGTCGTGGAGAGAACTCCCCGTCGTGCAGCGGATGCTTGGGGCGTATGGCATCGCGGAAGTCTCTTGTGTCATCTTGGATGATGATGCCGTCGGCCTTGCCTGCATGCGGTGTCTCAGTGGCTGTCCCGGCAGTCCCGTCATGCCGTTGTCCGTCAAGGATAATATATTTGTCGGTGACGCTAATAGTTGGCTCAATGTTGATGAGTTCGCATGTTTTGAGGCATATATCAAGATTGAAGTCAAACAGGAATGTCCATTTCTTCTCAAAGAACGGGCGCAGGTCGTCGGCGTAATACTCAAAGAACGGCGACTCGCCATAGGCGCTCTGCAGGGCGTTCCAGTGTGAATGGCGCCAGTTGTCATGGTCGCTGATTCTTATGTCTTTCATCAGTGACTTAGATAGGTGTCCTCCGCTGGGCCTCTCCACAGGTATAGTGAGAGCCAGCGGACCATTAGCCGCGGCTATAACGCAGCGGTTTCGGAATGTCTGTTTTATGAAGTTGTCATGCTTTTCAAGCACTATCTCATCATAACGGTTCACCTTCTGATACCATTGTATGGGTGCGAAATATGCGGAGGAGAGTATTGCTTTCATCTGAGATAATTGTTTTTTTGCCAGGTGATAGGGTGTCTTCTGAGTGCTGTCTGGGCAAAGATGTCATTGCGCGTGGGCGGCTGGCGGAAAATGTATGCGGCCATATCGCAGCGTGTCAGGACGAATCAGTCGTTGAGCCAGATGAACCATCTGTCGTCGCGGAAGCCGCTGTAGAATGGCTTGCCGGCATCTTTTGAGTACACAAGCATCACCATCCGTCCTATGATGTGGCTCTCTGGGAGAGGGCCGAAGTATCTGCTGTCCATCTGGTTGGAGCCGTCGCGCGAGCTTATCCAATAGTAATTGTTCTTGAAACAACAATAAGACACTTCCTTTCCGTCAACATACAACTTGCCGTTCTGTATGTGGGCCTTGCGCTTCTCGTGCAGAATGTAGATGTTGCACAGCATCTTAATGTTGCTGCTGTCTACCTTTATGATGCGTCCTTTGCCAGGAATCTCTATCTGTATGCTGCCAATGCGCACAGTGTCTCCGGGCAGGGCGTCGCAGTATCCGGCGTAAACAGCCCTGTCGGAAATGTCGTGAATGGTGTCAAGAGGGAAATTGAAAACAACCAGGTCGCCCTTCTCCACAGGCGAACTGATCCATCGGGAATAGCTGAAAAAGCCTTCACCGCCAGTGCGTAGTCCATAACTCCATCTGTTAACAATCACCCTGTCGCCTGCAATAAGATGCGACTTGATGCCTGGAGAAGGCACTTCGTAAATGGTGAATGCCAGAGAACGGAAGGCAAGCATTAGCAAAAAGGCAATGACTAATGCCAAAATGAACTTTAATAGATTGCGCACTATATAATGTTTCTTATTTAATCGTACACTGTTTCTTCATGAATCGTATGCGGCTCTTTCATGAATAATACATTACTCTTTCATGAATCATACACTGTTTCTTCATGAACTATACATTGTTATTTCATGAATTGTACATGGTTTCTTATTTAATATTGTCCACCCAGTTGAACAAACGATGCCAGCGTATACCCGAGAAGCCTCTTCGGTCGGGATCACTGCTCCACCAGATGAATATAGGTTTGCCCACAATATGATCCTCAGGAACGAATCCCCAATAACGGGAATCGGCTGAGTTGTGCCTGTTGTCGCCCATCATCCAGTAATAGTCAAGCTTGAAGGTATAGCTGTCTGCCACCTTGCCGTTGATGAATATCTTGCCGTCTTTCACTTGAAGATCGTTGCCCTCATATACTTTTATCGGGCGTTCATAAACCGAAATGTTGTCCATTGTAAGCTTCACGCTCTCTCCTTTGGCAGGTATCCACACCGGTCCGTAGTTGTCTCGTGTCCAGCCTGTATTGTTATTGAGAGGATAAACATCACCAGTTGATGCGTCAGTGTTTATCTTTATGCTCTCAACAAGGTCCTTACGCTTTGACAGTTCTTGCACGGCGCGCTTTGTAAGAGGCATATACCCGTTCTGGTTGAGGCTTGTCATGTCTTCCATTGATATGCCAAGATCTTTCATAAGGTCATCAGGCAGATACTGGTTGAGCTTCACATAATATGTGTATTGTACCTCCTGAGGCTCCTTGTTGGCCTTACCGTCAAGATAAATGATGCGGTCTTTGATCTGAAGTGTTTGTCCGGGAAGTCCCACACAGCGCTTAACATAGTTCTCCCGGCGGTCTGTCGGACGCGAGATGATGCTTCCATACTCTGCCTTGTTTGCCAGAATATAGTTGCGTCCGGTATTATACATGGCCTTATAATAGTCGTATTTCTGCTGAGGAGTAAGTGTCTTGAGGTTTGGATGATTCTCAGTCAGCTGATATCCGAATGAGTAACACATCAGATAATAGTCCTGAGCCTGATACTTCTGATTGCTGCACAGAGTGTCACCGGAAGGATAATTGAACACAACAATATCATTAAGCTCTACCTTTCCGAGACCTTTCACACGGCGGTAGTCCCATTGTGGCCACTCAATATATGACTTACACTCAAACACTGGCAGTGTATGCTGGGTGAGAGGTAGCGTCAATGGCGTCTGAGGTATGCGTGGACCATAGCTCACTTTGCTTACAAACAGATAGTCGCCGGTAAGCAAACTCTTCTCAAGTGAGCTTGAAGGAATGACATAGTTTTGAAAAAAGAAGAGGTTAATGAAGTAAACTGCCACCAAGGCAAATAACAAAGCGTCAACCCAACTCATGATAAACCGCACCGGACCTTCGCTGTCTTTCCACCATTGCCAGCGTATTTTCTTTGTTATGTAGACATCGAATATAAGTGGAATGACGATTAATCCCATCCAGCTTTTCACCCAATAAAGGAACAATAGGTATAAAATCAGAACAGCAATGAACTTTATCCATTGCACTTTCATGTTGAGTTTGGCTCTCTCTTTGTTTATCATTGTTGTGCGTTTGATTATCTGTTTTGGTCTTGTTGACTATTAGTTATAGCAAGATTTACTATCAGTTGTCTTCCGTCTGATTATCAGTTATGTCCTGTTTGACTATCAGTTGTCTTCCGTTTGATTATCAACTGAGCTTTATTTGATTATCAGTTATATCCCGGTTTGTTATCAGTTGCGCCCTGTTTGATAGTTATGCTTCTTATGTTTAGAATTTAAACATGTCGCTTATGGTAAGCAGTCCGTTGTGGTTTGCTGTGTATTCAGCAGCCAGTACGGCGCCAAGTGCGAATCCCTGACGGCTATGTGCGTCGTGAGTTATGCTTATAAGGTCAGCCTCTGAGTTGTAAGTTACTGTGTGTATGCCAGGAACCTCGTCGCGTCTGATGCTGTCTATTGACAGTTCTTGTGCCTCAGGAGTATGCTCTACGGTAGTATTTCCGTCGGGATCGGTTAGTTTTCCGAGGCTCCATGATTCTTTTCTGTCAATGTTCTCAATAATTTCTTCCGCCAATGTTATTGCCGTTCCGCTTGGATGATCAAGCTTATGGATATGGTGTGTTTCCTCCATTGTGACATCATACTGGCTGAATCCGTTCATGATTTTTGCCAGATATCTGTTCACTGCGGAGAAAATCGCAACTCCGATAGAGAAGTTTGATGCCCAGAACAGTGTCTTTCCCTCCTCTGTGCACATACGTCTCACATCGTCTCCGTGCTCTTTCATCCATCCTGTAGAGCCTGAAACTACTTTTACATTCTTCTCAAATGCCTTCAGATAGTTACCGTATGCCGCCTGTGGTGCGGTAAACTCGATTGCCACATCAGCAGAAGCGAATGCCTCGCTGTCGAAGTCTTGCAAGTTGTTTACGTCTATAATGCAAACTATATTATGGCCACGTGCCTTGGCGATGCTTTCTATCATCTTTCCCATTTTGCCGTAACCGATAAGTGCTATTTTCATAATCAGTCTAAATTAAATGATGTGCAAAGATATGAATTTTTGCATAGAAGAAGCTGTTTTTTTGTTTTAAAATAATCAAAAGGTTATTTACTGTCCCTTATTATTTCTTCTTTGGCTTTCTTCTTGCCCATCCTTCTTCAGAGAAATCGGGCTCTTCTCCAACGAGTTGAATGTCGTCATGGATGAAGAACTGCCTCCAATCGTCCTTCCTTCCGCTCTCCATTCTCATGGCTCCACGTGTTCCCCGCTGTGAGTCAGAGCGTTTTGTGCTCTCTGTTTTTTTCTTTGATTTCTTCTCAAAAGCCGCCAACTCATCGTAGAAGTCACCCTCGTTGTGTCGTTTCTGGCGCTTGGCTGTCTTCTGGTTGTTGCCCTTCTGTGCATCCTCGTTCTGCCTTCTCGCGTCCCTTCTCTTAGAGTTTGCGTTGCCGCCTTTCCCTTTCTGTCCGCCATCCTCAGCATCGTTGCATCTCACCTCACGTCCTTTGTACACCGTTCCGGTGAGCGCTTTCATCACCTTTTGTGCGTCCTTCTCCGGCACCTCGATATAACAGAACTTGCTTAGCAGGTCGATATGTCCCACCGCCTGTCGTCCGTGCAGATGCCTGTTGAGATATTGCATTATCTCACCAGGATAAAAGCCGTCGTTCTTTCCAAGGTTAATGAACAGTCTCTTGTATCCAGCCTCCGGCTTTCTTGGCGCTCCGCCCTTTCCGCGCTCGCCCCTTTCCCTTTTTGTCCGTTCACCTTTTGCCGACGGTTTCTCAATCTCCGGTGCGTCGGCATAGTATGCAATGAACTTTCCGAACTCCCTGCTTACAATCTTCTTGATGATGTCTTCCTTGTCGATATATTCAAAATATCTGTTTATATCATCCATGAACGGAGCTATCTCCTCGTCGTTCACGTCGGTTTTCACTATCTGGTCCATCACCTTGTACAGCTGTTTCTTGCATATTTCCTTAGCAGTAGGAATCTCGCCCTGTACAAAATCCTTTCCTATTGTTTTCTCGATAGCCCTCATCTTGCCCTTCTCCTTGGTGTGTATGATGGCTATCGACGTGCCCTTCTTGCCCGCACGTCCGGTACGTCCGCTTCGGTGGGTGTATGATTCGATATCATCCGGCAGTCCGAAGTTGATGACATGCGACAGGTCGTCCACATCCAGTCCTCTGGCTGCTACGTCAGTAGCCACGAGAAGCTGTGTGATGTGCTGTCTGAACTTCTGCATTGTGAGGTCGCGTTGCTGCTGAGCAAGGTCTCCATGCAGTGCTTCCGCGTTGTATCCGTCGTTTATCAGCTTGTCGGCAATCTCCTGAGTGTCTCTCTTTGTGCGGCAGAATATGATGGCGAAAATCTTCGGGTAGAAGTCCACTATTCGTTTAAGAGCCAGGTATTTATCCTTGGCATGCACCATATAATAGACATGATTGACGTGTTCTGCGCCCTCGTTGCGGCTTCCTACGACAATCTCCTTGTGGTCGGTGAGGTAGTTTCTTGCTATTTTCTCTATCTCCTTGCTCATCGTTGCGGAGAAGAGCAGAGTGTTTCTGTTGGTTGGAACGCCCTTGAGAATCTCGTCAATGCTCTCTGAGAATCCCATGTTCAGCATCTCGTCGGCCTCGTCGAGAACCACGTTTATTACGTTCTCCAGGTTCGCCTTTCCGCGTTTCATCAGGTCGATGAGCCTTCCCGGCGTAGCTACAATTATCTGTGCGCCGTGTCTAAGTTCCCTTATCTGGTTTTCAATAGATGTTCCTCCATATACAGCCACTATGTGAATGCCCGGCATGTATTTGGAGAAATCCTTGAGGTCGTCGGCTATTTGCAGGCACAATTCTCTTGTAGGACTGAGTATGAGAGCCTGCGTCTCATTGCTCTCTGTGTCTATTCTCTGCAGCACAGGTATTCCGAAAGCCGCTGTCTTGCCTGTTCCGGTCTGTGCAAGTGCTATGACATCGTTTCTGTTTCCCAGCAGATACGGAATCACTTCCTCCTGTACTGGCATTGGGTTGACGAATCCCAGTTCGGTAATGGCGCGCTGAATCTCTTCGTTTACGCCTAATTCTTCAAATGTTTTCAATATGATAAGTTTTATTATTAATATGCTGAAAAAACCATACCGGTTAGCATTGGTATAAAGTCCGGTGGTTGCTTTTGCGCTGCAAAGTTAGTGAAAATTACTGATTTACAGAATTATAGCCGTTCAAATCTTTGCTTTTTGTGCAAAAAACGATAACTTTGCATTAAGTAAAAACAAAAGAAACAGCGATATGAAGATAGGAATATTCTGCTCAGCCAACAATGACATAGACCCCGATTACTTTGCGATGACCATGGAATTGGGCGCCTGGATAGCAAAAAACGGCCATTCCATCGTGTATGGCGGGTGCAATATGGGACTTATGGAGTGCATAGCAAAGACCGTGCATGATGCCGGAGGCCGTACCATCGGAGTAATTCCCACGAAGGTGGAGGAGCGCGGCAGAGTGAGCAAATATGTTGATACGGAGTTCCGTTGTGCAGACCTTAACGACCGTAAGGCCATCCTTACCGACCAGAGTGATGTCCTCGTAGCCCTGCCCGGAGGCATAGGAACCCTTGATGAACTGTTCACTGTAGCCGCGGCAGCCACCATCGGCTATCACTCCAAGCGTGTGATTCTCTACAATATGAAAGGTTTCTGGAATCCGCTGATATCCCTTCTCGACTCATTGCAGCAGCAAGGACTCACAAGGATGTACTATGGCAAGCAGATACAAACGGCAAACAACCTCGAGGAACTTATACAGTTGATAGACGCAGAGTGACCCTTGCGGCAGCGCATAAGTACGCAACGCATTTGCTCTGACAAGGTGTCAAAGCATGGGAGGGGATTAAACAGCATTGTTTTGGTAATGTCCTGGAAATCAGCAGGATATGATATATGATACAAAAGGTCATCAAATGCGCTCCATTTGATGACCTTTTGTGTTCTGTTTAATGCCCGAACGCGTTGCGTCTGATGCCCTTTTGTAAATCAATGTCTTATGTATCCCGGTGGGATGTGCGATGAAATGGGCTGTTTTTGTTTAAAAACCACCATTTCATCGGTGTCTGTCAGAAACTCTTGAGCCATGTTCTCAGTTCCGACATCACCTCCAGATGATATCTGAAACTCTCCCTTATGCCCCATCCGTGACCACCTGTTGGATAAACATGGAGACTTGCCGGCACCTTGTTGGCATTCAGACTGAGATAGTATTCAACACCGTTTGCAGCCGGAACAGAGCGGTCGTCGTTGCTGAGTGCTATGAAAGCGCGCGGCGTGGAAGCACTGACCTGCTTCTCGTTGCTGTACAGCAGTTCTGTCTCCGGGCTCGCCTTCTCGCCAATAAGGTTGTTGTGTGAGCCGCGGTGAGTCACCCCCTGGCGCATTGTTATCACCGGATAGAACAGAATCTGGAAGTTGGGCTTGCCCTCGCCTGTGACATGTGTGGCAACGGTAGATGCCAGATGACCTCCTGCCGACGACCCCATTATACCTATGTCATTGCTGTTTATGCCCCATTCTGCGGCATTGCGCCTTACAAGTCGTATCGCCTCCTCGGCGTCTGAGACAGGAACCGCAGGATTACCTTTAGGCATTCTGTACTTGAGAACTATCGTCGCTATGCCCTGGTTGGCAAAAAACGGAGCCCACTGATGTCCCTCATGCTGC
Source organism: Prevotella sp. (assembly GCA_017415455.1). Classification (GTDB taxonomy): domain Bacteria; phylum Bacteroidota; class Bacteroidia; order Bacteroidales; family Bacteroidaceae; genus Prevotella. The sequence continues at coordinate 45,124 of JAFQGS010000012.1, forward strand.
ATGGCAAGATGCTGATAGCCCCCGCCCGGGCATACAACGATGGCGCGTCCTGTGGCCTCGCCCTTCTTGGGAAGATATACCCACACCTTCGCTGTGTCACTGATGTCGCCGTTGTTGTTGGGCATTCCGTTCTCCCACAGGCACATCTCCGTGGGCTTCTGAGCCTTACACTCAGTGTGAAAACCTGTTATCATCATGATAAACGTAAATAGGAAAAATGCTTTCTTCATATAGCTGTTGTTTTAGTTAATGCTCTTATCCGTCGGCATCGCCTGTCATCCGCATATGTATCTGCCATGTTATGATATGCGTGTGACGCCCGGTTTGCTGCCATGTGCAAAGATAATGCAAAAAAGCACAAATCATATTTCGTTGCGAATATTAATTCAGTGTTTTGCCGTAAAAGATATATTTTTTGTAATATTGCACCAATAATCAATGTGTTATACCGATGAAGGCAATAAAATCATACGTGTACTGTCCGCTGTGTGGCAGCCGTCATTTCTCCGAAGACAGCTTCAAGAGTCGCCGTTGCATGACCTGCGGCTTTGAGATGTTTGTCAATCCGTCGGCGGCAGTGGCGGCGTTCATAACCAATTCTGCCGGAGAACTGCTGCTCACACGCCGCCGCTCAGACCCGGCAAAAGGCACACTGGACCTTCCCGGAGGCTTCTGCGACATGGAAGAGAGCGCCGAGCAGGCTGTGATGAGGGAGGTGGCAGAGGAGACCGGACTGCGTGTCACGTGCGCACGATACCTATTTAGCATACCGAACAGCTATCACTTCTCGGGCATAGACATACCAACTCTCGACCTCTTCTTCTGCTGTGAGGTGGCAGAAGGAGCCCAGCCCACGCCTATGGACGATGCAGAGGAATGCCTGTGGGTGCCTGCTGACAAACTCGACAAAAGCCTTTTCGGACTCAATTCAATACGTCAGGCAGTGGAAAAATACACGGAAAGTATCAAGAAAAACTTAAAAAACTAAAAAAAGCTGTTATTATATAAGGTGTATGTAAAAGTTTTGCGTACTTTTGCGCCCTAAATAAAACAGAACAACTGATTATGCAAAAGAATTTGGTTATTGTCGAGAGCCCTGCAAAGGCAAAGACAATCGAAAAGTTTTTAGGAAAAGAATACAAGGTGATGTCAAGTTACGGACACATCCGTGACTTAAAGAAGAAAGAGATAAGTATAAATCTTGACACGCTTTCTCCGGCTTATGAGGTTCCGGAAGAGAAAAGAAAACTTGTAAGTGAGCTCAAATCGTGTGCCAAGAAGGCTGATACCGTATGGCTGGCATCCGATGAAGACCGCGAGGGAGAGGCCATATCATGGCACCTTTGCGAAGTACTTGGGCTGGATGAGAGCAAGACAAACAGAATAGTTTTCCACGAGATAACAAAGCCTGCGATATTAGAGGCGATAGAAAAGCCGCGCAGACTGAACATGAATCTTGTAAACGCACAGCAGGCAAGACGAGTGCTCGACAGACTGGTGGGCTTTAAGCTGTCTCCGGTTTTGTGGCGGAAGGTGAAGCCAGCATTGTCGGCAGGACGTGTCCAGAGCGTTGCCGTGAGACTCATCGTTGAGAGAGAGCGCGACATACAGGCATTCAAGAGCGAGCCATATTACAGACTTAACGCCGTATTCGCACTGATAGCGGAAGACGGATCGGCATCGGAGATAAAGGCGGAACTGGATACTCGCTTCAAGACTCATGACGAGGCAGTGGCATTTCTTGAGAAATGCAAGAACGCAGAGTTCACCATAAGCGATATATCCAAGAAACCTCTGAAAAGAACTCCGGCGCCACCATTCACAACATCTACGCTCCAACAGGAGGCGGCTCGTAAACTCGGATTCACCGTTTCGCAGACAATGATGGTTGCACAGCACCTTTATGAGAACGGACGAATCACTTATATGCGTACGGATAGTGTCAACCTGTCAAAGCTTTGCATTGCTGCAAGCAAGGAAGAGGTGATAAAGACATGGGGAGAAGAGTACAGCAAGCCTCGCAACTATCAAACAAACTCAAAGGGAGCGCAGGAAGCACACGAGGCAATCCGCCCTACATACATGAGCGATGTGGAAATAGATGGCACCGTTCAGGAAAAACGTCTGTACGAACTTATATGGAAACGCACTGCGGCAAGCCAGATGGCAGACGCCAGAATAGAGAAAACCACAGTGAGCATAAGCATCAGCGGAACAGAGGAGAAGTTCATCGCGACAGGCGAGGTTGTGGATTTTGACGGATTCCTGAAGGTTTATCGTGAGTCAATAGACGAGGAGGAACAGGCAGTGCAGGAAGAGTTTGCACATGTTCTTCCGCCAATGAGCACAGGAGATGTGCTGCAGCGCCGGGAGATTACGGCAACAGAGAGATATAGCCAGGGACCTTTAAGATATACAGAGGCAAGTCTTGTGCATAAGCTTGAGGAACTGGGCATCGGACGTCCTTCTACTTATGCGCCCACAATCAGCACCATACAGCAGCGCGAATACGTACAGAAAGGCGACAAGAAGGGCGAGGAGCGCAAGTTCACCATTGACACCTTGCAGGGTATAAAGATAACACATAAAACAAAAACGGAGATGGCTGGCAGTGACAAAGGTAAACTGCTGCCTACGGATATAGGAATTGTGGTGAACGATTTCCTGATGAAGTACTTCCCGAATATTATGGATTATAACTTCACTGCGAGAGTGGAACAACAGTTTGACAGCATCGCTGACGGTGAGGATCAGTGGACAACAATGCTCAAGTTGTTCTACAAGGACTTTGAACCTACAGTGGAACAGACAATGAACAGCCGTGAGGAGCATAAGGCTGGAGAACGAGAACTGGGCACAGATCCGGTGAGTGGAAAGCCGGTTTATGTCAAGATAGGACGATTCGGACCTGTTGTGCAGATCGGTTCGGCTGATGACAAGGAGAAACCAAGGTTCGCACAGCTTCCTGCTGATAAAGGAATGGAGACCATAACACTGGCGGAGGCAATGGAACTCTTCAAACTTCCACGCACGCTCGGACAATATGAGGGACAGCCGGTGGTAATCGGTGCCGGACGATTCGGACCTTATATTATGCATAATAAGAAATATGTGTCACTGCCAAAAACGGAAGATCCGATGACAGTAAGTCTTGAAACGGCTGTGAATCTGATTGAGGCAAAGCGGACAGAGGAGACACAAAGACACATAAAAGCATTCAAGGAAGAGCCGAAACTGGAGGTGATGAATGGACGATATGGCCCGTATCTCTCATACGATGGTAAGAACTACAGGTTGCCTAAGAACTTACATGAAAAGGCAAAGGACCTTACTCTTGAGGAGTGTATGGACATAATAAATAACGCCAAGAAAAAATAAACCGATGAAAAGGATAATTCTCATCGGATATATGGGCGCCGGCAAGACAACGTTGGGCAAGGCTTTGTCTAAGGAACTGTCTATTCCTTTCTATGATTTAGACTGGTATATTGAGACAAGAATGCACAAAACGGTGCCTCAGATATTTGAAGAAAAGGGCGAGGAGGGCTTCAGGAAAATCGAAAATGCCATGCTTCATGAGGTGGCTGAGTTCGAAAACGTGGTCATTAGCTGTGGAGGTGGAACACCATGTTTCTATGATAACATGGAGTATATTAACCAACAGGGTGACAGTGTGTATCTGAAAGCCACGCCAGAGGTGCTGCTAAAGCATCTGAAGATGGGTAAAACAGAGCGCCCTTTATTAAAAAACAAAACTCAGGAAGAGATTTGCGATTTTATTGCGGAGCAACTGCAAAAGCGCGAAATATACTATAATAGGGCCAAACATATACTTGATGTCAGCCTGATGGATAGTTATGACAAGATTCAGATTTCAGTAACCCAACTGCGGGAATTGCTTAATATTTAAACAATCTGCCTAAATGAAGAAGTGGACTATTGAAGACTCTAAAGAGCTTTACAACATGAATGGATGGGGAACATCCTATTTCAGCATCAACAGTAAGGGTAATGCTTATGTCACTCCATGCAAAGATGAAACGCAAATTGACATAAAGGAGGTAATAGATGAGCTTGCCTTGCGTGATATTACGCCTCCAGTGCTGCTCCGTTTCAGTGATATTCTTGACAATAGAATAGAGAAAACGTCAAGCTGTTTTAAAAAAGCGTCGGAGGAATACAACTTTAAAGGGGAGAATTTCATTATCTATCCCATTAAGGTTAATCAGATGCAGCCAGTCGTTGAGGAGATTATCAGTCATGGAAGAAAGTTCAACCTTGGTCTGGAAGCTGGCAGTAAGCCAGAGCTTCATGCGGTCATCGCCATGCAATGTCAGAGCGATTCTCTTATCATTTGCAATGGATATAAGGATCAGAGTTATATTGAACTGGCTCTGCTTGCCCAGAAAATGGGAAAGAGAATATTCATTGTTGTGGAGAAACTGAATGAACTTGAGACAATAGCCAAGGCCGCAAAGAAGTTCAATGTGCGCCCAAATCTCGGCATAAGAATAAAGCTTGCGTCATCAGGAAGTGGCAAGTGGGAAGACAGCGGAGGTGATGCCAGCAAGTTCGGACTGACCAGTTCGGAGCTGCTTGAGGCTCTTGAGATTCTCGAAAAGAAAGATATGAAAGAGTGTCTCAGACTTATTCACTTTCATATAGGTAGCCAGATAACAAAGATACGACGCATACAGACAGCCCTTAGAGAGGCATCTAACTTCTATATTCAGTTGCATAAGATGGGTTATAACGTAGAGTTTGTCGATTGTGGAGGCGGACTTGGCGTTGATTATGACGGTACTCGGTCGCCCAGTAGTGAAAGTAGTGTGAACTATTCAATACAAGAATACGTCAACGATTGTATCTATACGTTTGTTGAGGCATCTGATAACAATAACATTCCACATCCTAATATCATCACGGAAAGTGGCAGATCGCTTACCGCTCATCATTCTGTTCTCGTCATAGATGTGCTTGAAACGGCTTCACTTCCTGAGATGGATGAGGAGTATGAGCCAGAGAAGGAATCTCATAAGTTGGTTAAAGACCTGTATGATATCTGGGATAACTTAAACCAGCGGACCATGCTTGAGGACTGGCATGATGCAGAGCAGATACGTGAAGAGGCATTAGATCTGTTCAGTCATGGCCTTGTTGATTTGCAGACACGTGCTGAGATAGAGCGAATGTATTGGAGTGTGTGCCGTGAAGTGAACAGTCTTGCGAAGACAATGAAGCATACTCCGGAGGAGCTTAAGAATCTTGACAAGCTTCTTGCAGATAAATACTTCTGTAATTTCTCTCTCTTCCAGTCTCTGCCTGACTCCTGGGCAATAGACCAATTGTTCCCGATTGTTCCTATCCAGCGACTTGATGAGCGTCCAACTCGTAGCGCAACGCTTCAGGATATCACATGTGACAGCGATGGAAAGATATCCAACTTCGTTACGAACAGGAACATCTCACATATTCTTCCAGTGCATAAGTTGCGCAAGAACGAGCCCTATTATCTTGGTGTCTTCCTTATAGGAGCCTATCAGGAGATTCTTGGTGACATGCATAATTTGTTTGGCGACACCAATGCTATCCATGTATCAGTGAAGGATGGCACATATCATATAGACCAGATTTTCGACGGTGAGACTGTGGAAGAGGTTCTTGCGTATGTCCAGTATAAGCCAAAAGACCTTGTCCGTCAGCTTGAGCGATGGGTGACCAAGAGTGTGAAGGTCGGCAAGATATCATTGGAAGAAGGCAAGGAGTTCCTCTCCAATTATCGCTCTGGACTCTATGGATACACCTATTTGGAGTAGTTATGACATTGTTTTACAGATGATTTATCACATTAATATAATATAATAATGGTTTGGCAGGTTCAGAATAAGGCCTGCCGAGCCATTTTTTATTTTCAGTATAAGTATGAAAGAACATATAACAGTAGTAAAGGTAGGCGGTGCTGTGGTAGAAGACGAAGCCCAGTTAGAGCGTCTTTTGTCTGATTTCAGTGCCATTGAGGGCCGTAAGGTACTTGTTCACGGAGGCGGAAGACGCGCCACTCAGGTAGCCGCCCAGCTTGGAATAGAGAGCAAGATGGTAAACGGCAGACGCATTACTGACAAAGACATGCTTCAGGTTGTCACCATGGTATATGGCGGTTTGGTAAATAAGAACCTTGTTGCAAGGCTTCAGGCCAACGGTGTTAATGCCCTCGGTCTTACCGGTGCGGATATGAATGTGATGCGTTCGCACAAGAGAGAGGTGAAAACAGTAGACTATGGATACGTTGGCGATGTGGATTCTGCCGACGGAAAGCAGCTCCAGACGCTGATAGAGGCAGGCGTAACGCCAGTCATGGCACCACTGACCCACGACGGAAAGGGTAACATTCTCAACACGAATGCAGATACAATAGCGGCGGAAACAGCCAAGGCCCTTGCCGCTTACTATGATGTCACGCTTATATTCAGCTTTGAGAAGAAGGGCGTTCTGAGCAATCCAGACGACGATGACAGCGTGATTCCTGTCATAACCCGTCCTGATTTCGACCGTTACGTAGCCGAAGGAGTCATTGCCGGAGGTATGATTCCAAAGTTGGAGAATGCCTTCAGCGCCATAAATGATGGCGTAAAGGAAGTCATCATAACACTTGCCACAGCCATAGACGGCAAACATGGCACAGTGATAAGATAAAGACCCCGTAATAATTAATGAATGTTAAAAATGAGAGAAAATATAACTTCCCTGTAACTTTTTCTTTCTTCAATCGTCAATCAGATAAAGGCAAATGAGAAATATCAGCTTCCGCAACGACATATTGCCGCTTAAGAATGTGCTCTACAGGCTTGCCTTGCGCATCACCCAGAGCCATGAGGATGCGCAGGATGTGGTGCAGGATACGCTGATAAAAGTCTGGGACAAGCGTGATGAATGGCAGAACATTCTCTCAATAGAGGCCTACAGTCTTCGGATATGCCGCAATATTGCTCTTGACAAGATACGAAAAGCATCGGCAAGCGACGAGACTTTGGATGGTAAGGAATATGTTATTGCCGCGGACAACAGCTCAAATCCGCACGATTCCATGCTTGGCAAAGAGCGGATGGAGCATATCAGACGCATCGTTGGCAGCCTGCCAGAGAAGCAACGCACGTGCTTTCAGCTTCGCGACATAGAGGGAAAGAGTTACAAGGAGATAGCTTCAATACTTGATGTCAGCGAGGAACAGGTCAAGGTAAATATCTTCCGCGCACGCCAGACAATAAAAAGCAAGTATCAGGAAATAGACAATTATGGATTATAAGTATATCGAACAACTTCTGGAACGTTACTGGAACGACGCCACTACACTTGAGGAAGAGGCCATCCTGCGCTCATTCTTCAGTCAGGAAGACATTCCTGCCAGCCTCGTTCAGTATAAGCCGCTCTTCACTCTTGCCCAGGCAGAGAAAGAGGAGTGTGTTCTTGGAGCCGATTTTGATGCTGCCATTCTTGAGCTTGTTGATGACTCTCAGCCTGTAAAGGCAAAGACCGTGAGTCTTCGCGAGCGTTTCATGCCGTTGTTCAGGGCTGTTGCTGTTGTCGCTGTATTCCTTTCGCTGGGTCAGGCGGCACAGGTGGCATTCCAGAGCGGTACAGACAATGCGGCGCCCGAGGTTGCATTCAGTGTCAAGGACAGTGTGAGCACAGGCATGTCAATAGCCAAAGGTGACTCAGTCAAGGTTGACACACTGAAGAAAGTGATACTGACGCCCGACATTTTGAAGTAAGATAATTTTCTAGCTTTCTCTATAAAACAATGTTTAGTAAGACAAATTGAAACTGTGAAGTTTCTATTCTCTCAATTTTTTCATAACATACTAACATTTAAAGCCCCGCTGCAGAGACAGCGGGGCTTGTTTTTTCTCAGTGCCGTTGTGGCTCACCGATGAGCCGTTTCCGTTGCTTTATCTGTATATCAGGGTTGTGATGCGCTCCGGGTCGAACACCTCCTGCGCCACGTCCTGTATTTGTTGTGCGGTCAGTTCGTCAATGTTTCTGAACAGCGCCTGTATGTCTTTCTCCCATCCATAATGCAGAAAGCTCTTGCCAAAGTCCAGCGCATAGCTCTCCCTATTGTCACAAGCGATGCCTATCTGGCCTTTTATCTGCTTCTTGGCAATGGCGAGTTGTCTTGCCGACAGCGGCTTCTGCATCATCTTGTCAAGCTCTCTCCGCACCAGCTTGAGGCATTTCTCAATATCCTTCGGGTCGCATCCGAAGTACGCACACCACATGCCGGTGTCCGAATAGCTCACCATCGTACTGTCAACGATATACACCAGTCCGTGCCTTTCTCTCAAAGCGAGGTTCAGCCGTGCGCTCATTGCCGGTCCGCCAAGTATGTTGTTCAGCAGATAGAGAGCCATTCTCTTGCTGTTGTGAACATCATACGCCCTGTTTCCAAGCATCACATGAGCCTGATGCGTGCCCTTTTCCTTGACCAGTGTCTGTGCCTTGTACCCGGGAAGAATATTCTGCGGCCTTACGTCTATCAGCGGACTGCGTTGCGGAAAGTCGGCAGTTGCCTTCCCAACCAGTCTTATTATGTTCTTGAAACTGAGGTCGCCGTATGCGAAGAAGATGGCATTCTCTGGTTTGTAATACTTTCCAGTGAAGCGCCTTATGTCCTCCGCCGTATATGTTCTCAGCCTCTCCGCCTTTCCCAGAATGTTGTGTCCGAGCGGGTGTCCGGCAAATATGGCGTTCTCAAAGTCGTCGTATATCAGTTCGGCCGGTGAGTCATTATAACTCTCTATCTCGTCACATATAACGTCCTTCTCCTTCATCAGCTCCGCCTCCGGGTACACACTGTGGAACACGATGTCTGTCAGCAGGTCCACGGCCTTGCTGAAGTGGTCTTTCAGAATTGCCGAGTGGTACACGGTGCTCTCCTTGTTCGTAAAGGCGTTGATGTCTCCTCCCACGCCCTCCAGGCAACTGAGAATCTGTATTGAGCGCCTTCTTGACGTACCTTTGAACGTGGCATGCTCGCAGAAGTGAGCCAGTCCTTCCTCGCCAGGCATCTCGTTCCGGGTGCCGGCGCATATCCCATAGCCGCAATATACCACCTGAGAGGCTGATGGCAGATGTATTATTCTTAGCCCGTTGGGCAATGTATATGTATTGTATTTCATAAAACTGTCTGCAAAGTTAGGTATTAAAACCTATAAAAAAGATACATCTTCCACAATATTTGACATGCGGCGCCAAATAGTTCTGTTTCCGGCTGCTGTTCAGTGCGCCTCTCCCTGTCCGTTGTCTTTTCACCTGTCATTAGTTAAAAAATGCCTGTCATGGAGCAAAAACATCATCGTGCGTTTCGTATTTGGGCATAAAATTCAGATATTTGCAATATATAATCCAACAATATAATTGCTCTATGAGAAAAATATTCGGAATAGGAGAGACCGTCCTCGACATTATATTCAACGGCGACCAGCCTGTCAGTGCCGTCCCGGGAGGCTCTGTTTACAATAGTATGATATCCTTAGGAAGAGCCGGTGCAAGCGCCTCTTTCATCAGCGAAGTTGGCGACGACCGCATCGGACGGCGCATAGTCAGCTTCCTGCAGGAGAACAATGTCAATGCCGATGGTGTCAGTATGTTCCACGGAACAAAGTCGCCGCTGTCGCTGGCGTTCCTCAATGAGCAGAGAGATGCAGAGTATATATTCTACAAAGACCATCCAAACGACAGGCTCGACTTCGCTCTTCCGCACATTGACGAGGACGACATAGTGCTCTTCGGGTCATATTATGCGCTCAATCCTGTGATAAGACAACAAGTGGAGGCATTCCTGCGGCATGCCCATGACAGCGGAGCCATACTTTATTACGACGTCAACTTCCGCCCCTCTCATGCCGGAGAGAAAGTGCGCCTGCGCTCAAGTCTGCTGGATAACTTCCTTCTTGCCGACTTCGTCAGGGGCAGCCGCGACGACTTCAACGTGCTTTTCGGCACCGATGCCGCCACCGATGTATATGCCTCCGAGGTGTCATTCCACTGCAAGGACTTTATCTATACAAGCGGCTCAGCCCCCATCCAGGTGTTCGGAGCAGGCGGAGTAAGGCGCAGTTATGACGTCAGTCAGATAGAGGCTGTCAGCACAATAGGCGCCGGAGACAACTTCAACGCGGGTTTTGTCTATGCCCTCGTGCGCTACGGCATACGCCGAGCGGATATCGCCGGCGGACTCACTCCCGCCCAGTGGGATGCCCTGATAGCCTGTGCGCAAGGCTTCTCCGCCGAGTGTTGCAAGAGCATAGAGAACTTCATCTCTGTCCAGTACGGCGCTGCTATGCGTGAGGCTTTGCGATGACCAGCCGTCTCTCGGGAGGCGTCGCTTCTCCATCCGCTGTCCGGCTGATGCCCTCTTACCCTCCGTTTGATGCCCAAACGCCGTATTATAGATGCCCTTTTGCGATGCGTTTGATGCCCTTTTGTGATGGCTGTCGTATCCTTTTGGAAATCAGTTAGATATGATAATCCCCGACAATAATGCTGTATTGCCGGGGATTATTGCCTTTATATGGCCTTCTTAGGAAGTCTATCTCACGGCAATCTTTCTCGTCTTGCCACCAAGAGTCACCACATACAGACCTTTGTTGAGGCTCAGACACACTCTGTCCACCACAAAGCGGCAAGCCACTTCGGTGCCGTCGGCAGCGCAAATCCTCAGCTGTGCTCCTCCGGCAGGAGGTGTTATGAGCAGCGTTCTCTCGCTTAGTGTCATCCCGTCGGCGTCATTCTGCATGCCGTCTATGCCGAGACTGTTTGTTATGCGCAGCTTACCATCGGTAAGAAGAGTCTTTGTGTCCCACATAAGTCCTTCTCTGGGCACGGCTGGCTCAATGCCGCTGAAACCGCCATCGAATGTCGTTGCCGACAGGATGGATATCTCGTCGCCAGCCTCATACTCGCCATCCGTAAGGTTAAGGACGAGTGTTCCGCCTGTGGTCAGTGTGCCCTGGCATACCAGCTTGTCGTTGGTGTTGTTCCAACGGTTAACATCCACAACCAGTTTGCTGCCATTGTTCATTGTGATATTGTTCCTGATGGTCAGTGTTCCTATGCCAAAGTCACCCGGAGCAATCGTTCCTCCGCTGCTGACTGTCACCGGAGCGGTGGTAGAACCATTGCCGGCCAGCGTCGCTTCGTCATGAACTGTGTACATACCAGGCGTGAAATAAGTGCCGGTATGGTCCTTGTCCTTGTTGTGCGAGCCGTTTATGATAAGTGTTCCTGCCATGATATCCGTTGTGCCGCGGTAGTTGTTACTGCCAGTAAGGCGCCAATATCCCTCGCCTTCCTTCACAATGCTTGTGCTGCCTATTCTGCTTGTGTGCTGAATCTTGTTGGTTATCTTGCCATAGAAGGTCTCGTCTGTGCCCAGGTTTCCAACCTTCCAGGTTACCGTTCCGCCGTCGGTCTTGATGAAACAGCAGCCCATTTCTGTTGTTGATGTTCCCGACATCGCTCCTATCTGGTAAGACTTGCCGTTGGTGCCGAGCATGGTCAGAGTGCCTTCCAGTGCCAGACGGCCGTTGGGAATGCCGCCATATCCGGCATTGGCAAGATGGAACTGGTTGCCTTCGGAGCCCTTCTGAACAGCGGTTACGTTACCGAAGAAGTTGCTCCAGTCGCCCTGATAGAACTCTCTGAGGTATTCAATCTCCAGTCGCAGGTTACCACTTCCGCTGAAACTGTTCTTTATATTCGTTCTCTGACCTATGTGGAAGTAACTTGTTTTGTCGCCATTCACCTCCACGGGGAAGTTAAGATAGCCCTCAGAGGCATTGTCTCCGCCTGTGGTCCGGAATCGTCCGCCTTCCAATATCAGCTTGCCGTTGACGGCATTGATGCTGCCCAGCAGGTCTTTTCCTCTCAACTCGTATGTTCCTTCACGCACAATAGTGTTGCCGGAGTATGTATGCAAGCCGATGTCTTGTGCCAGAGTGCCGGCTCCTTTCTTAATAAGGTCGCCCTCACCGCTGATACATCCCGCCTGGGTTAGTGTCGCTCCAGAGTTTGATATGTCAATGGTTGAGGTGTTTTGCAGCGCCACATCGCGGTCGGTTGATGCCGAACCGCCGGTGTATCTTACTGTTCCTCCGTTCCAGACCCATGTCGGCGCCGTGCCGATAGAGCTTGCATTGCCGCCGTTGTTGAGCTTGCTCACTTCAAGAATGCCGCTCCATACCACCGTACCTCCACTGTAAGTGTTGTTCTCTTTGAGAGCAGTCACACCCGTGCCTGCCATGTTCAGCGAGCCGTTTCCTGCTATGACACCGTCGAAAAGATAATCTTTCCCGCCCTTTATCATCACTGATGCGGGACTGACAGCTGCCGGAATGCTCACAGTCTCACTGCCTTCAGCACCCTGGAAGAGCACCTTCTTGCCATCGGCAAATGTCCCTTCAGCCCAGTTTTTGTCAGAGGTGTTCCATTGAGAAGAGCTCTCTCCAGTCCAGGTAAGGTCTGTATTGTAATCATCTGGGTTAACAACGTCAATGAGCTTTGCCTTTGTTTTCACGCTGAGCGTATTGCTGTAGTCGGACATTTCGTCACCTTTGAAGGCGCGAACACGGAAGAAATACTCTGTCTGAGGTGCCAACCCGTCAACCGTCAGTGAGTCAACGCTGGCTGTTGTGCGGCCAATCTCGGTGTAGCCGGTGCCTGTCTGCATCTCAATAGTATATCCATCCTCAACGTTTGAGAAGTCTCTCCACTTCAGTTTGATGCTTGTCTGTGTGCGTTCTGTTGCCTTCAGGGCGACAGGAGCTTTCAGAAAATACTGTGAGTTGGCATCAGTTATGGAGTTTATATAGTGCTCTATGTTTGCATATCCGTCTCTTATGACCATCGCGTCGTTTGCATTTGCGTTGGTTCCGTTGCTTGTCTCCCACCAGTCTGGCATTCCGTCGGCGTCGCTGTCCTTACGTTTCTCGTCTCCGCTGTTGCCCTTCCATACGTTCCATGATGCCGGACTGCCTATGTCAAGAGTGCTCTCGTCGCTGATGATATCACCCTCAGTGCCCAGCGATTTGAGGTCGGCAATGAGCATGTTGTCCAGATTATCGCGGTAGGGCAGGCATGCTCCGACAGTCGGAACAAGGTCGTTGAAGAGTTGTTCTGCCTTTACTGTGGGCAGTGATGGATAGTCGTAGGGTTGTGATACGAATGTAGGTCCGCCCTGATAGTCGCTCTTCTCGATGGCAGTTGGTGCCAGTTTGCCGTCCATGTCGTTGTCAATCATGTTGTCATCGGCATAGATGTTGTATCTCTCATTTGCTCCGCTGAATGCGTTTTTCTTGCCTGTTGGACCTGTGATGAACAAGTTTCCTGTGGCGTTGGCGTATGAGTATCCCTCTGAGTCGCCGCCCATTATATATGCAGCGGTCTTCCAATTATATACGATATTGTTCACATACTGATGCGTTCCCTTAAATTTCGGGTTACGAGTGTCGTTATGTATGTAGAGAGTCCGGTATATAGTGACATTCCTGTCGGTCTGAACCAGTCCGCCGGCAGAGTGCCCCATGAGTCCCTGACTTATTATACTGTTCTGTATAGTGATGTTCTCCGGACTGTCTCCGCTTATTGAGAATGTCTCGTCTCTGCCCCATGCGATGGAGCAATGGTCGAAAATCATGTTGCTTCCGTTGGCTATTCCAAGCGCGTCCTTGCCTGAGTCGCCTACGGCTCCCATCCTTATTCGCAGATATCTGCATATAGTATTGCTTGCGCCGGAGAATGAGAGGCCGTTGCCATAGACAGTTATTCCCTCTCCGGGGGCGGTCTGCCCGGCTATGTAAAGGTTGCTGCTGACGCTTATGCGGGAGTTTATCCGGATGACACCTGCCACGTCAAAGACGATGATTCGGTTGGGTTTGCTTACTGCGTCACGAAAAGATCCGGTGCCGGAGTCGTTAAGATTGGTCACGTGATATACCGTTCCGGTGCGTCCTCCGGTTGCGAATCGTCCGAATCCCACCGCCTCAGGGAATGCCAGTTGCTGTGCTCCGGCGCTCATTGAGACGACAGTCAGCAGAGTGAAGATGATTTTTCTCATAGTGTTTTCTTATTGTTATGTTATTATTCTTTTACCTGTTCATCCATGCCTTTCCGTTTGTTGGGATGCGGCATTTGTCCGTTTGTCTTCAGAAAGATGCCCTCTTGCCCTCCGTTTGATGCCCAAACGCCGTGTAATAGATGCCCTCTTGCGATGCGTTTGATGCCCTTTCGTCTTGTGAAAGTTGTCTTTCTGTGTAACGTTCTGATTGTTAGCAGGTTGCAGTTTATGCCGTGCGCCATGTCATCAGCTGCTCAGATGCAGTGTGCCTGCGCGTTTATTCTGAGCACAAAGATATGGTAATGATAAAAAAATAAGGTGTAATATCTGCTCTAATATGGTGAAAAAATGCTTAAATTCACCAATGAGCGTAAGATATTACACCTTATTATGTTGTCTGACGGGTGATGTACTCTGCCTCCGTCAGCCGTTGTCCTACAGCAGGCTCTTTATCTCTGCGTCGATATCCTCTATCTGCAAGTCGCGCTTATGCAGTGTGTTTGTCTTGTCGATGATGAAGAACGTAGGAATGCTCTGTACGTTATACTGTCTCAGAGTGACTGAGTTTGCGCCCTGCTTGTCGTGCACACATATCCAAGGCAATGCCTCAGTCTGGGTCTTCCAGAAGTGTTCGTCGTCGTTAAGTCCCACCTGATAGATTTCAAAACCTTGTGAGTTGTATTTTGAATACAGCTCTCTGAGCAGCATGATGCGCTTTGTTGACGCCTCACCACCATATATATGGAAGTCGAGCATCACCACTTTTCCCTTCAGGTCGGTAAGGTTTCTCAGGTTACCTTTATTGTCAAGCAGCGACACGTTGATAATGTTCGTTGCCTCTATCTGGCTCAGGTCGATGCTGGATGCTGCCTGTTTGTTCTGCATCAGTCGGATGTTCTTCATGCCTTCGATGGCTATGTTGTGCAGGTTCTTTCCTCTTACAGCCTCCGGATAGTACACATCCCAGCTCGTTGCCACGGCTGCAAACGCCTTGATGTCTGCCTCATTCTCTCTCGGGTTGAATATAAGATAGCTGCCGATGGTCTGGAACAGGGCGAAGTATGATGACGCTTTGTTCGGGTTTTTGAATATATAGTTGTTCTTTATGTCATCTTTGTAAGCCTCGATGACCTTCATTATGCTGTCGCCTGCCACCTGATAGCTCAGCGCCGCATTCTCTTCTATCTTGAGCAAGGCCTCTCTCAGCTGCATCTGTTTTGCCGAAAGCTCCTTTATGACGTTGCTCTCCTCTGAGCCCTCAACGGTGTATTGCTGTGCCATTGTTGGATAGTCGGCCTTTACAGTGACTGTTTCCGTAGAGTCGATGCTTATGTTTATGATTTGGTCTGATATTCTGAGACGGTAGAACTCAGGTGCTTCTGGCGCTGTGTGGCTGAAACTGAAGTCTCCGTTCTCGCCCAGTTTCAGAGAGTCGACAGCCGTGATGCCGTCTATTCCGATGTTTTCCAGATAGAGAACAGAGTCGTTGGCCTGTGCGATAGAGCCGTTGATGTTAAACTTTTTCTCTGTGCATGACACCGCGGCGAGCATGATGACAGCCACGCCTGCGGCTGTAAAGAGTTTTGATATATTCATTCTTATTCTGTGTTTTGTTTATAATGAATGCAAAAGTACATTAATTCAGTTGAATAACAAAATAAACATTTAAAAATTCTCAGCCGCCGTTTGTATGCGCCGTCATACCTCTCCTGATGTCGTAAACTGCTGGTTCTCACTTTGTGAGTTGGTTGTAAGGCTCGTGACAATGCTGCGAAGACACTCACGTCAGACCCCTGTGAGAGCGGTGCTTATAGTGTCAAGGACAGTCTTTGAGGTGTGGTTTTTACCCGTCAGGGTAGAATATAATGCCATAATATTGCCTTTATGTATAGTGTGTGCGTATTTTATTTGCTTCGGTAATTACTTTTTCTTATTTTTGTCCACGGCAATGCACGATGCGTATGATATGCATCAGCAAAGCCAATGAAAACCACTGCGGTGACAATCTTTGTCCGGATGGTTTGCGAAAGATGCCCTAACGCACTGCGTTCAGACATGAAACGTAGCCTAAAAGATGCCTTTTCAGTCCGCATTGCCTATCATGCTGTATGTCAGTCTGTTATAATACGTATGACGATGAGGTGCGCATTGCGGTGGGAAATGCCATGAAGCATCATAGAGGAAACCTAATATTAATCTTAAAAAAATATGTTTATGAGAAAAATTCTACTCTTTTTACTATTGTTGCTGACACACTCTGTGCAGGCGCAAGACCTTGAACACGGGCTCGTTGGATTTGCTGCCACGCCGGCTTATGGCACCGAAGGCACCATAGGCGGCGGTCTGGGAAAGGTTGTAAGGGTTACAACCGAGGCCGACCTGCGCAAATACTGCATCGCGGCAGAGCCGTATGTGATATTGTATGAGGGCAATATCACGCTCACAAACGAGCAGGACATACAGGTTGCGTCAGACAAAACCATCATCGGACTTAACGCGAATGCAGTGCTCGACGGTATTGGATTCAATGCCAATGGGGTGAGTAATGTTATCATAAGGGGATTCACCATCAGGAAGGCTCATGCCGATGCGATAGCCTTCAGAGACTCACATCATGTGTGGGTGGACCACTGCGACCTCTCAGACTCTGATGATGGACTACTGGATTTCACCATCGGTTCTGACCTGCTTACAGTGTCATGGAACCGCTTCTCAAACCATGACAAGGTGTCGGTGTGCAACTCTGGCACGCAGCATTATGAGGATGTGGACAAGCAGAATGTGTCATATCATCACAACTCGTTCATTAAAACCACACAGCGAAACCCGAGAATAGGCTACGGAAGGGGCCACGTGTGGAACAACTATTATGAAAGTGTAAGCTCATATTGCGTTGGTTACTTCACAGGTGCACGTGTGGTGATTGAGAAAAACTACTTCCTTAACAGCAAGACACCGCTGAAACAGATGTATTCCGACGACCCGGCGTCGGCACATTATGCCCAGGCGCTATCTGTTGGCAATGTGTTCAAGGGATGCTCGGGCAACACCAAGGATACAGGAGAGGCTTTCGAGGTGGCTGACTTCTATGATTATGACATGACACTGAGCGCTGCCGACAACGTGCCTGCTATCGTAAAAGCGTCTGCAGGACCAATGGCTGGACTGGAGTATGACCTCGTGCCGCTGCCAAACAACGGCAGAATAGACTACGCTATGGAGAATGCCACACTGAGATGGAGCAACGCACCGGACGCGATATCGTATGACGTGTATCTCGCCATGTCGCCAAATGAACTGCAGGCGGGCAGCATCGGGACTGTGACGGAGAACAGTGTGAAGGCAACGGGGCTGCTTCCGGCAACCACTTACTACTGGCGTGTGGACACAAAGCTGGCTGACAGGACGATAACGGGTAAGGTGTGGCAGTTCACAACGGCTCCAGCCGTGCCTGGAAAGCCATATCCGGCAGACGGAGAGACCAACGCCCAGCTGCAGGAACAGAAGAATGCGAACACCACTCAGCCAATGACTATGAGATGGGCACCGGCACATGGCGCTGCGGGTTATGCCATAACAGTGTGGGATGAGGCTTCGGAGATACACCATACGGCTGACGTTACGGCGGAGAAGACAGCCTGGCAACCGCCTACTTTGCCTCGCGGACGCAACTACACATGGACCGTTGACGTGCTGGATGCTGACGGAAACATCATGCAGAAGGGCAACAACTGGACCTTTACGGCGCCTATAGCAACGGCAGTGGAGGGCAAGAACGAGGCTGAGAACTGGGCTTTGGGACTGCGTTCGTTCATTGAAGTACAGGACGGAGCATGGTTTTTAGCATCTGGAAAGAAAGTTATTGGCGGCGAGTCGGGACCAGGAACGATGAATGCGGAGTGGAACGGCAAGCGGGTAAAGGCCAAAATATCGGTCTGCATGTTTGATGAGAGCGACGGGAAGGGCACTTACAAACTCTTTGTCAACGACGTCCAGAGCGGCAGTTGCACAGCATCTACAAACACAGACAAGCTGGTTACGCACTCATTGGCTACCGTGGAACTAAACAAGGGAGACCAGATAAGACTTGAGATAGCGCCCGAAGGCGGAGAGGGATGCCGCACCGACTATATCAACATAGCAGTGACCGAGGTGCTGCCCGACGGCATTGAGGAGATTGTTGCCGACAAGGCGGAGGACGGAAGAAGCTATAACATAATGGGTGTGCCGGTTGACGACAGTTACAAAGGCATCGTTATACGCAACGGAAAGAAAATTCTCGTGAAGTAGAAGAGAACCGCCTGTTGTGAGGATAATACCCTGACTATTTGTGGGTTATCTCAGGATGACTCATGGAAAATGTCCGTATGACTTTTGAATAATATCCGTATAAATCATGGATAGTATTTGAATAGTTTGTAAATAATATCTGAATGGCTTGTATTTGATGCCCGAACACATTGTATTCGGGCATCAAACGCAGCCTGAAAGATGCCCTTTCGCAAAGTGTTTTGTATCGTGCTGTGTCACAGTGTGTTATCATCTGTCTGGCGGCGTGCCCCGATATGCCATGCAACAGCACTTTTAAGGAGATTGAAAAGCTCTCCGTATGTGTGATGTATTCTGCCCAAGCGGAGCGCGCCATGGCGAAATAATAAAAGTACGAAACGGTTTCTGCCATAATGTAAAATGCCTGCTCATAATGCGGCATATAGTGTGGTGGAAATCGTTTTCTGCCATATTAAAACATAATAAAACGTAAAAACCACACTATTTTTTCGTTTATTGTATATATAATGTGTACCTTTGTCCGAATATTTTATTTTAGATGTTTTTATAAAAGATGAATGTAATTACAAAAAGTGTTCAGTTGCCTGATGGAAGAACCATCACAATTGAAACTGGGAAAGTGGCAAAACAGACCGACGGTTCATGTATACTCCGTATGGGTAACACCGTTCTTCTGGCTACTGTTTGTGCCGCAAAAGATGCAGTTCCCGGAACAGATTTCATGCCTTTACAGGTAGAGTACAGAGAACAATATGCCGCAGCAGGACGTTTCCCGGGAGGATTCACTAAGCGAGAGGGCAAAGCAAGCGACAATGAAATACTCACTTGCCGACTCGTTGACCGTGCTCTTCGCCCGCTGTTCCCGTCTGATTTCCATGCAGAAGTATTCGTAAACGTTATCCTCTTTTCTGCAGATGGCGTCGATCAGCCGGATGCTTTGGCTGGATTCGCGGCTTCTTCGGCTCTGGCTTGTTCAGATATCCCATTCGAATGTCCTATCTCTGAGGTGCGAGTAGCACGTGTAAACGGTGAGTATGTGGTTAATCCTACATTCGAACAGATGAAGGATGCCGACATGGACATTATGGTAGGAGCTTCTAAAGACAACATCATGATGGTTGAGGGAGAGATGAAGGAAGTGTCAGAACAAGACCTTCTGCAGGCTCTCAAGGTAGCACAGGATGCCATAAAGCCAATGTGTGAGTTGCAGGAAGAGCTCTCAAAAGAACTCGGAACAGATGTGAAGCGCGAGTATTGTCATGAAGTTAACGATGAGGATCTTCGTGAAGAGGTGCGCAAGGCGACATATGACAAGTGCTATGCTATTGCCGCTTCGGGCGACCGTGATAAGAAAACACGAGGCGAGGCATTTGAGGCTATAAAGGCGGAGTTCGTTGAACAGTACACAACTGACCATGCAGAGATGAGCGAGGATGAGCTCGCTGAGAAGTGTTCGCTCATCGACCGCTACTATCATGACGTTGAACGCGACGCAATGCGCCGTTGTATACTTGACGAAGGAAAGCGTCTTGATGGAAGAAAGACCGACGAGATACGTCCGATTTGGTGTGAAGTGAGCCCGCTTCCAATGCCACACGGAAGCTCATTGTTCACTCGTGGAGAGACACAGAGCCTCACTACATGTACACTTGGTACCAAACTGGATGAGAAGATGGTTGATGACGTGCTGGATAAGAGCTATCAGCGATTCCTGCTTCATTATAACTTCCCTCCTTTCTGTACAGGAGAAGCGAAGCCACAGCGCGGCGTTGGACGTCGTGAAATAGGTCATGGACACCTTGCTTGGCGTGCTTTGAAGGGACAGATTCCTGCTGATTACCCATACACAGTGCGTATAGTATCACAGATTCTGGAGTCAAACGGCTCTTCATCAATGGCTACTGTTTGTGCGGGAACACTCGCTCTTATGGATGCCGGAGTACCAATGATGAAGCCAGTGAGCGGTATTGCGATGGGACTTATTAAGAATCCGGGTGAGGATAAATATGCAGTTCTCAGCGATATCCTCGGTGATGAGGATCATCTTGGTGACATGGACTTCAAGACTACGGGTACAAAGGACGGTCTTACAGCCACTCAGATGGATATAAAGTGTGACGGATTGTCATTTGAAATACTTGAGAAGGCACTCTTGCAGGCTAAAGCAGGACGTGAGCATATTCTCGGAAAGATCACTGATACGATATCAGAGCCACGCCCAGAGCTGAAGCCACAGGTTCCGCGTATTGAGGTTCTGGAGATTCCAAAGGAGTTCATCGGAGCTGTGATAGGTCCTGGCGGTAAGATAATCCAGCAGATGCAGGAGGATACAAACACAGTTATCACAATCGATGAGGTTGACGGTAAGGGTAAGGTTCAGGTAAGTGCGCCTAACAAGGAGAGCATCGATGCGGCGTTGTCAAAGATAAAGGCCATCGTGGCTATTCCTGAAGTGGGAGAGGTTTACGAAGGAACCATCCGCTCGGTAATGCCTTATGGCTGCTTCGTTGAGATCATGCCAGGCAAGGATGGACTGTTACATATCTCTGAAATAGACTGGAAGCGCCTTGAGACTGTTGAGGCTGCGGGTCTGAAAGAGGGTGACAAGATTACCGTTAAGTTGATGGAGATAGATCCGAAGACAGGTAAATACAAGCTCTCTCATCGTGTTCTGATTCCGAAACCAGAAGGATATGTAGAGCGTGAGCGCCGTCCTCGTCCAGAGCGCCGTCCTCGTCCAGAGCGCGGAAACCGTGGAAATGGTGACTCTCGTCGCTTTGAACACAAGGAGAATGATGAGCATTATCATGATCCATTGGCAGAACGTGAGCCAAAGGATTTCAATGACAGCCTTGATCATTCTTCTGATATAGATTAAGAGATGGCATGTTGTGGATAATGACTGGGCGCAGGCGGGCATGTAAAGAGAAGCGTCTTGGTGTGTGACTGATGACCATTCATTATGCGACATGACATAATATAAATAAATGCTCATGCGGTAGTATTGCCGGCATGAGCATTTATTATTTTGTGAAGTATCTAAAAGCGGATATCGTCTTTATATCTTTTCTTTTGCGCCAAGTGACTTTCGGTATTGCGCCTGACTCCCTGCTGTATTACGTTTAAAATCTGGGCATAAAGCGCTTAACTCCCTGCTGTATTACGTTTAAAATCTGGACATAAAGCGCTTAACCCCATGTAGTATTGCATTTGAGAATCTGATATTCAGTGTTTAACCCCCTGCTGTTCAGCGCTTAACGTCCTGACGTCCGGCGCATGACATCAGAATGCCCTGCGTTTGATGCCTGAACGGTTTGCGTTTGATGCCAAATCAGCCGGCGTTTAATGCCCGGATGGCTTGCGTTTGATGCCCGGATGGAAACGCCTGATGTTCTTTCGCGGTCTATTCAACCAATCTTCCCTGATATCTTATTTCCTTAAGGTTCAGTGAACTTATTGTAACCTCCGCCTTTCCGTTGTCATAAATGAGCAGGTCGAAGGTGTAAGTGTCTTTTGTGTTCTTAACTTTGAAAGCCACTTTCGCCTCATCCTGTGCGCTGAATGAAGTATGATAGTCGTATGATACCTCGTTGAAGTAGAATCCGTATTCTGCTTTCTGTGTTCTGCTGAGTGTGCTTATGTAATACGGAATGAAAGAATAAACGCTGTCGCCTGCCACTTTCAGCGAGAATCCTGGTGTCATAGCTATCGTCCTGCGACCTAAAGGTGTGGCGTAGTCAACATCTATTCTGAATCTTTTGTTCTTCACAGCAGCCCATGTTTTCTCTGCAGTCATCTTCTCATTGATGGCTTTTTCCGCCGGTGTCATTGTCGAGCATGCTATGAATGCAGCTGAGATACATGCCGCAATGATGTTTTTTGTTGTCTTCATACGCTTTGATTAGTTTATGTCTTTAATAGAGATGTAATGTATATAAAAACAAAAAAGGAAATCATTGATATGATTTCCTCTTTGCGCTTCAGGATGGGCTTGAACCAACGACCCCCTGATTAACAGTCAGGTGCTCTAACCAACTGAGCTACTGAAGCAGTGATGCAAATTTGTTTCGTTTGCGGTTGCAAAGGTATAAGGTTTTTTTGAAACCTCCAAACTTTTTCGTTAAAAAAATGAATAATCGTTGATTTTATGATAATTTTTCTCTTATTAGGACCTTAATACGGGTATAATCATGTATTTTTGCAAATCATATGGTGTGCGTTTGATGCCCAACCGCGTTGCGTTTGATGCCTGAACGCCTTGTGATTGATGCCCGAATACGTTGCGTTTGATGCCCTTTTGCATTGGGCATGATACCGGTCCGCATGCTGTATGAGAATATTTTGCTGGGTCTTACCTATGCATTGTCATTAGAAGAAGAGCTTTTTAAAATATGAGGAGAATATTTTTATTATCGCTGTTTGCGCTTATGCTGCCCTTGTCAAGTGCCTTTTCGCAGGAGGGCAGAGACCATAACTTTGAGTCGGGGAAGAGCATTGAGGTGTTTAATGACATCTATCGCTACCTTGATATGATGTATGTCGACACCATTAGTCCGTCGCGTGTGGTGAATGCAGGCATCACCGGCATGCTGAATGAGCTTGACCCATATACCGAGTACTATCCGGAGGAGCGCCAGAAGGAGCTGAAGGAGCTCTACACAGGCAAGTTTGCCGGCGTGGGTGCTATCATCCGGTTCAACCAGCAGGTAAAGAATGTTGTTATAGATGAGCCCTACAAGGGTATGCCTGCCGATGAGGCGGGGTTGCGCAAGGGTGATATCATCCTTGCCATAGACGACTCATCGATGGTGGGCAAGGACGTGTCGTATGTCAGTTCGCGTCTGCGTGGCAATCCCGAGACCACCATGCTCCTGAAGTATAAACGTCCGTCTACGGGCAAGACGTCTGAGGTCCGCATCATGCGCCGCACCATACAGAACCCGTCCGTTCCCTTCTATGGCATGCAGAATGACTCTGTTGGATATCTGAAGCTCGTTGATTTCACCGAGAACAGTTCCAAAGCCGTGCGCCATGCGCTTGTGGACCTGAGGCAGAAAGGAGCCCGCAAGCTTGTGCTTGACCTCAGAAACAATGGCGGCGGTTCAGAGCTTGAGGCCGTTAAGATAGTGAACATGTTTGTGAACAAGGGTGTTACGGTGGTGTCAAACCGTGGCAAGCTGAAGCGTGTCAACCATGACTACCAGACCACAGAGGAGCCGCTTGACACGCTGATGCCCGTTGTTGTGCTGGTGAATGGCGGCTCGGCAAGTGCCAGTGAGATAGTGAGCGGTGCGCTGCAGGATTTAGACCGTGCAATAATATTAGGTACGCGCACGTATGGCAAAGGCCTTGTTCAGATGACCGTTGAACTTCCTTACAACGGAAATCTTAAGCTTACCACCAGCAAATACTATATTCCGAGCGGCCGATGTATACAAGCCATCGACTACAGCAACGGCAACAGCAAGTACAAGGAGCACATACCCGACTCGCTGACGAGGGTGTTTCATACGGCAAGCGGGCGTGAGGTGCGCGACGGCGGAGGCATCATGCCCGACGTTGAGGTGCGTCCCGACTCGTTGCCGAACATCGCTTTCTATCTGGCATCTTCCGCAATAGACTCCACAGAGGTATTACACAACTACGTGATAGACTACATAGCAAGCCATCCGACGATAGCCCCGGCTCGGGATTTTGAGATTTCCGACTCCGACTATGAGTCGTTCAAGAGCCGTGTGCTGGCAAGCGGTTTCACATACGACCGCCAGAGTGAGAAGTTTATGAAGAATCTTGAGGACCTGATGAAGTTTGAAGGCTACTACGATGACGCCAAGACCGAGTTTGAGGCACTTAAGAACAAACTCTCTCATAACCTCGCCAAGGAGCTGGATTATCACCGCGCGATACTGAAGGAGGTGATAACCTCGGAGATAGTGACGGCATACCACTATCAGAGCGGTGCCGTAGAGAACAGTCTTAGATATGACAAGCAGATGAAAGAGGCGCTCCGCCTGATGGCGTCGCCAGCCGAATATTCATCCCTGCTGAGGCCGAAGCGCTGACGCAAAGCCATCATGCCAGGTGCGTAGGCAGATTGCCCGTGCCCGCAAGAGCCGCCCATCAGCATACGGACAGGCATGGAAGTGGGGCAGGATTTTAAGCATACACCAGCTGTCTGAGAGCCAGGCATCAAGAGCCCTGTTACAAGTGACAATACAAAAGGTTATCAAACAGCTCGCATTTAATCATCAAGCGCAGTCTGTTTGATAACCTTTTGCCATCCGTTTAATGCCCTTTCGCAAGACAGATGCAGACGGTTTCTTAAACGACTGACAATCAGACGTATACGCCTTTGCTGCTTTGCGAGAGCCGAGATTGGCAGGAAACGCAGCCGGAACATCGGTGAGTTGCAATATGTTTATGCAGAGAACACGAAAAATACAGAAACTGCCTGAAAATACGGAGGTTACTGAAAATATTTTCATTAAATTGCTGTAAAAGTTTGTTTACATGCCGATTTATTCGTATTTTTGCAGCATTCAGAGGAATGAGGGGCTTCTAAAGTCCCTCATTTTATTTTAATATTCAATATATGATAGACAAGAAAATTGTTGAAGAATTAGTTAATCAGTGGCTCGCCGACAAGGACTATTTCCTCGTTGACTTAGAGATTAGCCACGACGACAGGATTGTAGTGGAAATAGATCATGCCGACGGCGTGTGGATTGAAGACTGTGTTCAGCTGAGTCGCTACATCGAAGACAACCTGAGCCGCGACGAAGCCGACTATGAACTGGAAGTGGGCAGCGCCGGACTGGGACAACCTTTCAAGGTGCCGCAGCAGTATATCAACTTCATAGGCAAAGAAGTTGAGGTGCTGGCAGCCGACGGAAAGAAAGTGAAAGGCATACTGAAAGCCGTTGACGGGAATGACTTCACGGTGACAGTGCAGGAGAAAGTGAAGGTGGAAGGCAAGAAACGTCCTGTTCTTATGGATGTAGACAAGCAATTCCAGATGGATAACGTAAAATATACTAAATACTTAATAAGTTTCAAATAAAGCTATGGCAGCAAGAAAAACCGAAGAAACCATAAGCATGGTTGATACCTTCAGAGAGTTCAAGGAGACAAAGAATATCGACCGTACAACGCTCATGAGCGTATTGGAAGAGAGCTTCCGCAATGTTATTGCGAAGATTTTTGGCAGCGATGAGAACTTCGACGTCATCGTAAACCCAGACAAAGGCGACTTTGAGATATACCGCAACCGAATAGTAGTAGCCGACGGCGAGGTGAGCGATGACAACAAAGAGATATCGCTTAAGGAAGCACGTAAGATAGAACCAGACTACGAGGTGGGCGAGGAAGTAAGCGAACTGGTGAACTTTAGCAAGTTCGGACGCCGCGCAATACTAAACCTTCGCCAGACATTGGCATCTAAAATACTCGAACTTGAGCATGACAGCCTCTACAATAAGTACAAAGACCGAGTAGGACAGATAGTAAGCGGAGAGGTATATCAGGTGTGGAAGCGAGAGGTATTGCTTGTTGACGACGAGAACAACGAGCTCATACTGCCACGCTCTGAGCAGATTCCACGCGATCAGTATCGCAAAGGCGAGACCGTGCGTGCCGTTATCCTGCGTGTGGACAACGAGAACAACAATCCTAAAATCATCCTCAGCCGCACCAGCGGGGCATTCCTTGAGAGACTTCTCGAGGCGGAAGTGCCTGAGATTGCTGACGGACTGATAACCATTAAGCGCATAGCACGCATGCCGGGAGAGAGAGCTAAGATCGCGGTAGAGAGCTATGACGACCGCATTGACCCTGTAGGAGCATGCGTCGGAGTAAAAGGCAGCCGTGTACATGGCATCGTCCGCGAGCTGTGCAACGAGAACATAGACGTTATAAACTATACATCTAACATCAAACTCTTCATCCAGCGCGCTCTGAGCCCAGCCAGAATATCAAGCATTACAATTGATGAGGAGAACAAAAAGGCAGAAGTGTTCCTCCGCCCAGAGGAAGTTTCGCTCGCAATCGGACGTGGAGGACTCAACATTAAGCTTGCAAGTATGCTGACAGAGTTCACCATCGACGTATTCCGTGAGGTTGATGAGAGCGATGAGGATATATACCTTGAGGAGTTTGCAGACGAGATTGACCAGTGGATCATTGACTCACTGAAAGGCATCGGACTCGATACCGCAAAGGCAGTGATACGTGCTCCACGTGAGTTACTTGTTCAAAAGGCCGACCTTGAGGAAGAAACAGTAGAGGGAATCCTAAGAATATTGAAGGCGGAGTTTGAATAAATAACAAGCGCTTTTGCCCCAGACGGCTCGCTGGCAGACAGTTCGTATAAGGGCTGCGGACAAATAGCCGGAGGCAGATGAGGGCAAAGAAAGGGCTGAAAAGAGAACAAATAGCTCATAACTCATTCCCAAACAAAAAATAATAACAGATGAGTATCAGATTAAGTAAAGCAATACGTGAATTAAATATAGGACGCCAGACAGCAGTGGAGTTCCTCGTTAAGCGTGGAGATCTGGGTGAAGTGAAGGACGACCTCAACTTCAAACTGAGCGACACGCAGTACAATGCGCTTGTGGAAGCTTTCAAATCAGACAAGGAAGTAAGAAATCAGGCAGAGAAACTGCTCATGAAAGCGCCTAAGGAAAAGAAACGTCCGGCAGAGCAAAAGGTAGAGAAAGCAGAGCCAACAGTAGAGACTGTGCGAGTGCAACAGTTCAAACCAGTAGGCAAGATTGACCTTGACCAAGTGGAAAAGAAGCCTGCAAAGCCAGCACCACAGCCCGAGAAACAGGAGAAAAAAGCAGAAAAGCCTGTAGTGGAGAAGCCAAAGGAGCAACCAAAGAAGGAAGAGGTGAAGCCTGTTGTGCAGCAACCTAAGCCTGCAGTGGTGAAACCAGAGCCAGCGCCTAAGGCCGTAGAACAGCCAAAGAAGGAAGAGAAGAAAGCCGAAGAGGTGAAAGACGGCAGAGTGTTCACTCTTGAAAGTGAGCAGAAGAAGGCACCAAAGGTAAACGTGCTGGGCAAGATTGACCTTGACTCTCTTAACCAAAGCACACGTCCTAAGAAAAAGACCAAGGAGGAAAGAAAGAAGGAACGTGAGGAGAAAGCTGCTCAGGCACGTGGCGGAGAGAAGAAGAAGCGCGCCCGAATAACCAAAGAGCGTGTTGACATTGATGCCGCGGCAAAGCAGAATAACAATGTTAACAACAATAGCAATAAGAATAAGCAGGCTCAGAACGCTAACGCAAAGAAGAACAAGAAGAAGCGTCCGCAGAAACCTTTGGAGGTGAACGAGGAGGATGTTGCACGTCAGGTAAAAGAGACGTTGGCACGTCTTACCAGCAAGAACCAGAACAAGAAGGGTGCGAAATACCGCAGAGAGAAGCGTGAGGCAGTACAAGAGCAGCTCAAAGAGCAGCGTGCTGAGGCTCGTGCAGAGAGCAAAATCCTCAAGCTTACAGAGTTTGTTACTGTCAGTGAGCTTGCAAACATGATGGATATCAATGTCAATCAGGTTATCGGAACATGTATGAGCATTGGTATTATGGTGTCAATCAACCAGCGTCTTGACGCGGAGACCATCAATATCGTTGCCGATGAGTTTGGCTTTAAGACAGAATATGTGAGCGCAGAGGTGTCAGAGGCAATAACAGTAGAGGAGGATGATGAGACCGATTTGCAGTCTCGCGCACCTATTGTTACCGTCATGGGACATGTGGATCATGGTAAGACATCGCTGCTTGACCATATACGCAAGACCAATGTTATTGCCGGTGAGGCGGGAGGAATCACCCAGCACATCGGTGCTTATAACGTAACACTGAGCGACGGACGTAAGATTACCTTCCTTGACACCCCTGGTCACGAGGCGTTTACAGCCATGCGTGCCCGTGGTGCACAAGTAACCGACATCGCAATCATCATTATCTCTGCCGACGACAGCGTCATGCCGACCACACGTGAGGCCATAGCGCATGCCCAGGCGGCAAATGTGCCAATGGTGTTTGCCATCAACAAGATTGACAAGCAGGGCGCAAACCCTGACAAGATACGTGAGGACCTCGCCAATATGAACCTTCTTGTGGAGGACTGGGGTGGTAAGTATCAGTGCCAGGAGATAAGTGCCAAGAAGGGAATAGGCGTTGACGACCTTCTGGAAAAGGTTCTTCTGGAGGCTGAGATGCTTGACCTGAAAGCCAATCCGAACCGTAAGGCATTGGGAAGCATCATCGAGTCGTCTCTGGATAAGGGTCGCGGATACGTGTCTACAGTCCTTGTGAGCAACGGAACATTAAAAGTTGGCGACAATGTGGTGGCTGGAACCAGCTGGGGTCGTATCAAGGCGATGTTCAACGAGCGTAACCAGCGCATCACTCAGGCAAAACCTGCAGAGCCAGCAATAATCCTCGGACTCAACGGAGCACCTACAGCCGGTGACGCTTTCAATGTTCTTGACACCGAGCAGGAGGCACGCGAGATTGCAAACAAGCGTCTGCAGCTGCAGCGTGAGCAAGGTTTGAGAACCCAGAAGCGTCTTACTCTCAGCGACATCAGTCATCGTATTGCTCTTGGTTCATTCAAAGAGCTCAACATTATCGTCAAGGGTGACACCGATGGTAGTATCGAGGCACTCAGCGACTCATTCATAAAGATGTCAACAGAGAAGATCAAGGTGGATGTGATCTATAAGGCAGTGGGTCAGATTTCAGAAAATGATGTGACGCTTGCCGATGCTTCCGACGCCATCATCGTTGGTTTCCAGGTTCGTCCTTCAAGTGCAGCCCGCAAGCTTGCAGAGCAGAACGGCGTAGAGATCAACACCTACTCAGTCATCTATGACGCCATCGACGACGTGAAGTCAGCCATGGAGGGAATGCTCGACAAGGTTGTCAAGGAAGTCGTTACAGGTCAGGTTGAGGTTCGTGAGGTTTACAAGATATCCAAGGTTGGTACTGTTGCCGGAGCCTATGTCAGCGAAGGTAAGGTTCACCGTTCAGACAAAGCGCGCCTTATCCGTGATGGTATCGTTGTTCACACAGGTGAGATCAATGCCCTGAAGCGTTACAAGGACGATGTCAAGGAGGTTGCAACCAACTTCGAGTGTGGTATCAGTCTTGTCAACTTCAACGACATCCAGACAGGCGATATCATTGAGACCTTCACAGAGATAGAGGTGAAACAGCATCTTTAATATCACATCACAGCATGCGATGGATGCTTGCTAAGATACAGAAGCGGGATGAGAGTCACTCATCCCGCTTCTCTTTTTCCGTTTATTCAAAGAGTAAATATCTGTAACCCAACGAAAACAAATAAAGTCAAAGAAAGCCTAATAAAGTGTGTTTTGTCACTTATATATTTGTCTGTTGGATGCTTATTTATTAATTTTGCAGATTGATACAGGGTTGGAAGGCAATAACCCGGGGTGCGGAAACGGTGCGCGGAGCAGGCGGTCGGCATGCTGTTGCGGACAATGAGATGCGATAATATGGCGCGGAAGAGCGCAGACGGCGTAACGCTTTGATGCACAATGCCTTGCAATCGATGCCCTTTCGCAATGCGTTCAGGCATCTTTCGCAGTGCGTTTGATGCCCTTTTGCAGTCTGTTTGGGCATCTTTGGCAATCCCGTTTTTGCCCGCCCGCATTTCAGGGTGTGTGCCAGTGCCCTCCGTAGAGGCGCTGTTGCGATGTCAGTCCATCCCTTGTTGAAGTGAAAACGTAAGAAAATGGATAATAAAAACGATACAAAGAACGAATACGTCAGACAAGTAGCGGAGAAGAAATATGAGTTCGGCTTCACCACAGACGTGCACACCGACATCATAGATGTGGGTCTGAACGAGGACGTGGTGCGCCTTATCTCAGCCAAGAAGAACGAGCCCGAGTGGATGCTTGAGTTCCGTTTGAAAGCCTTCAGACACTGGCAGACGCTCAGCCAGCCCACCTGGGGCCATGTCACTTTGCCCGAGATAGACTACCAGTCGATATCATATTACGCCGATCCTATGGCGAAGAAGAGCGACGACGGCAAGCCAAAGGAGATTGATCCGGAGCTGATGAAGACCTTCGACAAGCTCGGCATACCCCTTGAGGAGCGTCTTGCGCTGAGCGGTGTGGCGGTAGATGCCATCATGGACTCCGTCTCTGTGAAGACAACCTATAAGGAGAAGCTTGCCGAGAAGGGCATCATCTTCTGCTCCATAGGCGACGCCCTGCAGGAGTATCCTGACCTTGTGCGCCAGTATCTCGGCACTGTTGTTCCCTACCGCGACAACTTCTACGCCGCGCTCAACAGCGCCGTGTTCAGCGACGGGTCGTTCGTTTACATACCAAAAGGCGTGCGCTGCCCTATGGAACTTAGTTCCTACTTCCGCATCAACGCACGAAACACAGGTCAGTTTGAGCGCACACTCATCATAGCCGATGACGACTCATACGTGTCTTACCTTGAAGGATGCACCGCTCCGATGCGAGACGAGAACCAGTTGCACGCCGCCATCGTTGAGATAATTGTCAACGACAACGCCGAAGTGAAGTATTCCACAGTGCAAAACTGGTATCCCGGCGATGAGAACGGCAAGGGAGGAGTCCTCAATCTGGTAACAAAGAGAGGCGAATGCAGAGGAGTCAACAGCAAACTGTCGTGGACTCAGGTGGAGACTGGTAGTGCTATAACATGGAAATACCCCTCATGTGTGCTCCGGGGTGACAACTCCCAGGCTGAGTTTTATTCCGTAGCGGTGACCAATCATTGCCAAGAAGCCGATACAGGAACTAAGATGATACACATAGGAAAGAACACCAAGAGCACCATCATCAGCAAGGGAATAAGTGCCGGAAGGAGCCAGAACTCATACCGCGGACTGGTTCGCGCCACTGCCAACGCAGACAATGCGCGCAACTATAGCTCATGCGACAGCCTCCTGTTAGGCAGCGAATGCGGCGCGCATACATTCCCCTACATGGACATTCACAACGACACAGCCATCGTTGAGCATGAGGCCACAACCAGCAAGATAAGCGAGGACCAGCTGTTCTATTGCAATCAGCGCGGCATTCCCACAGAGAAAGCCATCGGACTGATAGTGAACGGATACGCCAAAGACGTGCTCAACAAGCTCCCTATGGAGTTTGCCGTTGAGGCGCAGAAGCTCCTTGCCGTGTCGCTTGAGGACACAGTGGGATAGGAGAGCGTCCCTTTGCGGAGCCCGGTGGTGATCATGCGCACAGCGGCCTCTGACAGGCTGAGGAGCACATACAGCCATTGCGGGACACGCGTCACGGAAGACCATTCTGCGAAAGATGCCCGAACAGACAGCAAAAGGGCATCAAACGTACCACAAAAGATGCTTTAACGCAATGCAAAAGGGCATCAAACAAGAAGAGAAAGATAACAAGCTGAAAATAAAAGCATTATATAATATGTTAGAAGTAAGAAACCTTCATGCCACAATAGCAGGCAAAGAGATACTTAAAGGAGTGAATCTCACTATCAAGCCAGGTGAGACACACGCTATAATGGGACCTAACGGCTCGGGCAAGAGTACGCTGAGCGCCGTGCTCGTGGGCAATCCCCTCTATGAGGTGACAGCCGGAGAGGCATACTACAAGGGCAAGAACCTGTTGGAGATGAAGCCCGAGGACCGCTCACACGAGGGTCTGTTCCTCTCGTTCCAGTATCCGGTGGAGATACCGGGAGTGTCCATGACCAACTTCATGCGTGCCGCCATAAACGAGAAAAGAGCCTACGAGGGCAAGCCAGCGCTCAATGCCGGCGACTTCCTTAAGCTCATGCGCGAGAAGAGAAAGATAGTGGAGCTCGACAGCAAGCTCTCCAACCGCTCCGTAAACGAGGGCTTCAGCGGTGGCGAGAAGAAGCGCAACGAGATATTCCAGATGGCCATGCTTGAGCCAACGCTCGCCATTCTCGACGAGACAGACTCCGGATTGGACGTTGATGCCATGCGTATCGTTGCCGAAGGAGTGAACAAACTGCGCACGCCAGAGAGCAGTTGCATCGTCATTACACACTACGACCGCCTTCTGGACATGATACGTCCCGACATCGTTCACGTGCTCTACCAGGGCAGGATAGTGAAAACCGCCGGTCCGGAGCTGGCAAAGATGATTCAGGAAAAAGGTTACGACTGGATAAAAGCAGAATTGAATGAATAGCGAGAAACAATATATCGACCTTTATGAGCAGTGCCGCGACACCATAGCAGGATATAGCGCGGAGCCTATGAACGCAGTGCGCGAGGCCGCCTTCGGCGACTTCCAGCGTCTCGGCATACCCACAAAGAAGGTTGAGAGGTATAAATACACAGACATGCAGGCGCTCTTCGAGCCCGACTACGGACTCAACCTGAAGCGTCTTGACATACCTGTGGACCCCTATGAGGCATTCCGTTGCGATGTGCCAAACCTCAGCACGTCGCTCTACTTTGTGCTGAACGACGGATTCTACAGCAAGGTGCAGCCCAAGGCAAACCTCCTTCCGGAGGGCGTTGTGGTAGGTTCGCTGTGCGAATACGCACGAAAGAACCCCGAGTTTGTGGCGAAACACTATGCCAAGATTGCCAAGACATCTGAGGATGGCATAACAGCACTGAACACAATGCTGGCACAGGACGGACTGCTTGTGTATGTGCCGCGCAACGTCAAGGTAGACCGCGCCATACAGGTGATAAACATTCTCCGCTCGGATGTTGACCTTATGATAAACCGCAGGGTGCTCATCGTGCTGGAGGAAGGTGCCGAGGCAAAGCTGTTGTTCTGCGATCACGCCGCCGACGACCATCGTTTCCTCACCACTCAGGTGCTGGAGGCATACGTTGGAGGCAATGCCGTGCTCGATTTGTACTGTCTTGAGGAGACACATGCACGCAATGTGCGCGTCAGCAACGTATATATCGACCAGCAGGCAGACAGTCGCGTGAACCATAATGTAATCACTCTGCACAACGGAGTGACACGAAACCTCACCGACCTGGTGTTCAGCGGAGAGGGAGCCGAGTGTTACCTCAACGGATGTGTGATAGCTGACAAGACGCAGCATGTGGACAACAACACGCTGATAGACCATCGCGTGCCCCATTGTACAAGCAACGAACTGTATAAATATGTGCTTGACGACAGCGCCGTAGGTGCCTTTGCGGGCAAGGTACTGGTGCGAAAGGATGCGCAGAAGACATCATCGCAGGAGCGCAACCAGAACCTCTGCGTCACCAAGCAGGCACGAATGTTCACACAGCCAATGCTGGAGATTTACGCTGATGACGTGAAGTGTGCTCACGGAAGCACTGTGGGCCAGCTCAATGATGCCGCCCTTTTCTATATGCGTCAGCGCGGAATAAGTCTCAAGGAGGCACGTCTGCTGCTGCAGTTCGCCTTCATCAACGAGGTGGTGGACAGCATAAAGCTTGAGCCTTTGCGTGACAGGCTGCACTATCTGGTGGAGAAACGCTTCCGCGGAGAGCTCAGCAAGTGTGAGGGATGCAAGCTTTGTAAATAGCCGCTGAGGCATGTCGGCGGCGAGCCTTGTGCTCTCTTGCTGTGCCGATGGTGATGGAATGCGGTTTGTGGAATACTTTATGTAAATTAGAATGTACGACTTAACGAAGATAAGAGAAGACTTTCCGATACTCTCACGGCAGGTTTATGGCAAGCCGTTGGTGTATCTTGACAATGCGGCGACAACCCAGAAGCCGCGCGTTGTGGTAGAGTCTATTACCGATGAGTACTATAATGTGAACGCGAATGTTCACCGGGGAGTGCACTATCTGTCGCAGCAGGCCACCGATTTGCACGAGGCTTCGCGTGAGACAGTGCGCCGTTTCATCAACGCAAAGTCTGTGAGCGAGGTGATTTTTA
The DNA here is from genome assembly GCA_017415455.1 of Prevotella sp. GTDB lineage: Bacteria > Bacteroidota > Bacteroidia > Bacteroidales > Bacteroidaceae > Prevotella. The sequence goes on from JAFQGS010000012.1 coordinate 79,440, forward strand.
CCCGCGGAACAACAGAGAGTATCAACCTTGTGGTGTCTTCTTTCTGTGATGCTTTCATGCAGGAGGGCGACGAGGTGATAGTGTCTGAGATGGAACACCATTCCAACATAGTGCCATGGCAGTTGCAGGCGGCGAAGAAGGGCATTGTGATAAAGGTCATTCCGTTTGACGAAAAGGGAAATCTTGACATAGAGGAATACCATCGCCTGTTCTCTGAGAAGACGCGCATCGTCAGCTGCACACACGTCAGCAACGTGCTGGGAACAGTGAATCCGGTGAAGGAAATGATAGCCGTGGCACACGCACATGGCGTTCCTTTCATGGTTGACGGTGCCCAGAGTGCGCCCCACTTCGCAATAGACGTACAGGATATGGACTGCGATTTCTTCGCGTTCAGCGGTCATAAGATGTACGGTCCGACAGGTGTCGGCGTGCTTTACGGCAAAGAGGAGTGGCTCGACCGTATGCCGCCATATCAGGGTGGAGGTGAGATGATAGAGAGTGTGAGCTTTGAGAAGACCACGTTTGAGCGTCTGCCGTTTAAGTTTGAGGCCGGAACGCCCGATTATGTGGCTACAAGTGCACTGGCAAAGGCCATCGACTATATCACGGAACTTGGCATGGACAACATCCGGAGGCATGAACATGAGCTGACAGAGTATGCCATGCGGCGCATGAGGGATATCCCGGGAATGCGTTTCATAGGTGAGGCTGAGGGCAAGGATGCCGTTGTGTCGTTCCTGGTTGGCGACATTCATCATCTTGACATGGGTACGCTGCTCGACCGTCTGGGCATTGCCGTGCGCACAGGTCATCACTGTGCTGAGCCGCTTATGAGGCGACTCGGCATTCAGGGAACGGTAAGAGCGTCGTTTGCTCTTTATAATACGAAGGAAGAAGTGGATGCGCTTGTAGCGGGAATAGAGCGTGTCAGCAGGATGTTCTGACGCGAAAGGAACCTTGACAGATGGCAGAACACGTTCTGACTTGTAGTATATGGCAGGCGGAATCCTAATAAGATATGCGGAAAGGCAGTTTGTGATAATGCCCAACCTGCTCCGTTGCTCTCAATATCAAATATTGTAAAAGTGCTTCAGTATGCTCCTTCTGGCTTTTATCTCAACGCCTTGCATATTGAGCATCATGATAAAACAAAAGAGGGTGAGCCAAAATTTTCATTTTGACTCACCCTCATCTGATTTCAGACAGACGCCCGTCATGCCTCTGTTGGCATCAGGACCAGAGCCCTACTGCTGCCTGTCTGGGGTGTATATATTAAGGTGTTGATATACTGATAGTGTCTGCTTGTAGTGTATATATTAAGGAGTTGATATACTGGTAACATCCGTTTGTGGTGTATAATCTGCCGTGTTGCGACCTTACCGACAACCCTCTGCCGTATGTCCTCTGCCGAGTCGGACTCTCTTTTGTATCCGTCTGTTGTGCGTATGATGCTGACTTACACCCGGATGTCTGTCCTTTCGGTTGTTTGGAGCAGGTGTTACAGACCGCTTTTGCGGCATTTATGAAGCGCGATGATAAACCAGGCGCCAAACAACAGACGTGCTACGATGGGGTAATCGGCTGGCATTATGCCGGCGAAGAATGCCGTCTGAGCCTCTATGAGGAGCCATGTCTGGCGCGATGTAACCTCTTTCTCAAGTATGTTTGAGTAATATCTGCTTAGAAGTTGCACAGGAGTGCTTACCTTGTTGATAACCTTTTTCATAATATCTGATATAGATTTGTTACAGTTAATACCATAAGTTAGTGTCATGTTCTTTTCCATTTTATTTGAGTTTTATTGTTTATTTGTTTCTGTTTGCAAATTAAATACACTTCTGTGCACAATAAGTTCAATGATATAACGTTTTTAGTTAAAGAATAAAAAAATAATGATTAAACATCATAAAACTGTAATTATATGTTAAAAAGTTGCTTTTATGAGGGTATGATAGAGGCCGGATGCGACGAGGCCGGACGCGGTTGTCTTGCCGGAAGTGTATATGCTGCGGCGGTGATTCTGCCCGAAGGATACCAGAATGATATGCTTAACGACTCCAAGAAGCTTACAGACAAGCGTCGCAAGGAACTGAGACAGGTGATAGAGCGTGATGCCGTGGCATGGGCTGTGGGTGTTGTCACCCCCGAGGAGATAGACAAGATAAACATCCTCAATGCCAGTATTCTTGCCATGCACCGTGCCCTTGACCAGTTGAAGGTGAGACCTCAGGCGGTGATAGTTGACGGGAACAGATTTAAGAAATATGGAGATCTGCCGCATACAACCATCGTAAAAGGCGACGGCAAATATCTCTCGATAGCCGCGGCAAGCATACTTGCAAAGACATATCGTGATGATTATATGGACGGTCTGGCTGAGGAGTATCCGCAATATGAATGGAAGAGCAACAAGGGTTATCCCACAAAGAAGCATCGCACGGCTATAAAGGAGCGTGGAATAACGCCGTATCACCGTAGGAGTTATAATCTGACAGGCGACGGACAGCTGATGCTTGACTTCTGAGATGTGCCGGCGGATATGCCGCTAAGCCTGCTTTCAGCCTGACACGAGGCTTCCGGCATCTGGTGTGTCATCCCGATTCATTGCCTCATGACAGGTCTTCCCACTGCGGATGTGATACCGGTGCGGACAAGACAGACAGCGAATGGATGTATAGAGAATATTAAAACCACAGACAAACAGCAATGCGACACGATAAACTTGAGCGTGAACTGAACCTGCTTCTGCTGCTTACCGACAACAGAAGTTACACCATAGAGAAACTATGTGATAAGGTAGGAGTGTCCAGGCGCAACCTTTATTACTATCTGGAGTTCTTCCGCGACTGCGGATTTGTTGTCAACAAATACGGAGGTTGCTACAGCATCGACCGCAACTCGCCCTTCTTCAGCAAGCTGACTGAGCGCATATCATTTACTGAGGAGGAGGCTATTGTGATGAGAAGACTGCTCGACAGGATTGACGAGAACAGTGCCATAGTGGCTAATCTGAAGAAAAAGATAGACCGCTTTTATGATTATGACATACTGGCGAGCGACACTGTGAGAGAGCAGGCGGCACATAACATCAGTGTGTTGCACGACGCAATAAAGTATAAGAAGTGCGTGGTGTTGCGCAATTACTCGTCGCCTAACAGCCGGACGGTGCGCGACCGCATTGTGGAACCTTTTCTGCTGATGAACAACAACAATGAGGTGAGATGCCTGGAGATGGTCTCCCTGCAGAACAAGACATTCAAGGTGGCGCGCATGGAGGATGTGATGATGCTTGATGACATGTGGCAGCACGAGGCATTACACCGCAGGATGTTCACAGATATATTCATGTTCAGCGGCGAGGTGCTGCTGCCTGTGCGCCTGAGAATGGGCAGACTGGCATACAATATACTCAACGAGGAGTATCCGCAGGCTATGATACATGTCACGCAGGAGGCGGAGGGAACCTGGATTCTTGATATAGACGTGTGCAGCTATGCCGGCATCGGACGCTTCGTCCTGGGTCTGAGCGAGGATGTTCAGGTGATTGGCGGAGAGGGCTTTGTAGAGTATCTGCGTGCGAAGGTGAGGCAGATGGCAGATAAGATATAACAGACCGTTATGCCGGTCATCCTTACATGTGATTATGCCGGAATACCAATAATATGCGTAAATTATCAATTCTTTTTATAAATATTGTATTAATATATGTCTGATATTTCGTTATAATTAATTTAATTCGTATTTTTGTAGAAAATATTGAGACATGAGGTCTCATTGTTTAAATGTACAAACAGAAAACATAAAAAATAGTTGTATGAAGAGATTTTTTACCCTGATATCATTCTTTATGGTATCTATGGCAATCGTCGCTGTACCGGCACAGCGCGGAATATGGCGACAGGTGAAGCTTGCCGACGGCACAGTGGTGAAGGTAGAGCTTAGAGGTGACGAGCACATGAAGTATTGGACGGCAGAAGACGGCAAGTGCTTCGTGCCCGAATATGGCACAAACCACTTCAAGGCCATTGACAAGGAAGAGCTTATCAAGGCGTCTGACACTCGCAGACAACAGCAGCAACAGATTATAAAAGATGCGCGGAAGAAGTCGCAGAAGCGTGCTTCGGGCGTGCAGTATGTTGGTAAGAAGAAGGGACTTATCATTCTTGCCAACTACAGTGACGTTACTTTTGCAGCTTCTCACACGTTGGATTTGTATAAAAGAATAGCCAACGAGGTGGGATTCTCACATGCTTTAGGATTCAAGCAGAGCGTAAAAGACTATTATCTCACACAGAGCTACGGACAGTTTGAGCTGGACTTTGATGTGATTGGTCCTGTACAGCTGCCTGAGAGCCAGGCATACTATGGCGGAAACGGCTCTGGCGGCGATGACAAGAAGCCGGGAGAGATGGTGGCTATGGCATGCCGACTGGCTGACGAGTATGTCAACTATGCCGATTACGACTGGGATGGCGACGGCATTGTGGATCAAGTTTTCGTGCTTTATGCCGGCAGAGGCGAGGCGTCTGGCGGTTCCGCTGACACCATCTGGCCACACATGTGGGCGCTGTCTTCTTCAGACTATGGTAAGAATGTAGTGCTCGACGGTGTTACTGTCAGCACATACGCATGCAGTTGCGAGAACACATATAGCCGACTAAACAGAGTTACAGGTGCAATGGAAGGAGAGCGCATCGATGGTATCGGCACCATCTGTCATGAGTTCTCTCATTGTCTGGGTCTGCCTGACATGTATGATACAACGGGAAGCAACTATGGTATGGGCACATGGGACCTCATGGCCGGTGGCAGTTACATTGGAAAGAGCTACACCCCGGCAGGTTACACCAGTTATGAGCGCTCATGGGCAGGCTGGCTTCAGCCTATAGTGCTCGACAAGCCTACAACAGTAAAGGACGTTAAGGCGCTCAGCGACGGCGGTGACGCATTCATCATATACAACGATGCCAATCCAAACGAGTTCTATATGTTGGAGAACAGACAGCTTACTGGCACCGACGTCTCTCTCTACGGAGCGGGAATGCTTGTGCTGCACGTGGATTACGATGAGAATATATGGAGTTGGAACAAGGTGAACAGCTTCATATCCTCATATTATGTCAGCAACGATCATCAGCGCTGCACCATCTTCCATGCCGACAACGAGAACGGACCGTCGTATGCCAGCTCTATTGCCGGCGACCCATACCCATATGTTCAGACCGCTGCCGACGGTACAACGCAGGTTGTTAACAACAGTCTGACAAACCAGTCATTGCCGGCTTCTACAGTGTATAATGTGAATACCGACGGCTCTAACTTCATGAACAAACCAGTAACAAATATTGTTCAGAACGAGGACGGTACGATATCATTCGACTTCATGGGTGGCAGCAACGACAATATCATCAGCGGTATTGAGCACATCACAGTAAAGAAGGATACTGAAGGCAACGGAAAGATATACAGCATAGACGGAAGATACCTTGGCACAGACAAGACAAAGCTGAGCAAGGGACTGTATATCATCAACGGCAAGAAGGTGATATTTTAATTCCCGGTTGCAGGGACACCGGCAGAAACACTGTCTCCTGTGATATGTGTGAGGAGACACCGGAAGACATTATCCCACCACTTCTGATAAGGCAAAAAACCAAACAGTTGTTTGATAAAAAATAAGCAGGCGCATCTTCACAGATGCGCCTGCTTCCCTTATTCCATTCCCGATGGATATAGGGCTATTATGTTGTATGAAAAGTTAAATCAATTATTACCTGTTAAGTATCTTCCTTCCATTGCGGATTATTATGCCGCGGTGGTTCTCTCCAACTTCCATACCCGACAGGTTGAACGTTTTGTCGGAAGTCTTTTCTGGCATTTTTACTTCTATCTCGCGTATATCATTTGTTATATCAAATGCCGAAGAAGATATACTAGGTTTGCCATTTGCATCTACTGTCATAGTGTAGTAAATCTGACCGCCTAACACTCTGACTTTATTATATACATTAGAGTCTGCCTCCGGCTCGTTACTTGATGCAAGGTAAAGCTTATATGTTTGTCCTGCCTTTAAGTTTTCTGATATTATGTCATCAATACGCAAGTCGTTAAAGCTGAATCCATATAATGATTCCACAGTTCCATCTTCCGGTGTTACTAAGCTATATGCAATCATATCCTCCGGTGTTTTCATATTTTCCACGAACAAAGCCACATAGCCTTTAAAGTCATTCAGTGTGTAGTTGAAAATACCATCCGTAGAGATTGTTATGCTGTTATTGTCTGCAGAGTTTTTAATGGTGTACATGTCACCAGCCCATTGAGATGTGATGTGGTCTGTTTCTAGTGCTGTAGGATGGAAACCATAAACGACAGACTGATTTGAATTGAATGTCATTCCATCTGCATTCATTGCATCCATTGCGTAGAATCCGTCATAAACACCCTGCCATCCCCAGTTTACGGCAACCAAACCGTTCTTGTCTATTCCATGAACCACATAGGCATGTCCACCATAGTTAGGGTCAGAGCCGGAGTAAACAACAGGATACCCATTTCGTATTTCATTGTAAACAAGGTTGTCCCATTCGCTGTCTGTATATAAGTCTCTCAAGGCTATCTTTACTGATTGTTCAGGATAAGCCATGTATTGTATTGCGCCATATCCTAAAGAAAACGATGTAGTGCCGCTTGAGTTACTTCCATACATCATTTCAGAGGCGTAGCCACAGTCTCTGAGAAGTCGTGATACGTTTAACTTTTCCAACGCAGTATAACTTTCTGAAGCAATGTTGGTTGTGGTCCCGTCAACAGAATAAGCCCCATAGGCATTCTTGTAAGGGAATAAATATACAGATGAAACGCTTCCGTCTTTAAATGTTCTGCCGCCATCTGTTGAATAGCTGCCAGTAAACGCCACGCTCTTTGGCCATTGGTTGTAGTTTATTATTTGTGCGAAAGCAGTGGCAATACAACCTGTCGGTGCATTTGAACCGCCTATTACAGGTGTAGAGGCATTATAAGGTGCAGACTGCCCCCACTTTGTTGTAACAAGCGGACTAACCTCCGAATACTCCGCTTTGTCATGAGTCTCTATCCTTGCTCCATTCTCATATATGGCGGCTTTGACAGAGCTCATTTGCATATTAATTTCCTCCATCCACCATTTCATTGCACATGGAAGTTTGCTGTAATCTGATATTATGCTGTTTGTGTATCCTAATACAGGTATGAAAGTGTCATCTTTGCTCATGATGACAGAGCCATGACCTTTTGCAGAGTACACAATGATATTGTCGTCTTCAAATGTCTGGTTTATGTCTATATTCTTTGTGGTTATCTTTGTCATGTCGTAAGACACCATTCCGCATTCAGTCAATTGCGTCGTTGCCAATCTGATAAGTTCGTCTTCGCTTCTTTCCTCTGCCATTATGCAGATAGGGATAACGAGAGAGAAGATAAGTGACAGTAGTAATTTCATCTTGGAGAGGTCTTTTGTTATTTCATAATTTTTATAAGCCATCACCACAGAATGCAATGCTGTGGTGATGGCTGTTATAGAAACCGTCTGTTATCTTGCAGAATCGGTTTTAAGAGTTACTACGTTCTTAGGATTAGATTTCATTTGTTCCTATTCCGTTAGTTTTGTCATCATTAGAATACAGGACCCTTAACGGTCTTCATACTTTTGAAATTTGTCTTTGTACCAACGAATGGACTTTTCCAATTCATTCTCTTGCCATTCTTTGGAGTACCCATAATCAGCTCCCACTTGTTAATAGACTGCTTTACAACCTTAGCGCTGTTTGCCGCCTCATTGAATTCCACAACGAATGTCTCTGCCAATGGGTTGTTATAGTAGCCACCATTTGCTAAGTGATAGATAACAGTGAAACTGAAAGTATTAGTAGCAGGGTCAAATGTACAAGGGTAGCTTCCGTAAGCTTCTGGTTTTCCTGTATAGTATGCTAAGTCGGATATGAATATTTCACCTTCTCCGATGTCCAAACTTGTTGTCTGTGTAGGAATGGTGCAAGTATTATCTTTCTTGTTCCATGTGAAGGTCAAGTTTGCTGAGCCGCCGAATGGAGCAAACCATTGCTCTATCATATAAACATCTTCCTTGTCATCACGCTTTGACATGGTGAAACCAGGGACTGAAGCTGGACTTGATACAAGTGCAACGTATGTATATGTACCAACACCTACAGGGGTATAAGTGATATTAGATAATGTCTCGTTTGCAGTACCGTAAACGATTGAACCATCCTCGTTCTGGAATGTTATGTTCAGAACAACTTCAGTATCCGAGAATGAAGATGTACCCTGATTAATCTTTGCAAATACCTCAGCACCCATAGACTCTATACCTGTAGATTGTACCTCATATCCTTCTATGGTCTTGACTTTGCCATCAAGAACACTGAAGTACAGGTTGTAACCTTCTGTGTATGGACTCTCAATGTAATAAGCTGTGCCGTAATCAGCTGTGAATACAGAGTCGCAAGCATCTGTGTTAACTACACAAGTACCTTTGTAGAGATTTGCGTTTCCTGTGCTGCCAAGCTGCTCTGATGTGAATGCACCGTTGTAGAGTGCTTCCCACTTAAAGTCCGTTTTAATAGATGCCTTGTAAGGGTCAAGAGTTGGGTCAATAACCAATGCGAACAAACCACTGCCGTTTGAACCATATAAACCGCCACTGTTGTAGTTTGTCATTGCAAGGAGCAACGAACCAGCAGGGAATGTAATCTTTCCATTCTTGTAGGTACCGAAATATGGCTCTGCTGATGCTGCATCATCTTGATTAAGATAATAACCAGCAAAATCCCAGATTACAAACTGACCATACCCCCAGTCTGTTGCCATATAGCAAGCTTTAGGGATGTAAACCTTATCTGGGTCTGTTGCGTCGATAATGATATAGCTGTCAACTGTTGGGTCGTAGTCGCCTTCCTCGTTGTAAGGGTAACTCTCTCCGTATGGATTGATAACACGGAAATAGCCAGGCATATCGTCACGCTCCTGAACCTTCACAGGATATGTAAGGTTTTCTACACTGAAGAATGTAGTAAAGATGTCCTCTGTGTACATGGCATAACCGTCATATCTCTCGCCGTTCTGAATTACGAAACCTGCTGGGTTCCACTTAACGCGATTAATGGTAAGTGAGTAAACGATACCCTTAGAATAATCAGAAACTAAGTTCGGGTCTGTTACAGCCAACTTCAATGTATATGGCTTACCTACTTCTGCATTGTCAAATGTAACAACACCTGTTGCTACAGAATCGCCAACAGCGAATTTCACCTCACCAACCTTGAACACATCATCGGTATTTTCCTCAATCACGAAAGGAACAATTACTTCCGTATCTGTGTTCTTGCGAGTCATGGTAAACTCATACTTTGTTTCAACTGTTGGCTCCAGTTCTATTTCCTCGCTTGCCTTCTCAAAAGCAACATTGCTGTAATTCTCGGTGGCATTCCATGTGCCAGTGCCATCATATTCGTACTCGTTGGTACAAGATATTAGTGCGCCGAAAGCAAGCAATAATGTATATTTAAATATCTTCTTCATATTGAATATTTTTTTGTTATGAATTCAATTTTAGTCTCTTGGAATTGGTGTATAATAACCTGTTGGGTCAGGGTTGTTATAGCCAATAATTGCTTTGTTGTTGTTCTCCTCAGACTGTGCTATTACAAAGTTCATCCATGCAGGACGGCCTGTTGTGTTGATAAGGGCCAAGTCGTTGTCAAAGTTTGTTCCTTCGTAGAAGCGTACAACAGGCAAGTTAAGGCGCTTGATGTCAAAGAAGATCTGTCCCTCGCCCCAAAGTTCTATACGCTTCTGAAGAATAATCTCTTCAATAACAGTTTGTTTGTCTGTTCCGTTGAAAGAATATTTAGAGTCGCGATAGGTCTTGACAAATGAGTTGAGAAGTGCTGCACCCTGTTCTGGGTTACTGTGTGCGATTGCCTCAGCTTCAATAAGATACATCTCCTCCACACGCATCAGTGGATAAGCGGATGCTGCAGCTGTACGGCTTTCTGAAATATTACCCTCGTTAGGACGGAACTTCAGAGAAGAGTAGTCTGGCAGTGCGGCACCGATACCCTCGTCAATCCATTCGTTCTTTCCGAACAAAGGAGATTCCTTAGGAGCTTTCCACATCAGTTTGCGGAAGTCTGTATCAGCTATTTTGTCCCAAAGTGCCTTTGAAATCATGATGTGAGCACCAGCGGCAGACGATGCATAACCGAATGTGTACTCGTTAGAAAGGAATGATACCCAGTTGATGATACCACTCTTAACGCAACCATCCTCAGATGTCATCTCCGAACCCCACATCCACTTAGAAGCATCGTTGAAACCAGTCTTTGTGTTCAGGCATTCAGATTCCGTCATAGGATCTGTTCCTGCAGCATTAATGGCTTGACGTGCGTAGAGAGCAGCATTTGCATAATCCTCAACCCACATATAAAGGCGGGCCTTAAGACCGTAAACACAATCAAGGTGAGGCATTGTGTTGTTCTTCTCATTGTAGTTCACGATATATTCCTCAGCCTTGTCAAGGTCAGAAAGGATAAATGAGAACATTTCTTCGCGTGTGGCACGTGGGTTGTTCTGTGATTCTTGCTCTGTTGTTGTTTCTGTAACGATAGGAACGGTAAGGCCAGTAACGTCATTACCGTCAGCTGCTGGATCAATATCCTCTGTTGGAAGGAACTCATACATACGTGTCAGGTCCAAGTATACCATAGCACGATAAGCATGACCTACACCAAGATAGCCCAAAGCCTCTTCTGTCGCATTCTCTGGATTGATTGCGCGGATAACATTATTGGCTACCTGAACCTGAGAATACATATAAGACCATGTGTAACCGGGAATAGCTTTGCTCTTTGAAAGATCAAGAGCTTCTGCCCATCTTCTGAACCAGTCATAACCACCTGCCAAAAGTACAGGCATATCCGCACACATGGCATCACGTGCATGGAGCATGGCGCCGTAACCAAACATGTAGTGGCTGTCTCTGCTGTAGGAGTTCAGATTCTGCGCTGTAGCCATAAGCAATCCCTTGCTGGCTCCCGCAGATTCGCCAATTTGCTCTTCTGTTGCACCTGTTGTAAGCTCAGAGTCCTCAATACAACTGGTGTTTACCAATGTCATTGAGAACAGGCCTACTGTCATTAATGATTTAATATATCTTTTCATGTTATATTCCTTTTATTATGTTGTAATTAGAATGTAAGTGTTACACCACCTGAGATTGTGCGTACAGCGCTATAGTATGATGAACCTGCACCACCGCTGATGCTCTGTCGTGGGTCAAGACCCTGACGCTTAGACCATACCCAAAGATTGTCACCAACAACATAAACGCGGAGTTTAGAGATACCAATCTTAGCTGTTAAGTTCATTGGCAGAGTGTAACCAAGAGTTACGTTGTTCAAGCTCAAGTAGTTAGAACTGATGAGCCAACGGTCAGAAGATGATGCCATATATTCATCGTTGTACTGCCAGCGTGGAATATTGCTGCTTGTGTTTGTTGCAGACCATGCATTAAGCATATCCCTGTGTATTACGTGACCTACCTCTGCTGACATGGCACTCTGGTAGTCGCTATCCCAAACCTGACCGCCAAGCTGGTAAGAGAAATCAGCAGAGAAATCGAATCCCTTCCACTCTAAGCTTGTTCCGAATCCACCGTATGCGTCTGGCATGGCTGTGCCACAAAGGTGATAAGTTGCGTATGAAGGATTATCTGTTGTCTCCTGGCCAGTTACATTACCATCTGCGTCAAGAACATCCTTCCAATAAAGAGCCACACCAGTCTCTGGGTCAACACCAGCATACTTGATCATGCGTAATGTGTACATTGACTCGCCTTCACCGATGAAGTAAGCACCGCTTACGTAACCCTTGACACCGTCACATTCAGCTGTCTTGTTCTCCTCTGGGAGGTATGTTATTTCGTTCTTGTTTGTTGCGATGTTGCCATATACACTCCATGTCAAATCCTTTGTTCGGATAATGTCACCACGGAGTTCTAATTCTACACCCCTGTTTGTCATGTTACCAATGTTGTCGTAGTAGCCACCGAAACCGTATGACTGAGGCAGATTGAAGTAGAACAACATATCGGTTGTTTTCTTGTTATAAAATTCAATACCTCCGCTTAAGCGACCCTTGAACATTGAGAATTCAACACCTGCATTGAATGTACCTACAGTCTCCCATGAGATATCCTTGTTTCCAAGTGCAGATGGAACAAGAGCCACCTGGTCGTTAGAGTTCTCAATGCTATAGGTTGTTGCATAGCGGAAAGAACCGATGTTGTCGTTACCGTTCTCACCATAAGAAGCCTTAATTTTCAATTCGTCAATCCAGCTTACGTTGAAGAACTTCTCTTTGTTGATGAGCCATGCGCCACCGAATGACCAGAAGTTACCCCATCGGTTGTCCTTATGGAAACGGGAAGAAGCGTCACGACGGAAAGATGCACTTGCAAAGTACTTGTCGTTGTAGTTGTACAATGCACGACTCAGCCAACCCTCTGTGTTGTAGTCTGAGCGGTAAGAGTTTGCAGAACCTGCCACTACGGCACTTGCCAGCTCATCGTTGTTAGGGCTGAACTGATTACTCTTGCTGCCGTAGAGATAAGAATATTCATATTTGTAGTTCTCATGTGCAACCATCACCTCAATGTTGTGCTCGCCAAACTTCTTGCGCCAGTCGAGCTGCTGTAGGTAGTTCTGGCTTACAGAGCGTGTGTGATACTTGTAAACGATACCGTTAGAAGATGCATACTGGCCATAGTATGGGTTGATAGTATTTGTCTGACGTGTTTCGTCGATATATACAGAGTTGCTTGTTGTGAACTTGAAGTCCTTCAAGAAGCGAATCTCAGCGAAACCAGATACGTTGAATGCATTACCGTTATAGTTGTTCTTGTCAAGCTGGTTGGCTGACAATGGGTTTGCACTCTTCAAATATGGACGGATAACACCATTGTGTGTTCCATCTCCATAGTCGTACATTGGCATGTTTGTAAGATTGTCATGCATGATGTTGCCTTCTCCGTCACGGACGTAAACAGAGTAGATAGGAGCCATCATTGACATAGCGAACACGTTACCAGATGAGTTTGAAGCACCTTCATAGTCTGGGTTAGTCTGGTCTGCCTCAAAGTGTGTGTAGCTGAAGTTACCACCAACCTTCAACCATGGCTTAACCTGATAGTCTGCCTTTAAACGACCAGTAAGACGATCGTACTGTGAGTTTGGAGTGATACCCTCATTGTCAAGATAGTTGACAGAAGCGTAGAAAGAACTGCGGTCTGTTGTTGCATTAGCAGTCACGCTATACTCCTGGCGAAGTGAGTTGTTATAAACAGCATCGTTCCAGTCGTCTGGCATCAATGTGTATTCCTGGCCATTATATGTGAAATGACGACCAAGAGTTGCGTTTGGATTCAGCTTGCCATTCATACCGATGAGATACTGACCCTCTGGAACATCATAAACATTGTAGCCAAGACCGAATGTGGTGTTGTCAACAACGTTCTTGTTAGCCCAAACGTATGCCTGTGCGTCAGCATAACCAAGTTTGTCCTTTGCATAATTGTTCAATGCCAGATACCACATTTCATAATGCTTGGCAGGACTCTTGATGTATTCGTATTCTGGAACTCCCTTAGAGTTGCTACCCCACTTGGCGTCAACAGTGATAGAAGAAGTTCCCTGGCGTCCCTTCTTTGTTGTGATAAGGATAATACCATTAGCACCACGCGCACCGTAAAGGGCTGTAGAAGCGGCATCCTTCAAAACTGTCATGCTCTCAATATCCTGAGGGTTGATGTTGTTGAGGTCTCCTTCAAATGGCACACCGTCAACAACGTAAAGAGGAGAGTTTCCCGCGTTTACAGAGTTGATACCACGGATACGGATAGAAGGACTTGTCTGACCTGGAGCACCAGATGCGTTTGTAAGCTGCACACCAGCTACTTTACCCTTCAGAGCATCGGCAACGTTTGTCACCTGTACCTTACCAATCTCGTCTGAGCCTACTACGGCTGCAGAACCGGTAAATGATGATTTCTTCTGTGTTCCATAGGCAACGACCATAACCTCGTCAAGGCCACTCACATCGCTGGCAAGAATAATTCTCATGCCGTTCTTTGCCTCAACGGTCTCTTCAATCATACCAACATAAGACACTTTAAGCATCTTCTTTCCGGCTGGAACAGTCAGAGAGAACTTTCCGTTAACGTCGGTCACCGTACCGTCATTAGTACCAACGACCAATACCGAAGCGCCAATGACGGGCTGTCCGTCGTCTGCCGACACCACGGTACCGGTAACTTTAGTTTGTGCAAGCGCTATTCCCAATGAAAGGAACAGTCCTGCCAAAATCATAGTTAGTCTTCTTTTCATAAATACTCACTTATTAATAAATAAGTAAGCGTTTCCCTTTGCATCTTAAAAACAGTCGTGAGAATGGCGGATGTTTGTTGGGAAGGAAAATCGCTGCGGGAAATCGCATTTTATGACTTGCTCGTCTGAAAAATAACAGATGTGTCATAACTAACTGTGTAACAGTGGTTTATATATGTATTCATAGAAAATAAGCATTGAAATGCCGGACATTCAGTTGTCATTAATATGTAATCGCTTCATCATTGCATATTAATGACCTTGCGATATGCCGTAAATCCTTGCGTGATTACTATGGGATGATGCTGTATTTGATGCCCGAATGCACTGCATTTAATGCCCTTTCAGAGCATCAAGTCGTAGGGATGATGGCGCCTTTTGTCGCGTTTGTCGGGGTTGTTTACAGGAAATTGCGGCACGATTAATATGGAATGGCAGTCTTCTGTCGTTTTTGTTGCCTGTTCGGATGGGTTTGCTGAGTGCCGAAAATGTAAGAAACAGCGCTGAAAATTCCGCTTTCTGAGCCTGTTTTGGTATCTTTTTGGTTTGTTAACATCCTGAAAACCAGACTTTTCCTGGACTTGCGTGCTGCGAAAGGGCATCAAATGCACTGCGCCAATTTCTATTTTGAGAGTTGCGTTTGTCAAAAAAAAAGAAATTTTTTCTCAGTTTGAGATAGGAGTTTTTTTATGGTTTCACACTCCTTTCTCCTGTCTATTTATGTATTATGTACGTGTACATAATTATTTATAATATGATATATGACCTTTCCTGTTCGTCCTTCCTGAGATTTTTCCTGCGCTGCAGCTATAGCAAGATGCCATCATTCTGAATATGCGTTCAGGAGTAATCACACAAAACACCGAGATATAAATTGCATATTTATGCAAAATAGATAAGTTCTATTGAAGGCTTATATTGTATATTTATACATTAATTATAACGTGTTTTGTTAATCAAAATGAAAAATAAATCTTAATAAAACTTTCATTTTCAGTGTTTTATATGCCGTTTTTCGCTGTTTTGAGTTAAAAACGTTATAAAAATTAACTTTTATGGTGGATTATTTTTGCATAAATTAAAATTTATCCTTAATTTTGCCGATTGTAACAAAAGTATAATTTATTTATTAATAAGAGAGTATTTATGAAAAGAAGACTAACTATGATTTTGGCAGGACTGTTCCTTTCATTGGGAATGGCGCTTGCGCAAACAGCTGTTACAGGTACTGTAGTGTCTGGTGATGATGGTCAGCCCGTCATCGGTGCTTCGGTACAGGTCGTAGGAACCTCTGCTGGTTCATTGACCGATGTTAACGGTAAGTTCTCTGTTACTCTTCCAGCCGGCAAGAAGATGCTTAAGGTGTCTTATGTTGGTATGGTGGAACAGGTAGTTGAGGCAAAGAACGGCATGAGAGTTGTTCTTGCCAGCGAGGTAAGCGACCTTGACGAGGTTATGGTCATTGCCTATGGTACACAGAAGAAATCATCATTTACCGGTTCTGCTGCCGTAGTAGGTTCAGACGAGATTGGTAAGGTGCAGGTGACAAACGCCGTTGACGCTTTGAAAGGTAAGGCATCTGGTGTTCAGATTAACACAGCATCTGGTCAGCCAGGCGCTACACCAACAATCCGTATCCGCGGTATCAACTCAATCAACTCAGGTAACGATCCTCTTATCGTTCTCGACGGCTCACCATACGATGGTAGCCTTAACGATATCAACCCTACCGACGTTGAGAGCATGACAGTGTTGAAGGACGCTTCTTCTACAGCCCTTTACGGTGCTCGTGGAGGTAATGGTGTTATCCTCATCACAACAAAGAAGGGTAAGAAAGGTCAGAACGCTACATTCACTGTAGATGCAAAGCTTGGTTCAAACTCAAAGGCTATTCCAGAGTATGAGGTAATCAGCAGCCCAGAGCGCTACTACGAGATGTGGTACGGCGCACTGAACAGCTATGCACAGGATGTTCGCAAAATGGACGCTTACGGTGCTTACCAGTGGGCAAACGCCAACATGATTAACGGTGGTGAGTTCGGTCTTGGCTATAATGTGTTCACAGTGCCACAGGGACAGACTCTTATCGGTCAGAACGGCAAGCTGAATCCTAATGCCACACTCGGTGCATACCAGACATTCAAGGGTCAGACATATTTCATCACACCAGACGACTGGGAGGATGAGATCTATAACACAAGCCTTCGTCAGGAGTACACAGTGACTGCTACTGGCAGCTCAGAAAAAGGTACATTCTACGCTTCTGCCAACTATCTTGACAACGAGGGTATCACAGCCGCTTCAGACTACAAGCGTTTCACTACACGTCTGAAGGCTGACTATCAGATTAAGGATTGGTTGAAGGTTGGTGCTAACATGAGCTACGGTCACTACAACTACAACTCACTTGGTGATGACGGTTCTGCAGGTTCTTCAGGTAATGCCTTTGCATTCTCTAACATCGCGCCTATCTATCCTATGTATATCCGCGACGAGGCAGGCAACATCATCTATGACCAGAACTCACGTCTGAACATGCACGACTATGGTGATGGTAAGGTAATCGGTCTTAACCGTCCATACCTCAGCCTGAGTAACCCTATCTCTGACAACCTTCTTAACACAAAGAATACAGAGGGTAACACATTCAACGCTACAGGTGACGTGGAGATTCGCCTTCCTTACGGATTCACATTCACTTCTATCAACAACGTATATCTCAACGAGTATCGTTATACAGATACAGCAAACCCATTCTTCGGTCAGCATGCTTCTAACAACGGTTCTGTAACAAAGGAGCACGCACGCACATGGAGCTACAACTACCAGCAGCGTCTCAACTGGCGCCAGAAGTATGGCAAGCACAGCATCGAGGCAATGGTTGGTCATGAGTACTACCGTCTCTACGGTTACGACCTCTATGCTACCAAGTCAAACCAGTTCTCAGTGTTCAACAAGGAATTGGCAGGTGCTGTTGTGATGGGTACAGCAAACTCTTGGCAGAGCGACTACAACACAGAGTCTTGGTTGAGCCGTGCTATGTACGACTACGATACAAAATACTTCGCTACTGTTTCTTACATGCGTCAGGCATCTTCTAAGTTCAGCCCAGACAACCGCTGGGGTAACTTCTGGTCTATCGGTGGAGGTTGGCTCATCAACAAGGAAAGCTGGTTCAACGTTTCTTGGGTGGACGAGTTGAAGCTGAAGGCTGCTTACGGTGAGAACGGTAACGACGGTATCGACTCATACCTCTACCTCAACTACTTCAACATCGTTAACTCTAACGACCAGGTTTCTCTGACACCTTCTTCACTTGGTAACCCAGACATCACATGGGAGAAGAACGGTAAGTTCAACGTCGGTGTTGACTTCTCATTGCTGAACGGTCGTATCACCGGTACTGTTGAGTACTACTGCAACAAGACATCTGACATGCTTTCTTGGTACCCACTTCCTCCATCATATGGTTACAGCGGCTACTATGCTAACGTTGGTAACATGAAGAACACTGGTATCGAGTTTGACCTCCATGGCGACATCATCCGCACAAAGGACTTCACATGGAACGCTTACGTAAACTTCACATCTAACCACAACGAGATTACATCTCTTCCAGAGGCACGCA
>JAFQGS010000013.1 GCA_017415455.1 Prevotella sp.
TAATGTTTGCTTTTTGCAAAGATACGTGATAAATATTGAATGACAAATTTTTTTTTACATGTTTAACGTTTAAGGGTTAAGGTTTAAAGTTTAAAGTTTAAAGTTGAATGGTTGTCGTTATCGTTCACGTCAATCAACTAACTCATCAACTCACAAAAGGAGTGTAGGAGTGCAGGAGTATACTTTTTAGGAGTGTAGGAGTATAGGAGTGCAGGAGTGCAGACGGATGCTTGACACGCATTTTTTCGCCTTCGCTCAACAACACGTGTCCTCTATCTCCCTCTATCTTCCTCTACCTCCCTCTATCTTCTTTTCACTTTTCACTTAATCACTCAACTCGTCAACCTACTCCCCTCTCCAAGGAGAGGGGTTGGGGGGGTGAGGCCCAAAACGCACACCGGCGGACATGACTCTCTCATGCCCGCCGGTGCTATATATAAATAGGTGTATTCCTATTCTTCTTCCTCTTCATCGCTCCACATACCTGTTGATGTGGTCTCTTCGTCGTCGCTCCAATCCCAGCCCCAGTTGTTTCCCGGCGCGTCGAATGTGCCTTCACCTTCACCTATCCCTGTGTCGAAGTTACCATTAGAGTTCTCCATGAAAACATTCTCCGACACCATTGCTGTTGTCTTAATCTCAGGCTTTATATATTCCATTTTCATCTTTTTTACCTCCCTTTAATAATTAGCGTACAACGATTTTCTTACCATTGAGGATATATATACCCTTCTGAGTTGGCTTGCCGTTGATGCGCACACCGTTCAGGTTGTAGTAATATCCGTTGCCCATAGTGCTCTTGTTGGTCTCCACCTCCTCGATGCCTGTTGGCTTCTCGTCTGCAGAGTAGTCGAAGTCTGAGTCCTCGAACACGATCTTCGCCGATGTGCTTGCCGCTGTGGCAGACACGTGTGCTGCATAAAGGTCCTCATACTCCTCCTGTGTTATTCTCAGGTAAGCGCGACCCTTGGCGATAGGACTTGCCACTGTGAATGTGAGGAACTTGTTCTGTGTAAGACCCAGGTTGTGCCATGTTGTCACACCACCATCAGGTGCCAGACCTTCTTCTGTTGGCTGAACCATCACGCCATCCTCAAGTGCACCTACAAGGCGGTTCTTAGCGAACACTTCCTCAGAGATACCATGATCAACATCCTTGTTACCCTCAGAGATGTAGAGCACAAACATGTCACGTGCATAACCCTTGAGCATTACAGGAGTATTTGCAGGGATGTGCTTAATCTGCACCATGTGTACAAGGTTGTTCTCTGTTCCGTAGTAGTCGCAGATGTAAGCCTTCAGCGCTGTCTGTCCTGTGAGGTCGATGTTGTAAGGGCTTACGAATGTTGCATAACCGTAGGTGCGCTGTATGTTGTTAATCTTTGGAGACTTCTCGCCGCCGCCAACATTCAGTGTTCCCATACCAGCAGGATAACCAACCATGATGTTTGTAATACCAGAGGCACCTTCCTGTTCTATAGCAACAGTCTTACCGGCAGACTGCAGATATGGGAAGACATTTGTCACACGGTTATATGGATATTTTGTTAAGTTTGCATCCTTTGAATCTTTATAGCCACTGTATAAAGATTGGCCCATAGCCTGCACGTCTGCACCATCTGACGCTAACTGAACAAATCCCACACCTTCATTATTATTATCGGCAATAACACTCATCCACATTCCCGGCTTGATGTCATTAACACGGATAAACGCAGCCTTACCAGACAACTGGATTGAACGGTAAGGTGTAACATGCTCATCCTTGTCAACACCAGTAATGCCACACATGTTTGTCTGTGCGTTAAACGTAATGTCAGAAACCCCATTAAGATTGCTTGCACCTTCCCAATTGTTATTTGCCTTTCTAAATGTATAGAATGTCAGCACATTCTTGTCATCCAGGCTGTCAGTTGACTCATAGTCGTAAGTTGACGTTGGCCTTGAAGCACGGAAAACATCAATTGTTCCCTTTGATGATGCGAAACAGTTGGTTGCTGTTGATGTAAGAGACAGATTATTCATTGGCTCATTAGCGATGAACGCAACAGTATTTCTGTCAATCTTGTTATCTTCTACAGTCATTAAGGTATTTGACTTCAGAGTATTATTCGCTTCATCATAAATCCAGAAGTCGTGACCAGATGGGATATGGGTTATAAAGTTCTCCGCCTCGCCTGTTGAGTTACCCAATGCTGTATAATCATTATCATACGAACTTAACTCCGTTGCGTCAAAACCATTATGGAAGTTCCATGTGCGGTATGTTGAACCAGTACCAGTATATATGCTCTCGTAATAATCAGATTCAGTATCTTTTACTACATTAATCTTTATAGTAATATCTCTTGAACCATAAGTGCTACTTCCGTCAGTACACTGATTAGACTGCATAGAAACTGTTGCTGTTCCTTCCGCTACTGCATCTATCTGCATTCTGTTATTAATCTTAACTACACCTAGGTCCGTACTGTTAATAGAATTCTTACTAAAGAACTTTTGTACAATATTATTATA
>JAFQGS010000014.1 GCA_017415455.1 Prevotella sp.
AAAAAGTAACACGCAATCACAAGTGACTGATTATCATTCCAGGCAAGGGAAAGATTCTGAACCGCTAAGCTCCAACAAGCAGTCGCACCTTGTCGTCACAGGATGAATGCAGCCTGCAAACGATGTGTTTGGACGGCTCAAACAACCGAGATGCAGCCTGCAAACGATATGTGCGCAAGGCATAAACAACACGGATAGAAGGTCTAAACAATACAGGCGCAAGCCATAAACGATACTGTCAACTGTCCGAAAAGGCATAAAAGAGAATATAATAAGGCACAAAATGGCGGAAACATTTGGAGGACAGAAAAAAACTTCGTACCTTTGCAGCCCATAATATTCGGATTTAATCGTAACAAATAATAATTAACAAGAAAATGAAAAAAGGAATTCACCCAGAAAACTATCGCCCCGTCGTATTCAAGGATATGTCCAACGGCGATATGTTCCTTACACGTTCTACATGTAAGAGTAATGAGACAGTAGAATTTGAAGGCGAGACTTACCCAGTGGTAAAAGTGGAAATCTCAAACACTTCTCACCCATTCTACACAGGTAAGAAGAAGCTTGTCGATACTGCAGGTCGCGTTGACAAGTTCATGAGCCGCTACGGTAAATCTCGTAAATAATATTATATATATTATCAAGAGACATTTAAATGCGTTCTGGCGTAGTTGCATATGCGCGGGAACGCATTTTTTGGCAACAAACGGTAGCCGCCTTGCAATAGAGGTCCTCTCTGAATGAACAAACGCCGGGATAAAGAAAAGAAACACTTTAACACTAATTACAACACCATGAGCATCAACCAACTGAAGTTTCTTTGCATCAGCACAATCGTATGCTTGTCATTGCTGTCTTGCGGAGGCAGCGACGACGACGAGAACGGCGGCGGTGGAACAGGCACGCAGGTAAACGCGAACAAGAACACCCACCCCACCAACAAGTACGTAACACGCCTTGAGTTTCCACGACTGAAGGGCGGAAGCAGCATTGTCATCACTCATAACACATACGAGAAGTACGGTGTCAACTACTCTGTTGAGTGGGACGTGGAAAAGAAATCGCAGCGCTGGACAGCCTATCAGATGTACCAGGGCTATCAGGGAAACGCAGGGCGTTACAACGGCGACCCGCAATATCCTTACGATCCGGACCTGCCATCACAGTATTATCATGAGCGCGATTACTTCTGGGGCTCAGGCTTCGACCACGGCCACATGATTCCATCGGCAGACAGGCAGTTCTCTTACAGCGCCAACAAGCAGACCTTCTACCTCACCAACATGCAGCCACAGTATAACAGGTTCAACGCCAATCTGTGGGCTGACCTTGAGGCAAAGGTAAGGAAATGGACTCCGCAAAGCAGTTCTGACACATTATATGTATGCACCGGCGGAACCATCGACAACGAGGAACACATCATCACACGCATCGCCGGCGTTCTCATTGCGCCAAAATATTTCTACAAGGCACTGCTCATCAGAAACTCAATGGGATACAAAGCCATCGGCTTCTGGATGCAGAACGAGAATGTTGACCGCGGTGGCGACGACCTCAAGAAGTATGCTTGCAGCATCGACGAGCTTGAGGACATGACAGGCATAGACTTCTTCTGCAATCTGCCTGACAACATAGAGGATAAGGTGGAGAGAAGTTATGCTCTTAACTCATGGGGACTTAACTGACAACCTGCCTTCCACGCATCGTTTTCCCGGAAAAAAATGACCTGATTGTATTTCACAATCCATCATATAGAAAAGAAGAAGCACCCCGCTTCTTCTTTTTTCTTTACTCCCTGCTGTTTCGTTTACTCACGATTGCTGTTTCATGACCTCATCATCACTATGCCATCGCCGCACGATGGCTATCTTATCATCTCATCATCGCTATCTTATCGCTGTGCCATCGCTATCTTATTGCAGTGCCATCGCTATTCCATCATAGCGCCGTTACGTTGTCATGGCACTGCGATAACAACGTAATCATACCGCCATCTCAACGTAATCGCACCACCATCTCAACGTAACCATACCGCCATGGCTATGAAATCATCATGCCATAACTATGAAATCATCAGGTCATGGCTATGAAATCATCAGGTCATCTCAACACAATCGTCACATCACCGCAATGAAATGACATGACAAGGCGTATGTTCCACTGGCGAATGCGATACATATCCAAGCTCTCTTGCCGCACATTTGTATCCTATTAAACATAAAAACGCAGTGGCATTTTCAACGATATTTCCCTTACTAAATGCGATACATTTTAATACAAACAGAATATTTAACAAACATTAACAGGGGGGGGTAAAAAACTCTTGAAATAAATTAATAAATTTGCATGTCAAATATATACAATCTATATGTGATTGCCAAGACATAGCATAGTAATGCTGGATATAAAGACTAATATAGAACAACTTTTTTTAATTAACTTTAATATAAACAAAACACAAAGAAACATGAAAAAAATCTTTTTCTCAGTCCTTGCATTAGGACTCGCATTCTCTTCTTGCAGCAATGTAGAGGACGAGGGTGTTAGCAACGGAGCAAAGCAGACTGTAAACTTTGAGCTTTCTGCTCCTGAGGCATTCGCT
>JAFQGS010000015.1 GCA_017415455.1 Prevotella sp.
ACTGCTACGTCTTCTGACTTGTTGGCAGCGTTGGTGTATATTGAAGCAAGTGACATATAGTCCTTTGCAGAGGCGTCTGCCTTTCCTTTGAGATATGTATAGTACTCAGCTGTAGCATTTGCCACGTCTCCCATCTCTGAATAGGTGTCAGAGAGAAGCTTATGAACATCGCTGCTTTCCTCTAAGGCAAGACTCTTCTTGAACATCTCTATGGCGTTGGTATAGTCCTTGTTTCCAAAGTAAGCATGACCATAGTTGGTATAGTCGCGTGCGATAATCTTTGCACTGTCTGAAGCGTTGATAAGCTTGTCTGCGTATTCAATTGCTGTTGGATAGTCTTTCAACGCCAATGAGTTGTAGAATGTCATACGGTTAAGAACGGCATCGCGTGGATATGTCTGGTTGCCGTATTTTGAAACCTCAAGACTCTTCGCATTGTTGCCGCTGAAATAACCGGCAAGCGCAAACTCTCTTACCTGGCTGTCGTCAAGCTGCTGAAGAGCTGTCTTGCCATAGTACTCAATAGCCTTGTCATATTTGCGGGCAAGATAGAAGAAGTGACCTGCCTCTGCATCTACAGGATAATCTGGCTTAATCTTACGCAGCTCCTCAAGCTTTGCCACAGCCTCTTCCGGGCTTCGGCCACGATAGATGCTTGCATACTTGATATATCCCTGAGGATTCTGTGGATCAAAGTGAATTGCCTGCTGATACCAACCTGCGGCTGCTCCACCATCATCCTGCAGATATGCGCAGATGTCGCCAAGGAGGATATAACCTGCGGCATTGTTCTTACCTTGCTTAATTGCAAGATTTGCATATTTCTCAGCGTTTACAGAGTCTTTTACCTCAAAATATGCACGACCTAAACCTGCAAGTGCCTCTGGGTTCTTCTTGTTTGCCTTGTAGAAAGCCTTGATCTGATCTTCTACCGCATCAAGGTTTGACTTGTTATCAACAATAACTTTGGTTATGGCCTTAACTTCTGACTTTATGTCCTGTGCCATTGATTGAGCACTGAATCCTATCATCAATGCTCCTGCTAATAGGTACTTTATTGCTTTCATATTCTATTGTTTTATTTATATTCTTTTTCTATAAAATATTATGCTGCTTCTTTTCCTATAAATATTATGCTGCGAACGTATATTTACCAATCAGTCTCTATTAAGTATAACGATGGTTTGGCGTTTCTTATTGCAAAAACCGTGCATTTAATAACTATCATTAACATTAACCGGACGTACTACGATATCTCCTCGAACAGGAAGCAAGCCTGCCCTGAAGATAATAAGCTGGCCCTTGGGCTGCTCTATGAAATGCGCAAAACCCCAAGGAAGACCGTTTATAGGATCGTTAAGAAGAGCATATATGGTTCTTACAAATGGATAGCGGCCATCAAGCAACCATGCCTGATAGGGTTTCCAACTGTTCATCTCTGTGGCTACCTCCATCTTACTTACTGACATAACCGTAATGGCTCTGTTGAAGGTAGTGTTTGTCGTGTCACGCTTGTCATTAAGCCAATTAGAACCTATGACTCCAATAGCATTAGGAGTCTGCTCTACATAATCTACTACCTCCTTGCTTGTGCGGGCAGCAAAGATATTAGGACTGTTGATTGGTGTTCCGCCAAGTATTGAGTCTACACAATAATGAACCGTACTTGACTGCTTGTTATCGAATACTACTTGTATCTCACCACGCTTGGAACCAGGAACAATCTGACTCCAGTCATTAACCTGACCACTTAATATTTTCTTAATATTTGAGACTGTGATACAAGAGTCTGTGTTTTCTTTATTAATAATGAACGCAAGTCCGTCGTAAGCTAAAGGTATTGAAACAGGACGGAATTTGCGGGCTTGAAGATTCTCAAGCTCTTGCTCTGTGAATCGCCGTGAGGTAATGGCCAAATGAATACTGTCTGTCATGAGCAGATTGACAGCATCCAACTCATTAGTATATATAGGAGTAAGCTTGGCCTCTCTATATATACTCTCAAAAACGTATATCTCCTCATCTATTATGGGACTGAAACTTTCATCAGAAGCAAATGTTATATTTCCTGACGAATAGGTATCCTTTCTCTTGTTTTTGGGACTGTCTGTACAAGAGCAGACAAAACCAAAAAGCAAAACGCTTGCTAAACAATTATAGAATATTGCTCTTCTCATTATTACTATAATCTCTATGTTACAGGCATAATCAAATTCATACGGACTCAACCGTCATGTCTATATCATGCTAATTCTATTCCTTGCCTATTAAAAAGCTCAAAATGAAAAGCAATGCAAGAAGACACCAAAATAAATATACCTATACTATTACCTTTTATTTCAAAACTTTCGTCAGAAGCGATATTTCGCTTCTGACGAGTAAGTATATGTTATTCTGTTCTAAGAATCACCAACATACGCCGACAAAACTTCCGAACAGAACGTATTCTACAGAACGTAGAATATGGTTCTTTACATTTTTACTGTAATCTGAAGGTCACAGGTACGGTGTACTTAACACGTACTGCTGAACCATTCTGCTTACCTGGAATCCAGTTAGGCATCTTGCTAACTACGCGCAAAGCCTCTCTGTCAAGCGCAGGGTCTACAGAGCGAACAACGTGTGCTCCTGAGACAGAACCGTCTTTCTCTACAACGAACTGTACAACAACACGACCTTGAATACCAGCCTCAGCTGCAACAACAGGATATTCCATGTTGTCACGAAGCCAACTGTTCAAAGCGGCCATACCGCCTGGGAACTGTGGCTGCTGCTCCACAACGTCAAAGACTTTATTCTCCTCAACCTTTGGAGGCTCTGGCTGAGCAATCTCTTCCTCTGCCTTCAATACAGTACCTTCATCGCTATTACCTTTTACGTCGAATGCACCAATAGCGGTATTTGTCTTTGTCAAGTCCTCCTGTGATTTCATTTCCTCTTCTGGCTTAACCTCAGAGTCTTTCTTAATAACAGGTGCAGTAAACTTAACAGAGCTCTTAACCTTAACCACTTCTTTTGGCTTCTCGATTTCAACAGGTGCCTTTTTCTTAACCTCTGGTTTCTTCTCTATAAGTTTTGAAGCCTCAAGACCAGTTGTGATAGCAACCTTCCTGTTTGCCTCAATAGCATTCTTAATTTGCAGAGCAGAGAAACCGAGAACAGCAACTATAAGCACCATAAGGATAGCAACGGTGTTACGTTTGCCTGTCCCTTTACGAAGGGCATAAGCTCCATATGTCTTGTTTCTTCCTTCGAAGACCAAGTCACACCATGCATTAGATATTAAATCTATTTTTGCCATTGTCTTTCTTTTTTTAAATGTTAATCATTAACTTATTTAACACCTTTCTTCTTGAGGAGACCCTCATCTTCTGGTGTAATCTTGTCAATGACATATTTACCTATAGTGCATATCTGCATCTCATCGAGAGCATCTACCAGATTCTTATAAGAAGAATTGTCTGTCGCCTTGATGATGATTGTCAATGTAGGAATCTTCTCTCCATTAACATTACCATCTCTGATCTTAGCCAGTTCAGCCTCATATTCTTGATCTGTGAACTTTTTAGGGTCAGCAATCTTCTTTCTGTCAAGCTCAGCCTTAGCATTCATAATCTTAGCAACAGGGTTTATACCTTCCTCTGTTACGTGCTCAATCAAAACCTTACGAATACCATCCTTGCCCCATGTTGTTTCCTTCATGCTGTTTGGATCCTCGTAGTTTGGAAGTCCGGCAACATAATATATTTTGTCGTCAGCACCAACATAGATTGTGATTGTCTGTGAAGCTTTAGCCGCATTCTTGTCTTGTTCCTGTACATTCTTATCGTTACTTGGCATAGTCAGCTGCATAGTCTGAGGCTTGCTCAGAGAAGTACAAAGCATAAAGAATGTGATAAGAAGCATCATCATATCCACCATAGGCGTAAAGTCTACGCGGACATTCATTTTCTTTTGCTTGCTATTGCCTTTCTTGCCACCTGATGTTTGCATATCCATGTCTTAGTCCTCCACTGTTTTGTAAGAAGTAATAAGATAGTAACGATTCTCCTCCATGTCCTGAAGTTCTGACATCACCTTTTTGATTACCTTGTAAGGTGTCTTAGCATCTGCCTTGATAGCAATCTTCATATCAGGATTGTTATCCTTAGCTGCCTCAACCCACAACTGGAATTCGCTCTTTCCTCCAGCAATACTATCTGTAGGAACGCCCTTATCCTTAATGTAATCATTAGCCTCTGACTCAGGAAGTGCCAGGAATTGAGCCATCTCATTCATTGGTACACCAATGTTTGTTGTGGCACGGAACTTCTTTACTTGCTCCTGAGTAAGTGCCATATCAAAGGCACCCGCCATAGTTGTCAGTGAATATTCCAAATCGTTAGGCTTGTCCATTCCAAGGAATACCTTGCCTCTGTTATCGATAAGGATACTCAGGACATTGTTCTCTGGAACTTTAATCTCCGATACAGAGCCCGGTGTGTTCACCTTCACTGCCTCATGCTTTACGAAAGTAGATGTAAGCATAAAGAAGCAGAGCAAGAGCACCATCACGTCACTCATCGGTGTCATGTCGATCCAGATGTCTTTCTTCTCAATTTTTACTTTACCCATAGTGATAAATGTTTAAAGGGTTAGTAGAAATTAAGCTTCCTCTGTGTGGTTTGCTTCGTATGTCTGAGCAATAGTATAACCAACTTCGTCAAGTGCGTATGTGAGCTTGTCGATCTTGTTTGTGTAAGTGTTGTAAGCAACAACAGCTACCCAAGATGTAGCAATACCGGCTGCTGTGTTAACCAAGGCCTCAGAAATACCCTGAGAAAGAGCCAAAGAGTCACCACCACCACCTGCTGCAAGAGCCTGGAACGAACCAATCATACCAAGCACAGTACCGAACAGAGCTGTCAATGTACCGAGAGTAACGATTGTAGCGATGATAGGAAGATTCATCTGCAGAGTAGGCATCTCAAGCTGTGTAGCCTCCTCGTGAGCCTGCTGGATTTTAGCAACCTTCTGTGCCTTCTTTACGCCTGTTGTGTTCTCCATCTCAACATAAGTGTTAACTGAAGCCAAAACAACATTAGCTACAGAACCCTTCTGCTTGTCGCAGATAGCACGAGCTGCGTTGAAATCATTAGCTTTGATTGCAGCCTTAATCTCTGCAACAAACTTTGTAAGTGAACCTGTACCGAAAGCAGTACGAAGAGCGAAATAGCGCTCAATACTTAATGCTACCACTGTGAGCAAGAGAGTAAAGATAAGACCTACAACTACACCACCATGGTAAACTGTACCCATAAGGTTGATAGGTGCACCTTCTTTTGTACCGCCTGCAAAGTTAGCTGGATTACCGAGTACGAAGTACCAGAAACCATAACCGAGACACAAGCAGATTAACATTACCCAAATCGCTGATTTGATACCTGTGAAGCCCTTGCTTTTCTTAGGACTTGCTACTTTTTGCTTAGTTGCCATAATTTGAATTTAATTTTTTAGTTATTAATAAATTTAAGTTGTAAAAAATTCTTTCTTAATTATATTTATTAGATGTAGAAATACTTATTTTTATAATATTAGATTCTTATTTTAGGGTTTACTATTTGCAAAGATAGTAATTTATAAGAAACAAACATAGTTGTTAAAGAGTTTTAACAATCTTTTTTTAGAAAATGATAAATATTCGAATGCTATTTGATGGATAATTCAATAGTAACAATACGATATATCATTCATAAAATAAAGATATGCAAATAATCTCCTATTCTATATTAGTTTAATACATATTATATATAAGTATCCTCTCCTTTTAATTATTTTACTTTTGCCAATGTTTCCTTGATGCGTCTCATTGCCTCACGGATATTATCATCACTTGTTGCATAACTCATTCTGAAACAGTCCGGATCACCGAAAGCATCACCGGCAACAGTAGCCACGTGTCCTTCCTCCAGTAAGAGCATAGCCAAGTCTGTTGAGGTGTTAATTACCTTTTCTCCATATTTTTTACCAAAGAAGCTGCTGCACTTAGGGAAGAGATAGAAGGCTCCCTCTGGCACATTCACCTCAAGTCCTGGTATGTCTTTTGCCAATTCCACTATGAGGTCACGTCTGCGTTCAAATGCAACTCTCATCTCCTCAACGCATTCCTGCGATGCGACATATGCCTCTTCTGCCGCCTTTTGGCTTACCGAGCAAGGTCCACTTGTATATTGTCCCTGCAATTTGTTACATCCTTTCACTATCCATTCTGGCGCAGCTATATATCCAATACGCCATCCAGTCATAGCATAAGCTTTTGAGACACCGTTCACTATGATAGCCCTGTCTCTCATTCCCGGTATCTCGGCAATGCTGTTATGCTTTCCTGTATAATTAATATGCTCATAAATCTCATCAGCGAGAACGAACAAATCCTCATGGCGCAGAATAACCTCTGCAAGTCCCTTCAGTTCATCTGCCGAATACACGCTTCCTGTAGGATTGCTTGGAGAGCACAATATAAGCATTCTTGTCTTTGGAGTTATAGCCGCCTCCAGCTGCTCCGGAGTCATCTTAAAGTTCTGCTCAAAACCAGCCTCAACAACAACAGGCTCGCCACCTGCCAGCTTCACCATCTGCGGATAGCTCACCCAATAAGGTGCCGGTATAATAACCTCCTCGCCATCATCAACCAGTGCCATTATAGCATTGCACACACTTTGCTTAGCTCCGTTAGACACCAGAATCTCATTTATGCCATACTCCAGTCCGTTTTCCTTCTTCAGCTTCTCTGATATAGCCTTACGCAAATCTGCGTATCCAGGCACTGGAGAGTATGTTGAATAGTTTTCGTCAATCGCCTTCTTGGCTGCATCTTTTATATGATCAGGTGTATTAAAATCCGGTTCACCTACACTCATGTTGATAACATCAATTCCCTGTGCCTTCATCTCTCCGCTTTTCTGCGACATTGCCAGTGTAGCCGATGGCGCAAGACGGTTCAGGCGCTCTGATAATTTTGCCATTTCCCTTGTAATGCTTTTATTAGTTTTATTCTATTATCTCTTATTTTCTAACGTAAAAAATGCCTGTTTATTACACCCTACCCTCCTTCTTATATATAATATAATAAGGTGTAGGCATTTTAGATATGAAGATTATGCCCCATTCTCTTTTGTTTTGTCTCCAGATATTTTATGTTATGCTCATTAGGAGTAACCTCTATCGGCACATTCTCTATTATCTCCAGACCATAAGCTTCCAGTCCGATTCTCTTCACCGGGTTATTGGTCATAAGCCTCATTTTGCGCACACCCAGTTCCCTCAGTATCTGAGCGCCACATCCATAATCTCTCTCATCAGGCTTGAAGCCCAGATGTACGTTTGCGTCCACTGTGTCAAGTCCCTTTTCCTGAAGCTTATATGCGGCAATCTTATTCATCAGTCCTATGCCCCTTCCTTCCTGTTGCATATATACGACGACGCCTTTTCCAGCCTTGTCTATCATTCTCATGGCCTTATGCAGTTGCTCACCGCAGTCACATCGTTTGCTTCCCAGAATGTCTCCGGTAGCACATGACGAGTGTACTCTTACGAGAACAGGCTCATCCTCCTGCCATTCTCCCTTTATCAGTGCTATATGCTCCAGTCCGTTACTTGTCTGTTTGAAAGGAATAAGCTTAAAGTCTCCATACTCGGTCGGCATGTCCACCTCCTCACCTTTTTCCACAAGCGACTCCTTTTTCAGTCGGTATGCTATCATATCCTTTATGGATATAACCTTCATGTCATGCTCTTTTCCGAACTCTATAAGCTCCGGCAGCCTTGCCATTGTGCCGTCCTCGTTCATAATCTCCATGAGAGCACCCGCAGGATAGAGCCCAGCCATACGGCACAGGTCTATCGTTGCCTCCGTATGTCCGCTTCTCCTGAGCACTCCGTTGTCCTGAGCATACAGCGGACTTACATGTCCTGGGCGTCCGAACGAGCTCGGCTTTGACTCCGGGTCAGCAAGAGCCTTTATTGTTTCAGCACGGTCATGCGCTGACACACCTGTGCTGCATCCCTCCAGCTTATCTATTGTCACCGTGAATGGCGTGCCAAGCATTGATGTGTTATCAGACACTTGATGTGGCAGATCCAGCTCCTTGCAACGTGATATTGTAGTCGGTGCGCAGAGCAGTCCGCGGGCATATTTAAGCATGAAGTTAACCTTTTCCGCTGTTATTTTCTCTGCAGCAATAATCAGGTCGCCCTCATTCTCCCTGTCCTCGTCATCAACAACGATCACGAACTTTCCTTCCTTGAAATCCGCTATCGCCTCTTCTATGCTGTTTAACTTTAGATTTTCCATTCTATTCTTATACCTATATTATATACACATATGTAATTTCCGGACTGCTTTATTGCATCTTGTCCTCAGTTATTTCCTTAATACGCTTTATCATGACCGCATTTGTGCTTCTGATAACACGCAAGTCTCGCATCAGCCTCAGCCTGAACCACCACATTCTGAAGTACAGGAACACACCTATCGGTATCAGCACCGCCGCTGTTATATTCAGCCATTTATGCTCAAACGGCCTTGTATGCGCCGTTGTTGTCATGAAAGGATACTTGTTTATCTCTGTAAGAATCACCTTGTCTTTGGTGTTCGCCAAGTCTTCTATCACCGCCTCAAGGTCTTCATTAATAGCCTCTATGTCGTGATCGGGGCTGTATTTGAAGAACACTTTTATGAAGTCAGGTGCTTTCAGAAGGCTATGCTCCTCCTCATAAGCCAAGGTCTGGTTGCTGATTGCCTCCAGTCGCATGGCGTCAGCCACATAGTCGGGATCGTTTATTATCACCTCCTTGCGCGTTATGTATCTCTTCGACCTCAGTCCCAGCATCTTCATAACCACATTCTTATACGCATCGATGTTAAACACTGATGAGTCTTTGTTCGCCTTATATGTAACGAATATGGCAAGAGGCGTCAGCACCATCGTGGATATGCTCATCCCGAACCACACCGTCCACATACCGCCACGCGCCATCCTGTAACCCGAGTTGTCAAAGATGAAGTATACGATGAAGACCAGCACCGATATGATAACCGGAACGCCCAGTCCTCCCTTCCTGATGATAGCTCCGAGCGGCGCTCCGATGAAGAAGAAGAGTATGCATGATAATGCCAGCGTCACCTTTCTTATATTTTCTATCTCGTGCTGGCGTATCAGCTTGTCGCCATCAGCCGTTATAAGGCGTTTGTAGTCGAGCCCTCTTATGTCGTCGTTCACTTTCTCCAGCGCCGCATTCACCACCTCAAGCCTGCCCTCAGTGCTCTTTTTCGCATACAAGGAATCTATGTTAAACGTTTTCGTGGCAGCCATCCTTGCCGCCCTTACAGAGTCTTTGGCTGTTCGGCCGGTTATCACCCATCCGCGCTTTATGTCATTATAGAACACCCGTCCTATGCTGTCATAGCTCTGCTCAAGTGAGTCCTTGTCGTGTGCAATCTCCTTGAAGCTCTTGGCCTGTGCGTTGTTTGACAGCGAGTTGGCGTCTGACATGTTAAAGTCGGCGTCAAAATCAAGCACAATCTTTTTCTTATAGAAGGTTTCCCGCCTGTAAGGAACACTTGCCGTGCCAGAGAACTCCTGCGACTTCATGTTCTCAAACCACTCTCCGTTTATCAGCGTAAGCACCAGGTGTTTCTTTTCCGCGGTTGACTGCAGCATTCCGCTGTCTGCCAATATTATCGCAGCGTCCTCATAACTGTCTGTCATGCGGTATATCATTATGCCGTATAGCATTCCGGTGTCAAGGTCTTTCTTCTGCACATAGAGGTTACATCCGGGTATTCCGTCATAGAAAATGCCTTCAGGTATCTCCAGTTCGGGGCTCTTCTGCTGCATAGATATCAGAAGCCTTGAGAACGACATGTTGGCGTTGGGACCTATGACGTTCTGAAAATAGAGAGAGCCGAAGAAGACAAACACCACTATCACTATAAGCGAGCGGAACGACTGGAAGAGCGATATGCCTGCCGACTTGATGGCAGTGAGCTCACTGCTCTCTCCAAGGTTTCCGTAAGTAATAAGCGAGGATAGTAATATTGCGAGCGGAAGTGCTCTCGGAACAAGCATAAGACTCATATACCAGAAGAACTGCGCGAGCACTTCCATGGAGAGTCCCTTGCCTATAAGAGTATTGACATATTTCCACAGGAACTGCATCATCAGCACAAACAGGCAGATGAAGAAGGTGGCAAAGAAGAGCAAAATAAATTTCTTCGCAATGAATATGTCTAATTTCTTAATTCGTAACATTGTCAACGCAGTATGCTTTTATGGCATAACGGCGTGCAAAATTACTACAAAAAAGTCAGAAATAAGTATTTTTCCTCTTTTTTTATATTAATAATGTACGCATTGCTGTGCGTTGCTCACACTGCCAAAGCTGCCGCGCCCCACGGCAGATGACATCAGAGACCGGTAGAGCGGTGCAGTTGCTCGAGGTTGTTCTCCCACAAATCGGTGATAGTGTCCACATCATCCTCGTCGGCATAATCGGTTATCGTGAGAATATAGTCATTGGTGATGTCGCTCTTCTCAATCTTAAACTCACAATAAACGTCGGCGTCCTCATCGGCATCCTCGTCCCATCTGAACCTGATGTACTTGTCCTTTGCCTCCTTGATGATGGTAGCTGTGCGCACCTCATGGCTCTGCCACAACTCTCCCCAGCGGAAACTTAACACCTTGCCGTTTCTCTGAACGCTGTCAGCAAGCCATTTCTCCAGACCTTCGGCAGTACTAAGCAGAGACCAAATGATATTTGATGACCTGCAATGCAATTCTCTTTCGATTTGAATTTTATGTTTTTCCATTGTCAGAAATATGTTTCATAGGTGTTCTGTTTACAAAAATACGTTTTTTATTCGACAAATCAATAAAAAACTGAAAATATTTTTGCGTATTTGATTTTTTATGTTACCTTTGCACCCGCAATCAGCAATCACATGGCGGGATAGCTCAGCTGGTTAGAGCGCATGATTCATAATCATGAGGTCCCCAGTTCAATCCTGGGTCCCGCTACTAATAAGACAGAATCCATTCGGGCTCTGTCTTATTTTTTTATCCATACCAGTCAGGATACGATTGCACATCAGTGGCACTGCGTATTGACATCTTGCACAAATCCGAAGACGACAACACCGACCACGGACAACGCCGGGAGCAGCGGCAACAATTCACCAAGTGCCCCGCAAAGGGGCGTGCGTTATCAGCATTTTTTAACAATATTATTCTTAATATGTATTAAATATAAGTTGCGCTTAAAAACCAGTTCCAGCATGTCAGACCTCCCATTTGATGCTTTTCCAGCGCTTGTCACTCCTCTTTCAAGCACCCTCCGCACAGAATTCCATGAGCATACGTGATGCGATTGGGCATCAAACAGCCTGAGGACGTATATTTTTCCATAAATACCTGCATACCGGCAACCGCCTCAAACAGCCACACAGACACCGCGCTCAAGCATCTTTCAGCCGCCATTCCGGCATAACTCACAGTCCAGACAATGCCTTTCCAGTGTGTATTCAGGCACAAAGCGGAGGGCATCTTTAGAACAACGCAAGCTCATCAAGCAACCAGCTTATCCACAAACAACTATGTATCAGATTGTTACAAGACAGAAAGCAGAGCACACCCACTACCCCGCCACAGTTTCATTCACCTATAAGCGAGAAGCGCTTCATATTTGGCTCTTTCCTATGCGAGAACTGCCCTTTTCGCATCCAACATAGTTATAGTTCATTAAACGGCAAT
The DNA here is from genome assembly GCA_017415455.1 of Prevotella sp. Taxonomy (GTDB): domain Bacteria; phylum Bacteroidota; class Bacteroidia; order Bacteroidales; family Bacteroidaceae; genus Prevotella. The sequence continues at coordinate 11,793 of JAFQGS010000015.1, forward strand.
TCTCGGATTGCGTCATTTGTTAAAATAAGTTTAAAGAATTACATTCCCAGACACCTCTCTGCCACATCTTCCAATCGCATTGAAAAAAGAGCGGAAACAGTTTCATCAGTTGACATTTGATATTTTAACATTAAAAATCAGAATATTTTAAGTTTAAAATTATGCAGTAGTCATGTCTTTTTATTATCTTTGCACACTCTATTTTTTAATATACATTATAATATGGCAGAAAGTAAACAGATAAAGACAGCGTTGGTGTCCGTATTTCACAAAGACGGACTTGATGAGTTGCTCGCAAAATTGAATGCGGAAGGAGTGAAATTCCTGTCTACCGGCGGTACACAGAAGTTCATTGAATCGCTTGGCTATGAGTGTCAGGCAGTAGAAGACGTTACCACTTACCCGTCAATACTGGGCGGACGCGTCAAGACATTACACCCGAAAGTATTCGGTGGAATCCTCGGACGTCGCGACAACGAGGGCGACCAGGAGCAGATGAAGCAATACGAGATACCAGAGATAGACCTCGTAATCGTTGACCTCTATCCTTTTGAGGCTACCGTTGCAAGCGGTGCCAGCGAGGCAGACATCATCGAGAAGATTGACATAGGCGGCATATCACTGATTCGCGCGGGAGCAAAGAACTTCAAAGACGTGGTGATTGTTCCAAGCAAGGCAGAATATTCTGTGCTGCTTGACATACTGAACGAGAAGGGCGCATGCACCGACATCGAGGACAGAAAGATGTTCGCCACACGAGCATTCGGCGTAAGCAGCCACTACGACACTGCCATACACGAATGGTTTAGCAAATAAGACACCGAAGCCTTGCAACCGCAAAGCGACGGTAGCAAAGGCCGACAGCATAAAAGCCTGACGCCACAAGCTCAGGCTATTTTTCCCTCTTTTTTTCAGAAAACACGAGCAAGTAGATTAAGACACGGCACAAGCCGACGTTGTTTCAAACAATTTTTTAATATAACAGAGATATGGGATTTTTTTCATTCGTCCAGGAAATAGCCATGGACTTGGGAACAGCCAACACGATAATCATCAGCGATGACAAGATTGTCGTAGACGAACCGTCAGTTGTTGCACTCGACCGCCGCACCGACAAGATGATTGCCGTTGGTGAGAAAGCAAAGATGATGGACGGGAAGACACATCACAATATAAAGACAATACGCCCTCTTAGCGACGGAGTAATAGCAAACTTCACCGCATGCGAGCAGATGATGAGGGGACTTATAAAAATGGTTCACACCGGAAACCGCTTCTTCCGCCCGTCACTACGCATGGTGATTGGCGTGCCTTCAGGCTCTTCTGAGGTGGAGCTGCGCGCCGTACGCGACTCTGCCGAGCATGCCGACGGCCGCGACGTATATCTGATATTCGAGCCAATGGCCGCTGCCATAGGTATAGGTATTGACGTAGAAGCACCGGAAGGAAACATGATTGTGGACATAGGTGGCGGAAGTACGGAGATTGCCGTTATCTCCCTGGGAGGCATTGTATCAAACAGCTCAATACGTACAGCGGGCGACGACCTCACAAGAGATATTCAGGAGTATATGAGCAGACAGCATAACGTGCGCGTCAGCGAGCGTATGGCGGAGCGAATAAAGATTCATGCAGGCTCAGCTCTTACCGACCTGGGCGACGAGGCGCCTGAGGACTACATCGTTAACGGCCCTAACAAGGTGACAGCACTGCCTATGGTGGTGCCGGTTTGCTATCAGGAGATTGCACACTGCATAGACAGGACAATCGCAAAGATAGAGGATGCCGTACTGAGAGCACTCGAGAACACACCGCCTGAGCTGTATGCCGACATCGTGAAGAACGGCATTTACCTTACTGGCGGCGGCGCATTGCTGCGCGGTCTGGACAAACGTCTCTACGACAAGATAAAGATTCCGTTCCATGTTGCAGAAGACCCTCTCCACAGTGTGGCAAGAGGTACGGGCATAGCACTGAAGAACGTAGATCGTTTCCAGTTCCTCATGAGATAATAAAAGTGCGCATGCCGCAAGGACATGCGCACATATCATACATATAAGCAACATAGTGTCAGGTTGTTTCCAAACGTCTGACGCCAAGTCACAGGGCGCTGCACGAACGACGGCAGGACACCATGCCCGACGGCAGAAAGCGCCGGACAGCATTCATGGCGTAACAACCGCACTGGCACTTGCTTGCATACGCAGATGTATCAACGGCTCCAATGCGTAATCTTTTAGCATTTATTTCCAAGAACACTCACTGGGTTGTATTCCTGATTCTTGAGGTTTTAAGCATGATACTGTTGTTCAGATACAACAGTTATCAGAGCAGCGTATTCTTCTCTTCGGCAAATGCCGTCGCAGGGAAGATATACGAGTTTGAGGCGGCTGTGCACAATTTCTTCAGCCTCTCAGAGCGAAACGCACAGCTTACAAGCCGCAACCTGTACCTTGAGCAGCAAGTAAAGGCCCTGACTAACAGCAAGTTGGAGGCAGAAAAGGACACCAACAAACTGCAGAAGGCCCAATATGACTTGCTGGCGGGATATCAACTGATACCGGCAAAGGTCATTTCTAACACGCTGAACAGGCTTGACAACCTCATAACTATTGACAAAGGACACGCCGACGGAGTGAGAAAAGACATGGGTGTGGCATGCGGAAACGGAGTGGTCGGAGTCGTTTACCTTGCATCTGAGCATTACTCCGTGGTGATACCTGTACTCAATTCCAGATCGAACATCAGTGTGGCAATACGCCAGAGAGGATATTACGGATACCTGCACTGGGACGGAAAGGACCGGAACATGGCTTATGTTGACGATGTGCCACGACATGCCAGATTCAAACTTGGCGACATCGTGGAGACAAGCGGATACTCAGCAATCTTCCCCTCAGGAATAATCGTAGGACAGATACAGCATGTCTACAACTCAAGCGACGGACTGTCATACAGGGTTCAGGTGAAACTCACCACCGACTTCGGCAGTCTCAGGGACGTATGTGTTATCGACAACACCATCATGAAGGAGCGTATCGACCTCATGAGAGCGGCTGAAGACTCATTGAAAACCAATAACGGCAATTAGGATAATATGACTATTGAGATACTGAAACGCATATTACTCTTCGCAATATTATGCCTTGTACAGGTGCTTGTGCTAAATCATATAAGGCTATTTGCATGCGCAACGCCACTGCTATACGTGTATTTCGTACTGAAAATGGACCGTGACAGCAGCCGATGGGGCATCATGCTGTGGGGATTTGCACTCGGACTGACCATCGACATATTCTCAAACACACCCGGACTGGCTGCCGGAACAATGACACTGCTGGCTTTTCTGCAGCCGGCACTGCTCTCTCTCTTCACACAAAGAGAGACTGACGACAACCTGCACCCTGCCATGAAGACCATGGGTTCAGGCAAATTCATCTATTACACCACATTATGCGTACTTCTTTACTGCACTGTATTCTTCACGTTAGAGGCCTTCAGCTTCTTCAATCTGCTACAATGGGTGAAGAACATAATAGGAAGCACGATACTGACAACGGTTCTCATACTGTGCGTTGAGAATCTGAACAGGAAATAACAAATCAACAAACCTCACTCTGATTGCGTTGAAATGAGAAGCGGCTATGAGTTTGAATACAGGAAATTCGTAATTGGCGGAGTGGCAATTCTTATTGTCATAATCTACCTCATACGCCTGTTCACGCTACAGATAATGAGCGACGACTACAAAAAGAACGCTGACAGCAACGCGCTTCTTAAGAAAGTGGAATATCCCGCACGTGGAATCATAACCGACAGAAACGGCAAACTGCTTGTATATAACCAGCACGCATACGATGTCATGGTGGTGATGAACGAGCAGAAAGACAGAATAGACACCCTTGACTTTTGCGAGACGCTTGGCATAACACCTGATTTCTTCAAGGAAAGAATGGCTGAGATAAAAGACCGTAATAAGAATCCTGGATATTCCAGATATACACAGCAGCTGTTCCTGAGCCAGTTATCCAACGAGGAATTCAGTGTTTTCCAGGAAAAGATATACCGTTTCCCAGGCTTTTACGTAAGACGCAGAAGCATAAGACAGTACACAATGCCATACGCCGCGCATGTTCTTGGCGACGTGGCAGAGGTGTCTCAGGGCGACATTGACAATGACGACTACTACCAGAGAGGTGACTACATCGGCAAGCAAGGCGTTGAGAAGTCATACGAAGACGTGCTGAGAGGAGAGAAAGGAATGCAGATTCTGCTCAGAGACGTACAAGGACGCATACAGGGCAAATACCAACAAGGAGCATTCGACAAGCGACCCGTTGCGGGAAAAGACCTTACTCTCAGCATAGACATAGAGCTTCAGGCACTTGGAGAAAGGCTGATGGAAGGCAAGATAGGCAGCATCGTTGCCATAGAACCTGCCACAGGAGAGATACTTTGCATGGTATCATCACCCACCTTTGACCCAAGAAACATGGTAGGACGTAACAGAGGAAAGATGCATTCACAACTGGCGCTTAACCCGCAGAAGCCTCTGCTCAACCGTTCTGTTATGGGACAGTATCCTCCCGGCTCTACTTTCAAGACGTCGCAGGCTCTCACTTTCTTTACGGAGGGTATCATAACTCCACACACGGCATACCCTTGTCACAGAGGATTCTACCACAGAGGACTCAAGGTGGGATGCCACGGACATGCTTCTCCGGCAAGCATCGTGCCGGCAATAAGCACCTCATGCAACGCATATTTCTGCTGGGGACTCTACTATATGTTGTCAAACCGCAGCAAATACAAGACCGTCCAGGAGTCGATGAATATCTGGAGAGACTATATGGTGAGCATGGGCTTTGGCTATAAGCTTGGCATTGACCTCCCAGGTGAGAAACGAGGACTGATACCAAATGCCGAGTATTACGACAAGCATTATAACAAATCATGGAACGGACTTACTGTCATCAGTATCTCCATCGGGCAGGGTGAGGTGAATCTTACACCTCTTCAGATTGCCAATCTGGGAGCTACCATTGCCAACAGAGGCTACTATTACACACCGCACATCGTAAGAAAGGTGAAGGACATGCCACTTGACGACAAGTTCAGGGAGAAACATCAGACCATGGCAAGCCGCAAGGCATACGACTATGTGGTAGCAGGCATGCGCAGTGCGGTGACAGGAGGAACATGCCGGGCTGCCAACCGTGCCGACTATGAGGTGTGCGGCAAGACGGGAACAGCGCAGAACCGCGGCCGCGACCACTCCATATTCATGGGCTTCGCACCTATGAACCAGCCGAAGATTGCCGTATCCGTGTATGTGGAGAACGGCGGATTCGGTGCCGACTATGGTGTTCCTATAGGCGCACTGATAATGGAGAAGTACATAAAAGGCAAGCTTTCACCAGAATCTGAGAAGAAAGCTGAGACATTCCAAAAGAAACATATATACTATGGCAAGGCAGAGTAACAGACAAACAAGCGTATGGAAGTCGCTCGACTGGGTGACGATAGCCATTTACATAACACTTCTCGTCTGCGGATGGATAAGCGTTTGCGGCGCAAGTTTCACATTCGGAGAGACCGACCTGCTAAGTTTGTCCACACGATCAGGCATGCAGATTGTATGGATAGGCACCTCTATATGCCTCGGTTTTGTATTGCTGATGCTCGACGACAGGTTCTATGACACCTTTGCCTATATCATATACGCAATACTTCTGCTATTACTCTTTGCCACTATCTTCAACCCCAATGAGATAAAAGGTTCCAAATCGTGGATCGTGCTGGGACCTCTGCGCATGCAACCAGCCGAGTTTGCCAAGTTCGCCACAGCCCTTGCTGTTGCCAAACTGATGAGTACCTATGGCTTTAACATGCTCAAATGGAGGGACTTCATTGCCGCTTTTGCCGTGGTATTCATTCCGATGGTGCTCATCATCTGCCAGAAAGAGACAGGCTCAGCGCTTGTCTATCTGTCTTTCTTCCTCATGTTTTATCGCGAGGGCATGCCGGGCTGCGTGCTTTTCTCCGGCGTTGCGGCTGTGATATACTTCGTCTTGGGAATCAAATACGCAGAGGTCGCCTTCTGGGACACCCCTACCTCTGCCGGCAGCTTTATCGTATTGCTGCTCATTCAGATATTCACCGCAGGACTGGTGCGCCTTTACACCAAAGAGAAAAGGCTCCATCTATACATATTATTATATAGTATCGCTGCCACCCTGGCACTTATTCTGATATCAAAGTTTGTTATTGCCTTCGACATTCAGTGGGGAATGCTTGCCATAAGCCTGTCCACAGCCGTCTATCTTGTGTGGCGCGGACTCGGCGCACGCCTCAAGAGCCTCTACCTTATAGCGTTTTTCACATTTGCGTCAGTGCTGTTCCACTACTCGTCAAACAGTTTTTTCAACAGCCTGGGCAACCATCAGAAGACACGTATCAACGTATTGCTCGGTCTGACACAGGACCTTAAGAAAGAGGGTTACAATGTACATCAGAGCGTTATTGCCATTGGTTCGGGCGGACTCAGCGGCAAAGGACTGCTCAACGGAACACAGACGAAGCTGAAGTTTGTGCCGGAGCAGGAAACCGACTTTATATTCTGCACCGTAGGAGAAGAGACAGGCTTTGTTGGCTCAGCCATTGTGTTGTTACTCTTCCTTGCCCTCATCCTACGCCTTATAGCCATATCCGAGCGCCAGACGTTCAGGTTCGGGCGCATCTACGGATATTGCGTGCTCAGCATCTTCTTGTTCCACCTGTTCATAAACGTGGGCATGGTGCTCGGACTTACACCCGTAATCGGTATCCCGTTACCATTTTTCAGTTATGGTGGCTCGTCATTATGGGGATTCACCATATTGCTTTTCATCTTCCTCAGGATAGACGCCAGCCGCAATATGGTGAGAACCTGACACTGGTCTTAACTATTTTCTCACCACCTTCAGCGACATCTTACCCACAAAAACGCCATGTTTGCCGTTCTGGTCGTTCGGCACCGGCATACCGTCAAGGTTCTCCGTATATTCCAGCGAAGGCATATATGTATGCGTGTGTCCGCCAAGTATCAGGTCAATGTCGCGTGTCTGTGCCGCCAGTTCGGTGTCATCCACACCCTCAATGTCCCAGCCTAAGTGTGAGAGACATATCACGACGTCACACTTCTCTTCCTTTCTCAGCTTCCTCACAATGCCCTTCACCGTTGCTATAGGGTCCAGATACTTCACTCCCTCACAGTTCTGCGCAAAGACAAGTCCCTCCAGTTGAGGTGCGATTCCAAACACTCCAATGCGGATACCGTCACGTTCCACTACCACATAAGGCTTCACCAGCCCTTCCACGGGAGTGCCCTTGAAGTCATAATTGGCACAAACGACAGGGAAATTCGCCATTCTGAAGATGCGCGCCATGTTCTCAAGACCGAAGTCAAACTCATGATTACCTATCGCAACAGCATCATAGCGCATGCGGTTCATCAGCTGCACCTCCACCTCTCCCTTAAAGATGGAATAATAAGGTGAGCCTTGTGAGAAGTCGCCTGTGTCAAAGAGCAGCAGGCCTGGATGCTTCGCCCTCTCCTCCTCCAGCAGCGCCAGGCGCCTTATATAGCCGCCCCTGCCAGCCACGAGGGTGTCGGCGAGATTGGGATTAAGCGGCATTACGCAACTGTGTGTGTCATTAGTGTGAAGCACCGTCAGCTGTTTCTGAGCAACAACCTGTATCGCTGCCGACACCACTATTATCATCGCTGTCAGTAATCTTTTCATATTCTTGTCTTTACTCTATTTAGAATGTTCCATATTTCAATCAGGCGGCGCAACCCCTTACAGGCTCTTCTCCATGCCCGCCTGCCGTCGTCTGTTACAGAATCTTTATCCTTCCTTCTACAGCCGCATCTACTTTCTTACCCTCAGAGGCCTTCTCCCTGAAATAATCCATTATCACATAGCGCACGTTATTGCTCTCGCCCGACGGAGCGTTGACATTGGTGCCGCGCTTGAAAGCCTCCATCTTGTCATTACCCTGAGCCAGATAGTCAATCGTAGCCACGCGGTAAGCGGCATCGGGATACACCGGCTTGCCATGTATTCTGGCGGAGATGAGCCTGCCCTTCTTGTCTATCTCCAGCTCTACTCCTTTGCTCACAGCCTCGCCTCCCACTGATGCTATCTGCGAGAAAAGCTCAAGAACGTCTGTGCCTGAGAGCGTCAGGAAGCATATCTTATTCTCAAAAGGCGCCACGTCCACCACATCGCCCACACGGACATTGCCTTCCGCAAACGCCGCTCTTATGCCGCCCATGTTATACACGGCAAAATGTGGTGCCTCGTTATATCTTGCACTGCCCCACACCAGTATGTCTGCGAGCAGGTTGGACAGCGCACTCTCCGGGCGTGATGCCGACAGATAGCGTGCCGTCTGCCCCACCACCGGACTCATCATGCTGTCCACCACGTGCCTGTATGGCGCTATAAACTTCTCCACCGACGCATCTTGCGCCCCATCATAACGCTCATCCACAAGCAGACGCTCTCTCTGAACACTGTCAAGGCAATATTGCTGACGCGAGCAGGATGACAGCAGCACCAGCAAGGCTGAAATCCCAAGGATAATATTTCTTACCATAATCGTGACGTTTTAAAGCATTTACAAAGATACATTGTTTTGCGCAAGCACACAAAAAAGATATTAAAACAGATGTTAAATAACATGCAAGAACATTCATATTCAGTTATATGCCACTCACCTGTACGTATTTTCTCACTCTGGTTTCGCGAGCACAAATCTTAAAGCAGATAAAGGAGGACGGAGGAGTAAGAGAAGCCCTGCAGCGTGGCATAAAGTCATGATAATGAAGACTTTTCGTAAAAAAAGGCACGCAATTGTTGGCATATAAGGGAAAAAGTATTACCTTTGCACCGCTTTTCCGCGTAACCGCTGGCCACAGAAGAGTTGCGAGCCATGTTGCGTTGGAACGATAAACAAATTTAATTATCACAAAAAATGAATTTAATTAAAGTTGCTGAAGAAGCATTTGCAACCGGCAAGAAGTTCCCAGAGTTCGCTCCTGGTGACACAATCACTGTCGCTTACAAAATTATCGAGGGTACAAAAGAGCGTATCCAGCTCTATCGTGGTGTTGTAATCAAAATCAACGGTCACGAGGACAAAAAGCGTTTCACGGTTCGCAAGATGTCTGGAACAATTGGTGTAGAGCGTATCTTCCCAATCGAGTCACCAAACATCGAGAGCATTGAGGTAAACAAGCGCGGTAAGGTTCGTAGAGCCAAGTTATACTATCTCCGCAAGCTCACTGGTAAGAAGGCTCGCATCAAGGAGAAGAGAACTATCGCAGCAAAGGGCTAAAAACCTTAGAACGCAAAAAGATAAAGAAGACTTGTCTGTACGGACAAGTCTTTTTTTGTGTCACTACATACAAGAACGCACAAGAAAAATCATCCATACGTCAGGTGAGGAAAGGCGCTTTTTTTGTTCTTTTTTTTTGACAAACGCAACTCTCAAAATAGAAAAAACAGCGCCCTGTTTGATGCCTTTTCGCAACAAAAGAGCGACGTCATGAGAGCAGTTTCCGAATGTTAACAAAGCAGAATGATGCCTTAATGGAGCGGATTATTGATTTTTTCAGCGCCATTTCCGCAGAAAAAGGCATGCCGCACAGCGCTCTTTCACGTCCTTCCCGCCACCTGTGCGCAACGATTTGACGTATATCGTCTCGTCATATCATATAAATCATCTTAAGTTATATAGGATATCATGCAGCCATCCCGCCGCCATGGCTCTCTATTCAGGCATCAAACAGAGTCTGTTCGGGCATCAAACGCAGCATCATGGCATAGGCATGACACGACGATTTATACGATATGCCAATGCGATTAATATGAAAAGGGCGTGCGATTTCACGTCTATGATTACACAGAACAATGCGTCTGAGCACATCAAAAGCAGGTAATATACTTATAATCCACTGATTATCAATGGATTAAAATCAGCAAACGATAAAAATTCAGTTATTGGAAAAGTTGTCGGGAAAAACCTGGTTTTTTAAGCGGAAGACAGTTTGTTTTCTCACGGCATCACTCTGAGGACAGTTTTTTCAACGTACACGCATGACAGTTTTGCGGAAGTCTGAACATAAAAAACTGTCACTTAAAACTACAATTATTCTGCGAGAACAGGTCATGCTCTCTGGTTCCGCCTATTCCTTCCTGCTTATGTTCCCCAGCTTGTCCATCCTGACGGGACTGCCGGTAACGTCAAGCTCGGTGAGGCGCTTCATCTCTGAGGCCACAATATTTAGGGTGTCGGCACACGGACCAACGCCACGACGTTGTATGAAGGAGTGGACCTTGCCGCTGACGAATGTGCCGTCGGGCAGCATATTGACCCTCACCACCGGAGCGTAACCTGAGGTTCCTGCCACGCTTATACCGTATGGGGTGCAGAAGTTGCCAAGGCTGTACGCTATGAAGCGGTCTTTGTACACCTCCACGCATCTCACCACATGGGGACCATGCCCATAAACGATGTCGGCACCATTGTCTATGCAGAAATGGGCAAAGTCTCTCAGCGAGCCCCTGTCCTCGCCCAGGAATGTCTCCTTGCCATAGGGAAGACGGTTCTTACTGCGTCCCTCCGCGCCGCCGTGGAATGACACTACAACGACATCGGATATCCGGGCAAGGCTGTCAAGAAGTGTCTTGGCATAGTCATGACGCATATGCATCACAGTGTAATGATTGTGCCCGAAGGCGCAGATGCCATATCTAACTCCGCCACGCTCCACCACAGCGACCTCTGTCCTGCCTGCTATGCCGGCATAGGCAATGCCGTTGGCTCGCAGCGTGCGCTCTGACGAGCGGACACCCTCTATTCCGAAGTCAAAGGAATGATTGTTTGCCATGCTCAGGAAGTCATAGCCTGCCTCTTTCAGACGTGCCCCGTAGCCTGTAGGGGTGCGGAACGAGTAGCTGTGAGCGTTCTTCTGCTTGGAGGTGTCAACGGTATCGTCCGACAATGTTCCCTCAAGGTTGCCTACAGCGAGGTCGGCACCGCGCAGGATGCCTGCCACGTGCAGGAAGAGCCTCTTTCCGCTGTCGGCGGGCAGCATCACGGCAGGATATGTGGTGCCCATCATTATGTCGCCGGTAAGAGCCACGGTCAGGGTGTCTGCCATCGCATCCGCCGAGCCGCCATGCCCGGTGGTGCTTTGCGCTGAGGAGTCAGCCGCTAAGGTGTCAGAAAAAACAACGGGCATAGACATCTGCTTGTCTTTGCCCGTTGACTTGCATGCCGTGAGCATGCTATAGAACATGATTATAGTTATTAGATATTTCATTTGATTACATCACACGACGAGCTCCTACATATCTGCGAGAATAATATCTCTCACTTGAGTTGCTCACCTTAACGCCCTTTATGCTTGCGTGGATGAAGTTGAAGCTGCCTGTGATAGGATCAACATCCACTACTATTCCCACGTGTCCTATTGAACGGCCCGACTCTGGACTGGTGAAGAACACGAGGTCGCCGCTTTGCAGATTCTCCTTCGACACTGGCTCGCCTTGTGTGTACTGCTCGCGGGAAGAACGCTTCAACGTGATGTCGTTCTTTGCATACACATAGCTTGTAAAGCCGGAGCAGTCGAAAGCGTTAGGACCGGAGAGCCCGCGGCGATAGCGCTTGCCTATATGAGAGAAAGCCTCATCAAGGATATTGTCAACAGCGATGACGTCATAATCATATTGTGCCGCAGCGTCTCCATAGAGGAAATCGTAGTTGTCTATCTCCTCATAGCGCTCATCATCATCTCGCACATGCTCCGCGAAAGATGGAGACACGCAGATAAAAAGCAATAATACTATTGTTCTGAATATTTTGTTACTCATTATAATCTGTAGATTTATTACCCGTATTTTATTAGAAAAAGACTAATAAACAATAGGTTAGGTAAAGTTTTCGATTGCAAAATTAGTAAAAAAAATACATATTCAGAAGTGGTTTCACATATTTTCAATAGTAACACAGCATGGATAGTACGGGCGTATTCATATCTTACCCGCTGATTTTCAGTAACTTACAACATATTACCCACAACAATGATTTAAGCAAACAATTTAGATTCTTTAAGATTTAAAATTAAGGAAAGTGCTTGATTTTTAACATTTTAGGTATGCAGATGATTGCATAACCGCAAAGTCACTGATAAAGTCATCAACGACAGGCCTGGCCACATCAACGCCTCTGACGTACTCTACACATGGCGTTCCGCGTGCAGACCTGCTTTTTTGAGGCTGCTACAATGTGTTGCTGACTTTTTAGGAAAACGCACCTTTAAAACAGGTTTATTTATAAGAAAACGCACCTCGGTGCAATATTTTTTCATAGGAAAACGCACCTCGGTGCAAAAAAAATGTATTATCTTTGCACGAGGAAACAGGCAGTGATATGTTATATAGAAAAATCACAAAACGGATTGAAGAATATCTCTCATCAGATTCTGACAGAATGCTCTTGATTGATGGTGCTCGACAAATAGGCAAGACATATATTATCCGTCATACGGGGGAAAAAATGTTCTCTAACTATATTGAGATAAATATGGAAGAGGACAAATTGGGCGACCGGGTTTTCGCAGACGCTAAAACCACGAAGGATTTTTATATGGCTTTGAGTGTTGTCGCAGGAGACAAGATGAAAGAACGTGCGAATACTCTTGTATTCATTGACGAGATACAAGCCTATGATCATCTTCTTACTCTTGTAAAGTTCTTGATGGAAGAGAAGAAATTCACTTATATCGCCAGTGGTTCTTTGCTCGGTGTGACATTGAAGAACACTCAATCTGTTCCTATCGGAAGTTTGGATGTGCAGCATATGTATCCAATGGACTTTGAGGAGTTCTTGTATGCCAATGGTGTAGGCGAAATTGCTATTAATGCCATGAGAGAGAGCTTCAACAAACAAGAGGCATTGTCGGAAGCAATACACAACAAGGTTATGGATCTCTTCAAGAAGTATCTATTGGTTGGAGGTTTGCCAAAGGCTGTTCGTACATTCATAGAGAGTCGTAATGTGGTTGAATTTCGTTCTATTCAGAAAGAGGCTCATGATTTATATGGCGTTGACGCTTCTAAATATGAGGAGGAGCACGACAGAAAACTGAAGATACGCCGTATCTTTGATATGATTCCATCAAATCTTGAGAATAAAAAGAAGAGAGTTGTCATTAAGAGTATAGAGGATAAACAGTGGAAAAGAAGCGATGACTACTTAGATGAGTTTGACTATCTTATATCTGCCGGCATTGCATTAGAGGTAAGGGCCATCAGCAAACCGACATATCCTTTGGTTGAGAATAGTGGCAAGAACCTACTAAAACTCTATTTGAATGATGTCGGTATTCTATCCAGTATATTCTACCGAAACAACATAAAGGCCGTAATGTCGGATATCAAGAGTATAAACCTCGGTTCTATTTATGAGACTGTTGTAGCACAAGAGTTAAAGGCTCATGGATATGATTTATACTACTATGACAATAAGAAAAACGGTGAGGTTGACTATTTGATTGATGATGCCGACAATTTGTCAAATATCCCTATCGAGGTGAAGTCTGGCAAAGATTATACGGTGCATAGTGCATTGGATAAGTTCTTGTCGAATGATGAGTACAATATAAAGAAAGCCTATGTATTATCGAATGAGCAGAGAGTCTATATTGAGAACGGAATCACATATATGCCTATCTACTATGTTATGTTCTTCGAGAATATTTCTAATGTAGTAGAGGAGTTTCTGGACTAATATCGATGAATAAATGTTTTCAAAAAAGTTGCCTTAGAAATTGATTTTTGCCTTTTGTTATATTACATATGTAACTTGGAATTCATATATTATGACAGATAGCGAAAGGAAATTGGACGATTTGATTGTCGGCTACAACAGACGCAATACCCACAACAATGATTTAAGCAGACAATTTAGATTCTTTAAGATTTAAAATTAAGGAAAGTGCTTGATTTTTAACATTTTACATTTTCAGGCACCCGCCCGGCGCAGAAAACAGCGCTGCAACAGGGCACTTGCGATGCCAATAATTTGACGTGCGCACATATAATTTTATTGCTATATTTAAAAAAATCACGACTATTAATTCATAATTCATAATAATTAACTACCTTTGCCATTGCACACCTATGCCGAAAGCCCGAAGGGCAGAGGCGATGGGCAGACATTTACTAAAAAAGGCGTAACTGTACGCTTTGGTTTTGGCGTCTTGGAATCTCGCAAATTCATCGATTGATCAAAAACAAAGCAACAAGGGACGCCCTATGGGGTATATATACATACAGGCCTTATTGGCTTGTTATATATATCATCGTGGGGCTTTCGGTGTTGCTCGTTTCGATCAATCGGGCAATGCGAGAGCCTCAAGACGTGGAACGGGCACAGACGGCTCCACGTTTGAACCGAAATGTGGAATATATTCTTTTGATAATCAGATATGAGAATACGGGAACCCTATGAAATGATACCATAAAGTTCCCGTATTATGTTGTTATAATGCTATGCTTGATTGAGCGACTTTGATTGCATCTGACTTTAATTCTTCTTCATCCTCCACTGCATCGAGGACTTTATCCGCAACCCAAAGGGTGAGAAGTTCTTTTTCGTCAACATTGAAATAGTTGGCAATTTGAATTACTTGTGTGCGTTTTGCACGTCTATCACCTCTTTCAATTTTTGAAAACATAGGGGTGTCAATCTCAAGAAGGGATGCTAATTGTCTTTGTAAAACACCATTCTCTAACCTAAGTTCTTTTATCTTTTGTCCTAATAACATCTTATGTTCTATATTAACGGTTAAACTATCCTATAATTTCCCAATGACCACCTTTGTTGGGTCCAACTCTTTTAACAACTCCTGTATCTTGAAGATGCTTCATATTAGTCGCAATCCAACGTCGAGATACACCAATCTTTTCTGCAATCTCTGAAAGAGTTACATTAGGATTATTTCTAATTTCATTGATGATTTGTAGTGCAGTTTCTGGTGCACTTTGTAGTGCAGTTTCTGGTGCACTTTGTAGTGCAGTTTTTAGTGAACCTCGTTTAGATGCTTTCAGTGAACCATCTTTATGTGCAATGTCGGCAATAATATTTCCTGCTGCTTCGTGACAAGGAATAGTTATTCTAAAGAAAGTACGTTCATCGTCTGTAACTACTGTAGCTCTGGGTGAACCATTGTTTTCCAAAACATTTTGGATTGTTGGAATACCAGTACTGCGACCTTCTGTCAAATCCAGTTCTTTCAGATATTCGCCAAGTCTGCGATTACGATAACGCTTAGAGACTAAGATTTCACATCTTGAAATATCGGC
>JAFQGS010000016.1 GCA_017415455.1 Prevotella sp.
ACACACCACAGGACATCGACCGCTTCTATGCAGAGAAAGAGGCACTGCCTGAGAACAAACATTTCGTAGAAGTGAACGGCAAAGAGACTCTGGCGCAGGTGTTTACAGACTGCAGATATACGAAAAAGGACAACGAGGCGATGTCAGAGGGGCTGCTGGCGGCATTAAAGAGACAGGGATTCTTGAAGTAGTCAGTACCCAAACGACAGACGTTGCGGCTCCTGTGGCAGCGCAACAAGCCTTCACGAGACGCCGCATTGACGGTCTGTAAGGCAGCAACAGAGCAACAACAAGCATTAAAAATAGAAGCGGAGAACAGTACAACATCACTGCTCTCCGCTTCTGCTTTATAACTTCCGTCGCATGACTCTCACATCATGCCGCACGCAACGGGCTATTTTCTTGGTGTCCAATTGTCATGACCGGCAAGCACATCTGCCACAGTATAGCCGCGAAGATTAGGCAACTGACGACCCCATTTCACGCGCTTTGATATGTCGGCTCCTGGTCCTTCGTTCTGATATTCGGCATAGAACGCGGTCTGCTCATTGCTTTCACTGCCCCAGTTGTTCCATCCCTCGGCATTGATATGACTGCCAAGGAAGCACTCCGCATAGACAGTCTGCCCATAGGGACGCCATGGACGAGAGAGATATACCTTTCCGTCAAGACCCGGCTCTGCCGTAAGACGGCATCTGTAGAAGAGATAACCGTAACGTGTATCACGCGATGTGCTGGGCGCAGTGACGTAACCTGGCGACTTGCTGTGTATCACACAACGGTCGAATACGGCTGTAGACGCACCGAAGATGAAATCAACAGTACCCTCAACATAGCATTCCTCATAATACTGACGGCTGTTGCGGCCCCAGGTATATAGCGTATCCTGGAATCCAGTGAAGCGGCATTTGTAGAAGTGAACTCTGTCACCTGCAACGAAACATGCCACTGCCTGACCCACAGGTCCTGATGAGTTGTCGAATGTTATATTCTCCGCATAGAAGTCAGAGGCATAGATGTAGATTGACGATGAGCCCGAAGTGCCCTTGTTCTCACCAAAGACATTGGGTTTGGAAGCATAGTCATCGTATGTCAGAACGGTTCCGTCCTCGCCATAAATGGCGATGTTCTGCTTGCACTGAGCTACTATAATCTTTTCCTTGTATGTACCTTTCTTTATATATATACGCGTGATTTTCTTACGGAAAGCAGGCACAGCGTCTATCGCATCCTGAACAGTAAGGAAATTGCCGGTGCCGTCCTGAGCGACAACAAAGTCGCAATCAGAGGCGCTCATACTGCTTCTGTTGACGAAATCCGGTGCCTTGGAGACGTCCGTCTGGGCATGACACAGGGTTACGGTCATGCAGAGAGTTGCAAGAAATGTTCTTAAAATTGTGTTCATAACAGTTTGTTTTTATTTTTAATTAATTGTTCACCAACTCACACATCAGCACTACTGACAGGAATGTAAGCAAGCATATTAGTTGCATCATATGCCGACATGGCCGTAGATATTCTACAACTTATATGGAATCTGAGGCGTCATGACTGCCCAATAAAGCAAGACTTGTATCTGAATAATATTCTTCCATCCTTCATTATATGCTGAGACAGGAACTGTTTGATGTCCTTTTGCAAAGGTACAAAATATATTATATCCACAGCAACAACATAAAACTCATTAGCGGTAATACCGGATATTTGGACCGAAAATCATACTGTGTGACCCAAAAATCCAATGTTTGCCCAGCATAAGGGGTGTCTGCATAAGGAGAGTCACGCCCTGACACAAAGAAGGCGAGGACATATACTGCCCTCGCCTGAGATGAAATATCTGCGTTTTAATTATTATTCAACGATGATTGGCTTGTACTTTGGTACAAGAGTCTTCATGATTGACCATGCGAGCAGATAAGCAACAGCACAAACACAGAATACAATCATGTAGCTTGCAGGCTTGCCTTCGAAGCCAAGGAATGTAAAGTTAGCGCCTTGTGCCTCTGCCCATGTGAAGAAGTTACCGGCTCCCTTGTTGATGATGAATGAACCAACACCACCAGCCATACCGCCAATACCAGTGATAGTAGCGATTGTTGACTTAGGGAACATGTCTCCAATGGTAGAGAAAAGGTTTGCAGACCATGCCTGATGTCCGGCACCTGCGAGACCGATGATTATCGCTGGCCACCATGCTGAATACTGTCCTAAAGGCTGAGCGAAGAGCGCTGCCAATGGGAAGAATGCGAAGATAA
The DNA here is from genome assembly GCA_017415455.1 of Prevotella sp. GTDB lineage: Bacteria > Bacteroidota > Bacteroidia > Bacteroidales > Bacteroidaceae > Prevotella. Next base: position 2,256 of record JAFQGS010000016.1, read on the forward strand.
GCATCGCAAGCATACGACCTGCGTATGGATTCATACCCTTCTTGTCAACGAATATCTTTGGAAGATAACCGCCATAGATAGAGATAATGGTAACGATAGCATAAAGAGTGATGATGAGAGCGATACCCATACCGTCGCTTGATTTATATCCATACTGATCTGAGAAATAAGCAGGTGCCCAGAAAAGGAAGAACCACCATACACCGTCTGTGAAGAACTTACCAGTGATGAAAGCCCATGTCTGACGGTATGTGAAGCACTTCAAGAATGGTATTGTCTTCTCTTCCTTAACCTCAGATGTGGCTACTGCGTCCTCATCATCCTGGTTAATGTAGATAAGTTCTGACTTGTTTACAAACTTAGACTTCTCTGGTTTGTCATAGAGGAATACCCAGAAGAACATCCAGATGAAACCAAGCGCACCGATAATGATAAACGCCATCTCCCAACCATAGTGCTCAGCAAGCAGCGGAATAGTAGCTGGTGCGGCAAGAGCACCTACAGAAGCGCCGGCATTGAACAATGATGTAGCAAAAGCGCGGTCCTTCTTTGGGAAGTATTCTGCTGTAACCTTAATGGCAGCCGGGAAGTTTCCTGCCTCACCGGCAGCAAGAACGCAGCGGCAAAGGAGGAACAGCCATACGCTGACACTTGCAATAGCAAGAGCGGCTGCAGAACCAGTCTCAACGGCTTTCATAGCCTCGATGGTCTCAAAACCTTGGATATTCATTGTTGCCCAACCACAACCTGCGTGGAGACAAGCACCAAGTGACCAGATACCAATTGCCCAAAGGTAACCTTTCATTGTACCCATCCAGTCTACGAACTTGCCCGCAAAGAGCATGAATGCTGCGTAAACGATAGAGAACCAGGCTGTGATTGTACCGTAGTCGGCATCAGTCCAATGGAATTCTGGTGCGATAAAGTCTTTCCATGTTAATGAAAGAACCTGACGGTCAAGATAGTTTACCGTCGTTGCGACGAAGAGTAACGAACAGATAATCCATCTGTGGTAACTCATTTTAGTTGTTTGTACTGAACTCATTGTTGTATAAAGTTTTTAAAATTATGCTTTCTTAGTTAGATAGTTATGTTTGCAAAGATAGTGAAAAGTTATGTAATATATGTAAATGAATGATGCCTTTTTGCAAAAGTTTTAATGTTTTGAGGGCAATTATGGCATCATTTGCGGGATGACATGGCATTTTTCGCCTTTTAAGGCAACAATAACCCTCTGATACATGACATGCTGCCTACTGATATTACGCCACTGCCTAATCCTGATAATATACCTTCTTGACACGCTCGCTTATACCTGTGAGGACCTCATAAGGTATTGTGTCGAGAGCATCTGACAGGATTGTGACAGGCAGATTGTCACCGAATATCTCCACGCTGTCACCTTCGCGGCAGTCAATGTCTGTCACATCAATCATAGCTACATCCATACATATATTGCCAACATACAGAGCCGGCTTGCCATTGACAAGACAATAGCAGTTGCCCCGGCCCAGATGACGGTTCAGTCCGTCGGCATATCCTATCGGAATGGCGGCAATCACACTGTCGCGTGAGAGTTCTCCGCGCCTGCTATAACCAACGGTGTCCTCCTTCTTCACGTTGCGCAGCTGCAAGATTGTTGTCTTAAGCGTACACACATTGTTAATAATTGAGTTGTCACGGCTGCTGATACCATACAGGCCTAAGCCCAGACGGCACATGTCCATCTGGTATTGCGGGAAGTGCTCTATGCCGGCGGAGTTGTCAATATGTCTCAGAATCTTATGACTGAAGGCATTCTGCAGTTTGCGGCTTGCCATGTCGAAGAGCTCAAACTGGCGTTCGGAGAAGATATCGAAATCATCACTGTCTGCTCCGGCGAAGTGAGAAAAGACCGAGCGCGGTATCACTGCGTTCTGCGATTTCAATATTCTGACGAGTTCGTCAATGTCTGTCTGAGGGTCGAAACCGAGCCTTTTCATGCCTGTATCAAGCTTGATGTGCACCGGATAGCGCATTATTCCCTCTTTGCCTGCAGCCTTGATAAGGGCATTGAGCAGCCTGAAGTTATATACTTCCGGCTCCAGGTCATAGTCAAACATTGTCTTGAAGGCTGTCATCTCGGGATTCATCACCATGATGTTGCTCGTTATGCCGGCTTTTCTCAGGGTCACGCCTTCATCCGCTACGGCAACAGCCAGATAGTCGGCATGGTGGTCTTGTAGAGTCTTTGATATCTCAACAGCCCCGCTTCCATAGGCATCTGCCTTTACCATACATACCAGTTTGGTTTCAGGTTTAAGAAAAGAGCGGAAATGATTCAGGTTTGCAACGACCGCATTAAGGTTCACCTCAAGTATCGTCTCGTGTACTTTCTTCTCAAGGAGTTCGGTTATATAATCAAAATTAAACATCCTTGCGCCTTTTATCAGTATCACTTCCTCGTGCAGCTCTTTGAAGACTTCACTGTCTATAAATGACTGTACGTCGTCAAAGAAATACCTGTCCGGAACAAAGAAGCAGTATGAGTTCTCACAAATCTGCGGTCCTATGCCGATGAGTTTGTCCACACCTCTTTTCTGAATAAGCCTTGACACTTCTGAGTAAAGAGTCTCACCATCCTCGCCACTCTGGCATATATCACTGATAATCAACGTTCTGCGCATCCCTGCTGAGTCCGGACGCCTGTTCATGAAGTCAAGAGCTATATCCAGGGAGTTTATGTCTGAGTTGTAGGAATCATTTATAATAGTGCATCCTTTATGTCCTTCTTTCACCTCAAGGCGCATAGCCACCGGTTCGATGGTTCTCATTCTGCATGCCAGCTGTTCACTGCTCACACCCAGATACAGCGCCACAGCGGCGCAACATACGGAGTTTTCAATAGACGCATCATCTATAAACGGCAACAGATAATCACCGCTTACACCTTTATATATATAAGAGACTGATGTTGCTGACGCTCCTTTCTCCACCTTGCAGACATACATTGCGGCATTTCTGTCGGTCATTGAGTATGCCAGGCGCTCTCCCTTGATGTCCACACAATCGGCTACCACCTTCTGATCGGCGGGGTATATCACCACATCCACATCTTTGAAAAGAAGCATTTTCTCCTTGCATTTCTCCTCAAGTGTGGTGAAATTCTCCTGATGTGCCGCTCCTATATTTGTCATAACGCCGATTGTCGGCTGTATGATGTCTCTCAAATACGCCATCTCACCAGGCTTACTTATTCCCGCTTCGAACACGCCCAACTCTGTGTTAGCCGTAAGATGCCAGACAGACAAAGGCACACCTATCTGCGAGTTGTAGCTTCTCGGACTGCGTGTGACGACTTTATAAGGCGACAATATCTGATAAAGCCATTCCTTCACGATGGTTTTTCCGTTGCTGCCTGTTACTCCAACGACAGGAATGTCGAAATCATCACGATGACGTTCCGCCAGTCTTTGCAGCGCACGTAACGGGTCTGCAACCTTCAGGAAGACAGCATCCGGATAGTCAGCAACCATGTCTTGCGGCATTTCCCTCACCACAAAGCAACGTACTCCGCGCCTATACAGGTCGCTGATATACAAGTGTCCGTCGTCTCGTTCAGAACTTAACGCGAAGAAGAGGGTCTCCTCCGGGAAGCAAAGACTGCGGCTGTCTGTCAGCAACCAACTAATGTTCGCATTCGCTTCTCCATATTTCCTCGCTCCTATAAGTGCTGTTATAATGTCTATTGTATATGCCATTGTGATTAATTCAAATTCACTTCAACTTCTTTGCAAACCAGAGCTGCATACGTTTGATGCCATTTCGCACTCCGTTTAAGCATCTTTCAGACCGCATTTGAGTATCAATCACGAGCCGAATGATGCTGAAATGCAAATGCCTATAATATCTCTTGTCTCATGACTTGCTTCATGTCACACCTCAAACCCTGGATATTTCTGCGCCAGAAGACCTATCTTGCGCCTGGTATCTTCCATGAAACGCAGATAATCCTCCGACTGCGGATTGAATGGTTTATGCCCGAGCGCGTCCTTCAAAGGCTTCCATTCCTTTATAAACAGGCGCGCGCCGTTAGACAGATAATGCTCCTGCAGCCTCTCCCAGATATATTCCACAGCCTGTTCGGACGGATGCAGCATATCAGAAGCATAGAAACGATAATCCCGGAGCTCATCATTCACTATCTCGTATGCAGGAAAATATTCAACAACACCGGGATACCTGGCAACCAGTTTGTCTGCAGCGAGCAGCAGAACAGCCTTCGAAAGCATACTGCCATGATATCCATATTTAGCATAACGGATAGGACTCACCGTCACCACAATATGCACATGACTGTTCTTCTCACGCAGAATGTCCACTGCCTCAGACAAGAACTCCGTACATTCCTCCACCGTCAGTACTCTTTCCGTAAACAGATTATGCGGACGTTTGGCGCAATTATCAACTATTTCGCCCGTCTCATTGAGAATATACACATGATTAGTGCCCAGCGTAAGGAACACTACTCGCGCATCCTCAGTGACCTTTTGCACCGTATGCAATATACTTGCAGGATTATACATCACCCCGTACGGATTCACAACGGCCCTGAACTTGTTCTCCACAAACCGCTTTCCAATGTTCTCCGCGAAACAAGAGCCCACGAAAAGCATCCTCTCACACGGTTCTATAGAGAATCCCGGATGTTCTATCTTAACAACGGTCCTGAAGTCCATTAACGTAACATTTTTATGATTCAGCGCAAATCAGCCTGTCAGCTTCTGCTCACCTGCAGTCCCTTCGTACTCAGACTCATCTCCACAAAGCGGGCATTCTCATTCTGCCTGTTGCTGTTTAATATATGTCTTATACGCATAGCGGCTTCCGGATCTTTGGCCACCATGTACAGATATCCTCCTCCACCGGCGCCTGACAGTTTATAGCCAAGACACAAATCATCAATAAGATCCGTAATACATCTTACACTATCAGGATTTGTTCCATTGTCAATCGCCTGATTCTGCATCCATGTCTTGCGCACCAGTTGTCCCATTCTCTGGAAGTCGGCACGCTGAATTGTCTCATACATGTCATTCGTATGCTGTTTCATATCTCTCAACAAAGACAACTCTCCATGATGATTCAGGAACATTCTTCGTACTATCTCCGCCAGAATACTTTTCGCAGTGCGTGTTATTCCGGTATAATACAGCAGATGACATGCCTTATACTCCGACTGTGTGAAGACATCATCCGGCAGCCATCTCACCACAGGCTCCTGCTCAAAGCCACGCTTTGTCCTCAGCAGTTTCACACCTTGCAGGATGCCACCATACTGATCTTGCCATCCGCCTCCTGTCGTAAGGAGCTGCTCAAGCACAAGAGTACGCTTGCCTATCTCCATCTTATCCCACATCAGTCCGCAGAAATCATTCAGTGCTCCAAGCACAGTAGCTGCCAGGACACTACTTGTTCCCAGTCCACTTCCTGCCGGAATGGCCGACAACAACGTAAGCTCTATACCGCATCCAAATGCTTTCAGCTGCTCTTCCAGCGTCCTGAACTTCTCCTTTGAGAAATCAGGCAGGAAGCCGGCCAGCGCCAATGCCGCCTTGGGTATAGAGAAAGGACTTCCCACATGACGGCAATCCGCCAGCTCCTCATATGTCTTTATAACCTCCGAAGCACCCAAATCAATACTTCTAAGCACTATGTGATGCTCCCTACATGGACGTATATATGTCTGCAAAGGAGGCTGACCATTCAGCTCAATAGCAAGATTTATCACGCTGCCTCCTTCCATCATACAGTATGGCGGGGTATCTGTCCATCCTCCGGCGATGTCTATTCTCACCGGGCTTCGTCCCCATACAATCTGATCGCTATATACAGACATCCTTGGCATTTGCCTCTCTGCGAGCACCGTTGATGTCAGCCCTTCCCTCAGGAGAGAGAAGGCCTTGTCCTCAGCAGGCTTATATTCCTGTCCCCTCAGCCTTGAAAGCTCCGAGCGGAACATATTGTCATGAATGCGTTTCAGCAGCGGTGCATCCTCCTTCAATGGCAATGGCTCGGGTATATTATACAAAGCGTACTCACGTGCAGCGTCACAAAGGTCGGTCTGATAGAACACACTATGCTCATGATTACGTGCTATTATGCGCCAGTTGTCAGCTCTCAGCTCGTTTCTCTGTCGTGAAAGCCTCATCAGGTCAGCCTCGTTTGATATATCATCAGCGCTTGCCTTACGACTCTCCAGCCACAACATCCTTGCCCCCTCAAGGTCAGGCTGATGCATCATCCACCTCAGCAACAGGCCAGCATCATGCATATTATGGCATATTGGGAATATACGTGCGCTCTGCAAATCCTCCTTTCCGTCTATTGCCTCTATGTCAATGTCACGCTCCTGAGCCCATTTTGTAAAAGGCTTACCCATGAACAGGGTCGCATCATCTGCTATATCACCCCTGAACTTGTCATCAAACCCATATGGTCTCACAGCATATTCGTATTCACCTACAGGCACAATATCCACACAATCACCTGGATTCAGTTTTATATCCCATGTGTTTTCAGGCACACCTGTTATGATATTCTCATGCGACAGTTGCCATCCCTGCCCCACCCAGCTATTCTCTATCCACAGATTCTGGTTCTTCTCGGTTATCTCTGTCTCAACAAACGCATTCTGTTGGAATATCGCCGGATGTGGTTTTCGGGAGTTATGCATAATCTCCCTTTGGTCATTCACAAGGTTCTGAATAGCAAGAGTGGATGATATTATCTCATGACTTGTACCGTAATGATAGAACTCTCCGCCTTGCAATGGCAGCACAGCCACTTTCAACTGGCTTAGTTCCTCATCCTCTTTAGTTGGATTTGTACCCAAAGCACATCCGAAATCAGAATACAAGTCATAGTTTATCAGCTCACCGTTTTTCTCCGATTTCTTCATGAGCAGCTTCACAGCTCTGTCGCTGAGCAGCCATATACCGATGTCTGTAAGGTAGAAACGTGTTTGCAATAATTCTCCAAGGGTCTGCACTGAAGGCTTCTGCAACATGCATTCCATCACCGACGGCGTGTCACGATGCGACACAAAGACCCCGTGATTCTTAGCAACCTCAGGCCCAAGCCATAGTCCATAGCATATAACATCTGCCTCAGGAATACGCTGCAGAGGCTTTGTCGCCCTGATATACACGTCTCCACTGACTATCATTGTATGTATATTATCCGGCGCCGCATTCATAATCCGCTCATAAAGAGGCATCTGCAACGACAAGAGATCTTGCGAAAGGCGCTGTCCTCTTTCCCATCTGAATACGGGTATTGGCGTAAGAATCTTGCCCGAAGGTGCATATGCTGGCAGTCTTCGGCTCTGTCCTCCCGCATGTAAGAGCAGCTTTTTGTCTTTTTTCAGCCACTCATCAAAATCCATTCCTTCAGACATCGCCTCGTGGCATTTCCTCAAAAGCCATGTAGAACCACCTCCCGAGCCCAGTTTCTTGCCAATAGGATCATGCGTGCAATACCATTCCTTGTCACTTAAACCAGTAACATCATGAAAGCAACTTACCAGATTTGGAGGCAACGACAGTAATTTTTTCATATCCTTTCTTTTTGCTATTTATTATTTCCTGATTTCTTTTTCCACTCTATAAACACCACAGCCAGTATAAGCAACAGCAGCAGTCCGTATCCAACATACGCTATTGTCTCTGTTGTTTTGATAGACTTTGGCTTGAAAGTCAGCTCCACCTTGTGGTTGCCAGGCTCAATATTGATTGCACGCAGTAAGTAGTTCACGCGTCCTACCTCAACATCCTTACCGTCAACGGTAGCTGTCCATCCCGGATAATACACCTCAGAGACCACCACTATACCGCCAGTTGCCGACTTAACATCATACTCCAGCCTGTCAGACTCACACGCCTTTATCTCTATCACAGCGTTGTCATCATGCATCTTCGCCTCTCCCAAAATATCCTTGAAGCGTTTATCTGCCACTGCCTCAGCCTTGAGATTCATTGTCTTCAGGGCATCCAGCTCTGCATTTGCATTGTCAACGTATGTTATCTTGTCAGCAAACCATGCGTTACCATTGGCATATGGGTTTGCCACCGGCACCGTCTTGCCATCCTGCAGAGGCACAATGACATACTTAGTGTTAAGCATATTGAGCACAGGGAATACCGAGTCGCCGTTGATTTGCGTCATATCACCTCCCGCTGTGGCTATTTCCTGCATCATGGCTTTCATCTCCGGTGCTATATATGCATCTATAAGCTCTTGGTAACGACGCAGTTTCGCCGCGTGATATCCGCCGATGCTCTTATGATAATATGATGTCTCGTTCTCGTTAAAGGTATTAGAAGCGAGATTAAGCACGCGGTGATTGCCGCAGTTCTCTGTGTCATTAAGGATTATCTCATCCGCAGGTGTCTTCTGTATAGGCGCCTCTCTCTGACTCTTACTTACAAACATGTCGTCATAGAGATAGCGTTTGTTCACCTGCCACATGTCTATCAGGCACAGCACTGTCAGCGCAATAACCATATATGTGGCCTTCATCTTGCGCGCCTTGTACAGCAACAGGCACAGTGTTCCTATAAGAATAATCCACAATGAGCGCCAGCAGTCGGCAGTGAAGATTGCCTGTCTCACCTTCTCCAGATTCGCAATAAACTGCGACAACTGGTCAGGCGGGAGTATCTCGCTGAACTGTTTCATCTCATAAGGATTCACAAAGTCGAAGAATACGCCTGGCATCAGTGCGAAGAGCAATGCCACTCCGCCCGTAAGCGCAAAGCTTACATACACCCATTTTATCTTCTCTGTCAGGAGTTCCGGCTCATCCACTATTCTCTTCAGTGCCATCATGGCGAGCAGCGGGATTGTGAACTCGGCTATGACAAGTATCGACTCCACGGTGCGGAACTTCGAATACATCGGTATATAGTCTATGAAGAAGTTTGTGAAGTCCATGAAATTGCGCCCCCATGCCAGCATAATAGACAACACCGTGGCAACGAGCAGTGTCCATTTCATCGGACCTTTGACGACAAACAGTCCGAGAACAAAGAGCATAAGCACAAAGGCTCCCACATAAACAGGGCCGCTTGTGCCCGGCGGTTCTTCCCAGTATTGTGGCATTTGGTTGTAGAAGTAAGAGTAAGGCACCTGCTGGTCGCCGAAACTAAGCATATGACTGTTGCCTTCCTCCTGTGCCACCTCGTTCATTCCGAGCGCCCTTTCCGACGTACCTCCCTTCACATTAGGCACCAGCAACGACCATGTCTCACCCACGCCGTAGCTGTATTGGGTTATGTAGTCACGCTCCAGACCGCTGTCTGTCTGGTTAGACGAGTTCTGTTTCACCAGCTCACTCTTTCCGCGCATAGACTCCTTGGAGTACTCCCAGGTATGATACAGGTTGCTTATGTTAAGTGATATGCCTATCAGCGCACCCAAGACGCACACGCCTGTAGCCTTCATGAAGTGCGCCATGCGCTTCTCTCGTATGGCATCGATAAGATATGCCAGCACCATCATTAAGATTATGAGCAGATAATAGTATGTCATCTGCACATGGTTGGCATACACCTCGAAGGCGGCGAACACCGATGTCACGATGAGTCCGGCAAGATACCTGCCCCTGTATGCCAGCACCACACCGGCAATCATTGGCGGAAGATAAGCCAATGCCATGACTTTCCATATATGTCCGGCGGCTATGATAATGAAGAAATAGCTTGAGAATGCCCATATCACAGAGCCGAGTATGGCAAGATGATGCCTGAAATCGAATGCCCTGAGGAATATAT
>JAFQGS010000017.1 GCA_017415455.1 Prevotella sp.
GAGAATGCGGTCATGTAAGTGGCGTCATTCTGAAGAATTGGGGTTACTCTTGCCAAATCGTGCGCAGTAACAAACATCTTGAATGATGAGATGATGGCTCTTAATATGACAGAGACGCCATTGACCCCGGAACTATAGAATCCGGTGATATATATAATTACTCCGCACAACCAGATAAATACACTGGATATTCCTAAGCGCTTTCTTGATATGGAATCCAACAAGTTGAGGAATCTCTTGTTGCATAAAAGGTACAGGCCGATGATAAAGATTATTATAAATCCGATAATCCATAATTCGATAGTGCCGGTATTTACTGGTTCTATATTTGTACTGCTCTTTTCTTCCCAGTTATCTACATAAGAGAACTGGAGGAACGGTGAAAGGAAATTATTTATTTTGTCAAGCATGGCTTTAATGTTTTTTATTTATTTTATAGTGTATCTTCCGTATTTGTCTCTTTGTCACTCTCCAGATGTGACTTTATTCTCTTGCTTCCATGTTTCCACATCTTGTGGCAGAACACGAGGAATACAATTATAAGGATACAGCTGAAGGCTGTTCCCAAATTTATTACGAATAGTATAGAGTCGTAAACTCCGTGTGCTATGATAGGTGCGACGAGAGCAAGAACCCGGTTGCTTATGGAGTTATTAGGATAGAATTTAGCCAACGAATAGTAATATCCCATCAGCACACCGAAGCAGAAATGACCAGGCACAGCAAACAGGGCGCGTACTATTCCTATTGAGACAAATTCTTCTGAGTTCTCCGCAAGGTACATAATGTTTTCCAAGGCGGCGAAACCCAATGACACGCATACGGCATAAACAATGCCGTCCATCTTCTCGTCAAAGTATTTGTTCCTGCGTAAAAGCAACCACAGCATTACGAATTTTGCCGCTTCCTCGGGTATTGCCGCTCCGAAGAATGCAGTGCGGATACATCCTGGCAGAGTGGAAGAATCCATGGAGTATAAGCCAAGTGACTCAAACGGAACAGACAGGCACAGGGAAAGGAATATTGATAACACTCCGTAGAAGAAGGCCTTTATCAGTTGTCCTGCAGGCTCAGGGTTGTTCTTATCTTTAAAACAGATATAGAAGATAAGAACCGCTATGGGTAGTAATGCGCAAGTAATAATATATCCCATGATGAATTTTATGGTTTGTATGTACTGCTTTTAATTTTCAATTGATATAATATCGTCTTCTCCGCATGGCATTGATATTGTGTATGTCTGCGAGGTGCCAGGCAGTGAGATATTGTAGATGGTGTCCTGCTGTTCTACAGGTATGTTGTGATTTATGTATCCGTTGTCGTCGGATGTTAATCGTTTGCCGTTTAATATTACGTCCTTATTTTTGACAGGTGTACCAGACTCGTCCCAGATGCAGAACCTTATCCGTCCGTAAACATCTGTCATACGGCGGACGGGCAATGTTATATTTTTGTCCAGACGGAGTAGGGTGTCTGTCTTACAGAAACTCTCATGGTTGTGCCTGTCTTTATAACTGACGGTTATCCTGACCTCTCTGCCAAGGTGCCTTTGGGGAATATTAGTAAAGGTCGTAGTGGCTTCTATGGATCTTATAGTGTCACATTTCCGCTCGTTGTCAAGAAACAGGGTTATGACAGCCTCGTCCATAGCAGGCAGCTTGTGGTTTATGGCAGATGCCTCTGTCAGTTTTATGCAGACATCCGCAGGCTTGTTCATAAACCAGACATCCCAAAGCGTTGCCATTACAATCATTATTCCCACAAACCATGCGATTGTCTTTTCAAGCAACAGGCGCTTGTGCCGTTGCCAGATGGCGTCAAACTCTACATTAAGCAACTTGGATATCAGTTGCACATATGCCCGTTCCTTGTTTATCCATGACCAGCGTGACACCCTCTCATGAATGTTGGCGCCGAGAATCTCAGGTAATCCAAGTGTCTTCACCACCGGATTAAAGCATTCTGTTGTTGTATCTCCGCTATGAGGCACACCGTCAACGATAAAGAAATGGATGTTCTTTGTGCGCCCTATGCTGTGGAAGAAAGCGATCTCTCTGCCTACCCATTCCGACTGTGCCGAGTTTGGCGAGCAGATGACAATCAGGTTTCGCGACGCTCGGAGACGCTCCTGCAATTCTTCCGACAGAGGACCGGGCTGAATGTCAGTAGGGGCGAAGAACACAGGTTTGATAGGAGTCCGTTTCCACCCGTTCTCATTGCACAGCGTTGCCGGCATACGATAGTGTTCCAGCTTTCTCTGCACCCTCTTTCCCCACTCCGTATCCTTGGAGTTGTAACTGATGAAGGCGAAATATTTGTATGATGTGTCCGTTAATGCTTTTGCGCTTTCTTCCATGACTCATATTTCTTAATTATCCTGTTCTTCTCTTCTTTGCCTACATACTTCAAATCTAATTGCACACCTATCTTATCCCCGAAGTCATACTTGGATATATCCTCACCCTTCATCACTATAATTGTTTTGGGGTGGTTGCGCATTTCTTTGTTTTTATCAAATAATGATTCTGTGGATTTAATATTCCAGTCTGCAAATTCAAGCATAATGTACTCGCCTGACATCCCCTGTTGTTTGGCAGGTGTATCTCCATCCACCGTTTTTGCAATAAAGATATACTCATGCATCTTCTCGTTGTCTGATAGTATCATCAGACTGTTTATGTGCTTAATGTGTTCTCTTACCATTATAGTGTTGGAATGCTCTGCACCCAATATCTTCTCATATAAAGTAAGAGATTTGTTAAAGTACTCCAAAGCCTTCGTGTAATCACCTTGTGAATAGTACACGTCGCCTATATTGCCATAGGATGTCGCAACGTTAGGATGTTCTGTTCCGAAGACTTTCTCCCTTATCCCGAGTGCCTTCTGATAGTACTCCAACGCCTTTGGGTAGTCCCCCTGGGAATAGTACACTAAGCCTATATTGTTGTATGACGTCGCAACGTTAGGATGCTCGGTTCCGAAGATTTTCTCTAAGATTCCGAGTGCCTTATGATAGTACTCTAAAGCCTTTGGGTAGTCCCCTATGGAATAGTACATCGTGCCAATATTGTTGTAGGATGTTGCAATGTCAGGATGTTCCGTTCCAAAGATTTTCTCTGAGATTCCGAGTGCCTTATGATAGTACTCTAAAGCCTTTGTGTAGTCCCCTATGGAATAGTACACCGTGCCAATATTGTTATAGGACGTCGCAACGTTAGGATGTTCTGCTCCGAAGACTTTTCCCCATATTCCGAGTGCCTTATGATAGTACTCCAAAGCCTTTGGGTAGTCTCCCAGGGAATCGTACACACCACCTATGCTGTTGTATGACAGTGCAACGTCTGGATGTTCTGTTCCGAAGACTTTCTCCTTCATTCCGAGTGCCTTCTGATGGTTCTCCAAAGCCTTCGTGTAGTCCCCTGTGGAATAGTACACTATACCTATATTGTTGTATAACGTTGCAACGGGAGGATGCTCCGTTCCGAAGACCTTCTCTAAGATTCCGAGCGCCTTCTGATAGTACTCTAAAGCCTTTGTGTAGTCTCCCAGGGAATCGTACACACCGCCTATGTTGTTGTAGAAAATTGCAGCCCATTCGTCCATCTCGCCAAATTGAGTAATAGATTGCCGCAAACCTGTTTCATAATATTTCAAGGCATCATTATATCTTGCCTGATAATCTTGGATGAATTGTCCAGCATCATTTTGCCACTTCACGTTAGTGGTGTCCAACATCGCGCGCCACTCTATGTACTTAGCAGCCGAGTCGTTCTGATGTTGTATCTTGAAACTCTCGAAATAGCTGTAGCAACGGTTTGCCAACTCCTCAATGTCATGCTTATGTACAACTTCAGCCTTCTGCAGTTCCTCTTTCTTCTTCTGTATTGTCGCCCCTTTTTGCAGTTGCGCCTCTATCTGGCTGCCAACATCGCCACGGCTACGCAGCATGGAGTCGGCTTTTGTGAGTTCTCCTTGCTCTATAAAGTTGCTCACATGCCTGTAGAACTCATCCATTTGGTCGTAGTCCAGTTCGGAATAGCGTTTCGCCATATCGCTGATAAGCTTATCGTTGTTCTCTTGGTCAGCATAGAGTTTCAGTAAGGCCTTCTGATATTCCTGTTGCGAAATCTTGTTCGCAGCCTTCAATGCCTCAATCTCGTCCTCTCGCTCCTGTAACTGTCTTTGCAGCGTGCGTCTTATCTTTTTCTCAGATGTCAGTTTGTCCTGCGTCACCTGTTCCGGTGTTTCCATTACGAGGTAAAGCATATTAGCCGAATGCATATATGTCTTCGGTGCGGCATCCGCATCCACCAGCGTGTAGCCACTCTTCTTCACCGTCTGCACCATGAACTGCTTGCCATTTACAGGAAATGAGAAAGTTCCGTTGTTGTTCTTTACTCCAATGGCTGTTCTTCCCTTTATTGACACCACAGTTCCAGGCAGTCCCTTGCCTGGTACATGCTTGCCGTTAACCATTCTTCCGCGCGTCTTTACAACACCCTGCTGTGTCTGCGCAACAGAAATCACGCAGAGGAATAATGCTCCAATAGCCGTCAGTA
>JAFQGS010000018.1 GCA_017415455.1 Prevotella sp.
CTATAGTGGCGTATGGCTCGTCTGTGCTCAACAATGCGATAGTAGAGAACTGCTATGTGGGCGAGGCCTGCTGTGTGACAAACGCCTTCAGCGCGGAGAGCAGCATATTCTTTGCTAACAGTTTCATGGGCAACGGAGAGGCTTGCGCTGCCTTCTGCGGACCCTTCTCGATAAGTCACCATAAGAGTTCACTGCTCATTGGAGGTATGTTCTCATTCTATAATGCCGGCTCGGGAACAAACTTCAGCAATCATGCGTATAAGATGGGCCCCATACATTATGGCACGTTGGAGCGCGGATGCAAGACGGCAAGCGGCTCACATCTGCTCATGCCGGCGGAGATAGGAGCCTTCTCGGTGTGTCTCGGGAAGATATCCTGCCACCCAAACACCACAGCTCTGCCTTTCTCTTATGTAATAGCAAACGGAGAGAAGACTTTCATTGTGCCGGGAATAAACCTCACAACGGTGGGATTATACCGTGATGTGCGCAAGTGGAGGAAGCGGGACATGCGACCGGCGGGCGGCAAGAAGAGCACGGTGAACTTCGACTGGCTCAACCCGCATACCGTAAATGAAATAAGAAGAGGTCTGAAACTGCTCCGCACATTGCAAAAGACACAGGCTGAAGAGACAGAGGAGTACTTGTATAACGGATGCGTGATAAGACGAAGTGCACTGCAGAAGGGACTGGCATTGTATAGTCTTGCGCTGCGACTGTTTATCAGGCAGGAGATGTCTGGTATGCAAAATGAAGATATTGAGCCAAGAGAACATAAGGAAATAATGGCCGACGGAATGGGAGAGTGGTTCGACTTGGCGGGCATGATGATACCGGAGACGGAGGAAAACCAACTGACCGAGGATATAAAAAACGGTATTATATCCGACATTACGGAGCTTGACAGGCGTCTGAAAGGAATAAACAACCGGTATGCCGAGTATAAAAAAGAATATGCTCTGGGGCTTGTCAGAGAGTGTTATAACATCAGCGATATCACATCAGATGACTGGAACGATATAGAAGAAGACTGTGAGGCGGCGCATCAGGAGTGGATATCAAAGGTGAGACAGGATGCAGAGAAGGAGTATCAGATGGGTGATGTGGCTCAGGCAACCCTGGAGAAGTTCCTGGCAGAGCTCGAATGAGACATGAGTGAATGTGATATGAGATGTCGCTTGAATGTGTGATACTGGCATAGCTGTGGCAAATCATAACAAGAAATATGAGAACAAATATGAAAGATAATATAAAATCAAAGACAGAAACCATGATTAAACGACTATTTACAATTGCAAGTATGGTGGCAATGGTATTGTGCTTGCAGGCTAAAGAGTATAAATATGTTACCGTGAAGGGCGACCTTATGAACACGCGTATTTATACTCTTGATAACGGACTGAAAGTGTATCTCAGCGTGAACAAGGAAAAGCCACGTATCCAGGCGAATATTGCCGTGCGCACAGGAAGCCGTAACGACCCGGCGGAAACTACCGGACTGGCACACTATCTGGAGCATATCATGTTTAAAGGAACCAAGCAGTTTGGTACGTCTGATTATTCAAAAGAGGCTCCTTTCTTAGATGAGATAGAGCGAAAATATGAGATTTACAGAAAACTTACAGATCAAGAGGAAAGACGTAAGTGCTATCATGAGATAGACAGTATATCACAGCTGGCTGCAAAATATTTCATACCTAATGAGTATGACAAGCTTTTATCAAGTATAGGAGCACAAGGAACGAATGCATATACAAGTAATGATGTGACCTGTTATGTGGAGGATATACCTGCAAACGAAGTGGAAAACTGGGCAAAGATACAGGCAGACAGATTCCAGAATATGGTTATCCGCGGCTTCCATACTGAGCTTGAGGCTGTTTATGAGGAGTTTAACATGAGTCTTGCGAAGGACAGTCGCAAGATGTGGCAGGCCTTTAACGGTAAGATGTTTCCATCACATCCATACGGAACACAGAGCACCATAGGTACGCAGGAGCATCTGAAGAATCCTTCAATAACAAACATCAAAGAGTATTTCAAGCGTTACTATGTTCCGAATAATGTCGCAATATGCATGGCTGGAGACCTTAATCCGGACGAAGTGATGGCTATTATCGACAAGTATTTTGGCTCTTGGAAGAAGAGTGATACTCTCTCGCGCCCTGAATATGCACCAATGGCACCGCTGACACAACCGATAGACACTACGGTTATTGGTCAGGAAGCGGAGTATATGATGATGGGATGGAGAGTCAATGGCGCTGCTGATGCTCAGAATGATACCCTTAATGTTATTGCAAGCATATTGGCTAATGGCAAGGCAGGTATCTTTGAGATAAATCTTGAGCAGCAAATGAAACTTTCTGCGGCAGGAGCTTTCTGTAACTCGCTTACTGATTACAGCACATTCATGCTTTATGGATATCCTAAGGCGAACCAGTCTTTGGATGAGGTAAGGCAACTTCTGCTTGGCGGTATGGCACAACTTAAGGCGGGAGATTTCTCTGATGACCTTCTGCCTTCTGTCATAAACAACCGCAAATTGCAATATTATCGCTCGCTGTCAAATAATGAGAGCAGGGTAGATGCTTATGTGGATGCGTTCATAAACAATGAGAATTGGGAGGATGTGGCGCTTGAACTGGATAGAATCTCTAAGATTACAAAGCAGCAGATAGTTGATTTCGCCAACAAATATTTTAATGATAACTATGTATGTGCTTATAAGGTGATGGGTACAGACTCGCTGGTTAAGAAGATAGAGAAGCCTGCCATAACCCCGATTCCTACTAACAGAGATTTGTCAAGTGACTTCCTTAATGAGATAAAGAACACAAAGACAGAGCCGATAAAGCCTCGCTTCCTTGACTTTAAGAAAGACCTTACGGTGACAAAGACAACCAAGAACATTCCATTACTGTATAAACATAACGCGGAGGATGGCCTGTTCAACCTCACATTCAACTTCGATTTCGGAACAGAGGATGTCAAAGGAATGGATGTTGCGGCACAATACCTTAATTATATAGGTACAGAAAGCAAGACAGCAACAGAGATAAAGCAGGAGTTCTACAAGTTGGCTTGTAATTATTCAATCAATATCGGCGCAAAGAATGCAAGTATAAACCTCAGCGGATTGAATGAGAACTTACCTCAGGCACTGGCTCTTCTTGAGGAGATAATTAATAAATGCAAAGGTGACAGTGAGTCATATAGCAAGTGTCTGGATATTCTTCTGAAGGAAAGAGCTGATGCAAAGACCAACCAAAGCAACAACTTCTCATGCCTGAGAGAATATGGAATGTATGGAGATTATAACAGCATGACAAACGTTCTTAGTGAGAATGAGTTGAGAAATGGCTCTCATGAGATGCTGACAGATATGATAAAGGCTTTCAGTTCATATAAGCACACCATATTATATTATGGTCCTTATAGTGAGAAAGAGATATCATCTTTGCTGAAGAAGCAGCACACTACGGCAAAGAAACTTGCCGAAGTGCCACAGGGTAGAGAATATACCAAGCAGCCAACACCTGCCAACGAGGTTGTGATTGCACCTTATGTGGCAAAGAATATATACCTGATGCAGTATCATAATGAGAATAAGACGTGGTCTCCAGAGGATGCGGCTGTCCAGGCCTTGTTCAATTCTTATTTCGGAAGTGGTATGAATGCCATTGTCTTCCAGGAGCTACGTGAGGCTCGAGGCCTGGCTTATAGCGCAGCGGCACGTTATTCTTCTCCTTCTCGTAAGGGTGAGCCGGAGGATTGTTACACATATATAATCTCTCAGAATGACAAGATGACAGACTGTATAAACGTGTTCAACAATATCATAGACACTATTCCTCAGAGTGAAAGTGCTTTCGAAATAGCCAAGCAGAGCTTAATAAAGAGCATAGAGTCAAGGCGTGTAACAAAGGCGAATGTTCTCTTCTCATATCTTGCTGCACAGCGTCGTGGCATTGATTATGACATTAATGAGAAAGTATACAATGACCTTCCATCCCTCACTTTGGATGATATAGTAGAGTTTGAAAAGCAGAATATGGCCAAAAAGACCTACAAATATCTGATTCTTGGCAATGAGAAAGAACTTGATATGGACTTTCTTGGCAAGATAGGTCCTATAAAGCGCGTGTCTACGGAGGATATTTTTGGATATTAGAATTAATGTCTTGACATCAGCAGCATTATATTCTGTATCCATTTAAATATGTTTCCGAAGCGATATTAATAAAGATTTGGATATTAAAGAATAATAAATCTAAAATACAAACGAATATGGCAACAGCACCAGAATTTAAGTATGCCCCTATGTTTCAGCTGGGCAAAGACAACACAGAATACTATCTTCTGACAAAAGAAGGTGTATCTGTCAGTGAGTTTGAGGGAACACCGATGCTTAAGGTATCCCCAGAGGCACTTACCATGATGGCAAATGCCGCTTTCCGTGATGTGTCATTCCTGCTTCGCAGGTCACACAACGAACAGGTGGCAAAGATACTCAGCGACCCTGAGGCGAGCGAGAACGACAAGTATGTGGCGCTCACTTTCCTCCGTAATGCAGAAGTAGCAGCCAAAGGAAAGTTACCACTCTGCCAGGATACAGGCACCGCAATCATCCATGGAGAGAAAGGACAGCAGGTCTGGACAGGCTTCTGTGATGAGGAAGCATTGTCTCTCGGTGTTTACAAGACATACACAGAAGAGAATCTCAGATACTCTCAGAACGCCCCACTTGATATGTATAATGAGGTGAACACTAAGTGCAACCTTCCTGCTCAGATAGACATTGAGGCCACAGAAGGCATGGAGTATCATTTCCTCTGTGTCACCAAAGGCGGTGGCTCAGCCAATAAGACATACCTTTATCAGGAGACCAAGGCCCGCATTCAGAATCCGGGAACCCTCATTCCGTTCCTTGTTGAGAAGATGAAGAGCCTCGGAACAGCAGCATGTCCGCCTTATCATATTGCCATTGTTATTGGTGGTACATCAGCAGAGAAGAATCTTCTCACCGTGAAACTTGCCTCTACGCATTACTATGACACCCTTCCTACAACAGGAGATGAGACAGGTCGTGCCTTCCGTGATGTTGAACTGGAGAAGCAGTTGCTTGAGGAAACCCACAAGATAGGTCTCGGAGCCCAGTTCGGTGGTAAGTATATGGCTCACGATGTACGTGTTGTCCGCCTGCCACGTCATGGTGCTTCCTGTCCGATTGGTCTTGGAGTGTCATGCTCTGCCGACCGTAATATAAAGTGTAAGATAAACAAGGACGGTGTATGGATTGAGAAAATGGACGACAAACCATACGAGCTTATCCCTGAGTCATTGCGTAATGCAGGCGAGGGCGAGGTTGTTCGCGTAGACCTTAACCGTCCGATGGACGAGGTTTGTGAGCAACTCTCACAATATCCTGTAAGCACACGTCTCTCGCTTAATGGTACTATCATCGTAGGTCGAGATATAGCACATGCCAAAATAAAGGCTCGTCTTGACGCAGGTGAGGGCATGCCAGAGTACCTCAAGAACCATCCTATCTATTATGCAGGCCCAGCCAAGACACCGGCAGGTATGGCATGCGGCTCTATGGGACCAACTACCGCCGGCCGAATGGACCCATATGTATATGAGTTCCAGGATCATGGCGGCAGCCGTATTATGTTAGCCAAGGGCAATCGCTCAGAAGACGTAACCCGTGCCTGCAAAGATCACAAGGGATTCTATCTTGGTTCTATAGGCGGTCCGGCTGCTATTCTTGCTCAGAACAACATCAAGAGTATTGAGTGTGTAGAGTATCCTGAGCTTGGAATGGAGGCCATCTGGAAGATAGAGGTTGAGGATTTCCCTGCCTTTATACTTGTTGATGACAAGGGTAACGACTTCTTCAAGCAGTTGAAGCCAGCCACACCGGCATGTAAGAAATAATATTATTTATTCTCCCTGAGATAAATTCCATGAGTAATGCGGGAACATCTGTGAAGCAGATTGTCCCGCATTATTATATATATAAGGTGTAATGAAGAGCCGTCAGGTGTCCGCTGCTGTTATGTCTTATATCCGGCAGAAAGCTGATTTTCCGCCGTTTAATGCCCAGACAAATAAAAAAGCTATACCTTTGCGGCATGAAAATAGTGATGACCATATTCGGAACCCTCTTTCTTGTGCTCGGTATTGTGGGCATCTTTGTTCCCGTTCTTCCCACCACACCCTTCCTTCTGCTTGCCGCGGCATTATATTTCCGCAGCTCGCCACGCCTCTATGACTGGCTGATGAAACACAAGCGGCTGGGCCCCTACATACGCAATTTCCGTGAGTTCAGAGCCATACCGCTTCGTGTTAAGATAATATCCGTGTCACTTGTATGGCTCACATTATTATACAGCTCGTTCTTTATTGTCACTGCCTGGTTGCTGCGCATATTATTGCTGGTGCTTGCCGTGATACTCACATGGCACATCCTTTCTTATAAGACACTCCGTAAGCACAGCCGCTGACAGCCATCTTCCCAGCGGTTCAGGCGTTTAACCTTTTATAACACATACAGATTTAACTTTCCCCTTGTCATTGGTTCTAACTAAACAGAGAAGCATAATAAAGATGACAGATAACAATATCATAACGGCATATAAGGCAAACCCGGCGGCAGGATTCAAACTCCTGCTCGACGAATATCAGGAAAAGATATACTGGCATATACGCCGTTTGGTTGTTACTCATGAAGACGCGGAGGACGTAATGCAAGAGACCTTCATCAAGATATTCAAGAGTCTCGACACGTTCCGTGGTGACAGCAGTCTCGCCACATGGCTTTATCGCATCGCGACAAACGAGAGTATAAGGCTGTTGAGGAAGCAACGACCAGAAACGTTGGCACAAGATGACGATGGATACACCCTTGCCGACAAGCTGGAAGCCTCCGAATACGTTGACTATGGTGATGAGACGGCGGTGAGATTTCAGAAAGCCATCCTCTCACTTCCTGACAAGCAACGCATCGTTTTCAACCTTCGTTACTACGATGAGCTTACTTACGAGCAGATAGCCAACATCACAGGCGACAAGGTAAACACCCTGAAGGTGAATTATCATATAGCAAAAGAGAAGATAAAGACATTAATGATAAACAGCTGAGAATATGAGAACAGATAACAACAGCTTTGAAAATATAGGCAAGAAGATGCCTTACACAATTCCCGAAGACTTCTTCTGCGATATGCAGAAAAAGCTGCTTGCCGAGGCAGAGGCACAGCAGGCGTCAGCCGCATCACAGCCAGCTGCCACACGCAAAGCCCGCCATATATGGCTGGGAGTTGCCGGAACGCTTGCCGCCGCAATGTTAGCCGGCGTGATATTCCTGCCGAGATACATGAGTGTAAGCAGCGGAGAGGAAACACCGTTCATGGCCGAGACCACATCAATAACAGACCAGGAGTATGTGGAAACCACCGAACTCTACTACTCTACAATGTCTGACGAGGAACTGGCACAGGCCGTGGCATTCTGCGACAACGATATATTTGTAAACTGATACGACATATCATTATTAACTGAAAACCAAAAAAAGAAAATTATGAAGACAAGAAGATTATTCATTATGATTACCGCACTCATAGTATGCGGTACGATGTGGGCACAAGGTCAGACAACCGACACACAACGCAAGGAGCGCAAGCGTCCTACAAAGGAGCAGATGCAGAACATGAGATGCGCAAGACTTGCCGAGGAACTGGCGCTGAGCGATGACGCAAGAGAGAAGTTTGTAGCCACATATAAGGACTATCTCAACGAGCGTTCAAAGATAAACCAGTCACAGCGTGGCGACTTCAACAACAAGAAGAAAGATGTGAAGACCGACGCCGAAGTGGAGAAAATGATAAAGAGCCGCTTTGCAACAAGCAGACAGATTCTGGACCTTCGCGAGAAGTATTATGACAAGTTCCGCAAGTTCCTTACTCCGAAGCAGATTCAGAAGATATACGACTTTGAGGGACGTGACCATGACAACATGCGCAAGGCGATGATGAAGCGCAAGGGAAACAAGGCTCCTCGCAAGCAGCGTCCTTCCCATCCAGGTCACAAAGGCGGCAGACCTCAGACAGTAAAGTAAGTTCCACATACAGTATAGTTAAAGCATTTACATAAGAGATGCAGACAACCCGGTGTGTTGCCTGCATCTCTTTTTATTGCCACAGCCCGTCTTCTGTGGTGCATTATGTCACTTCTGCGCGCAAGATATGCCGCTCAAGACTAAAAAAATAATAAAAGAATGCAGTATGATATGGCATAGACGAAATAATTGCATATTTTTGCATAAATAACAAATCACGGCAATGGCGGCATGCCCTTCTGGCATATTGCAGTCATGCAGGCCGTGCAACAGAAAACAGATGACAATATATGGAAAAGCGTGACATGACATGGAAGACTCTGGAGAGTGAGTATATAATAAAGCGTCCGTGGCTTACCGCCCGCCGCGACAAGGTGCAGCTGCCTACGGGAGCTGTTCATGACGAGTATTATGTGCTTGAATATCCAGACTGGGTGAACGTCATTGCCATAACGGATGACGGCCGTTTCGTCTTCGTAAGACAATACCGCCATGGCTTAGGAGAAACCTCTTACGAGATATGCGCTGGTGTAATGGAGCCCGGTGAGGCACCACTTGACGCCATGAAGCGCGAACTTGAGGAGGAGACAGGATACACCGGTGGCGAGTGGAGGCTGCTGATGCAGCTTACTTCAAACGCAAGCACATGTACAAACATGTCATACTGCTTTGTGGCTGAGGGCGTTACGCAAACCGCAATGCAGCATCTTGACGAGACGGAAGACATAGAGGTGCATCTCTTTACAGAGCAGGAGGTGAGACAGATGCTTGCCGACGGAGTGATAAAGCAGTCGCTTATGGCAGCCCCTTTGTGGCGCTATTTCGCAGAGAAATAGTCACATTGCGCCGCGTTTTATGTCCGGCGGAAATGCGGAAGGATATTAAACGCGCTGCGTTTCATGCCTGAACGGCTGCCGTTTGATGCTCTCTTGCGGTGCGTTTGGGCATCTTTCTGAATGCGGTGGGTAATGGCTTGATATTCAGTAGGATATCTTCTGTATGCAGAATGGGAGTTATTCGCCCACACATATCTTGTATTATGTATATAACGAAACAACATAACAAAGAATATTTACTATGAAAGAAGAATTTATTAGATTGCTGCAGTCAACAGGAAGACAGGGCATCGACCAGCTGACAGAACATCTTGAGCGGCTCGGATTCTTCACGGCTCCAGCCTCCACAGGCTTCCATCTGAGTCGTGACGGCGGTCTGCTTGAGCACTCTCTCAATGTGTGTAAGACAGCGCTGAGGCTCAGAAGCGCGATGATAGAGATGAAACCCGAGCTGGAGGAGCGCCTGAGCGAGTCGAGTGTCATCATCGCCACACTGCTGCATGATATATGCAAGAGCGATATTTATATAAAGAAGACAAAATACAGAAAGGATGAATACGGCAGATGGGAGACCTATGAGGGCTACGATGCCGACTACACCCACTTCCCAATGGGGCATGGAGAGAAGTCGGTCATCATGCTCCTTACGCTCGGAATAAAGCTTACCGCCGATGAGATGGCAGCCATACGATGGCACATGTCGTCATGGGAGATGCCTTTCCAGAGCTATGAGGCACGCTCGTCTATAGGCGCGGCATATGACAAGTATCCGCTTGTGTCAATCGTGCAGGCGGCTGACAACATGTCAACACATATCCTTGAGGTGTAAGGAGATCCGTTGAACGCAGGGCGTGAGGGCACCTTATGAATGCAAATAACAGATAAGTGACGTATGAAGAACAGAATAACCGAACTCTTCGGGATACAATATCCCATAATACAAGGAGGCATGGTGTGGTGTAGCGGATGGCGCCTCGCCTCGGCAGTGAGCAACAGCGGCGGGCTGGGACTTCTCGGAGCAGGCTCCATGCATCCAGAGACTCTTCTTCATCATATAGCAATGATGAGGCAGGCCACAGACAAGCCATGGGGCGTTAACGTGCCGCTTATGTATCCGGAGATAGACAGACTGATGCAACTCATCATCAGCGAGGGTGTGAAGATTGTCTTCACATCGGCTGGCAGTCCGGCAAAATACACCAAAATGCTGCACGATGTGGGCGTGACAGTGGCTCATGTGGTGTCCAGCAGCAGGTTTGCCGTGAAGTGTGAGGAGGCTGGTGTGGATGCCGTTGTAGCAGAGGGATTTGAGGCAGGAGGCCATAACGGCAGGGAGGAGACCACCACGATGGTTCTTGTTCCACAGGTGAGAGACGCCATATCGTTGCCGCTCATAGCCGCCGGAGGCATTGTCTCGGGGCGCTCGATGCTTGCCGCCATGGCGCTTGGTGCCGAAGGCGTGCAGATAGGTACGCTCTTCGCGCTCAGCAAGGAGAGCTCTGCCAGCGAGGAATACAAGCAGCGCTGTGCCGGATTGCCTGAAGGCGGAACGATGCTGTGCCTGAAGAAACTCGCACCTACACGTCTTGTGCGCAACACCTTGTATGAGGCGGTGGCGCAGGCGGAGGCGAGAGGTGCCGGGGCTGACGAGCTTCGCGCCATTATTGGGCATGCAGCCTCAAAGCGCGGGATATTCCTCGGCGACACAGACAATGGCGAGCTGGAGATAGGGCAGGCGGCATCTGCGGTGCGGGAGATAAAGAGTGTGGATGAGATAATGGCTTCTCTTGTTGCCGGATATGAGGCGGAGAAACAGCGCATTATGTTAACTTAATTTTCCTGAAAGCATTTTCCGTCTTATGATTTTTTGTCTTTCCGCTTAAGATTTATTACACATACCACTGAGTTTTATAGCGGACAATAGTGATACATTTGCCGTGCCGGATGACGATATCCGGTGCGGCAAATGCTGTTTTGTGGCATACCGCGATATAATAAGAAAAGAAAGGAGATTCTGAAATGGAGAAATTATTTGTAACATTGGCAATGTCGTGTGGCGGATTGATGCCTACCTTTGCCTGTACAGGCATCTCGCTGACCTCCAAGGACGGAAGTCTTATACAGGCGCGCACCATAGAAGGCGCGCAGATGGAGCTGCCAAGCGGCTATGTGGTGATACCGCGCGGACAGCAGTTGGTGTCGTTTACGCCGGAGGATGCTGACGGCATGCGTTTCAAAGCACGCTATGGTGTTCTCGGACTCACCGTGGTGCGCAAGGAGTTTATTGCAGAGGGCATCAACGAGAAGGGGCTTGCCGCAGGCTTGTTCTTCTTCCCGCATTATGGCAGTTACGCCCCGTTCAATCCGTCTGAGCGCAAGACAACGGTCGGAGACTTGCAACTTGTGCAGTGGATGCTCACCCAGTTTGCCACGGTCGAAGAGGTGATGGAGGGCATAAAGAAGGTGAACGTGGTGGGACTGGACAAGGAGGCAGTAGTGCATTGGCGCATATCCGATGCCACTGGCCGCCAGGTGGTGCTCGAGATAGTTGATGGAGAGATGAGTTTCTTTGACAACAAGGTTGGTGTTATTACCAACTCGCCCGGCTTTCAGTGGCATCTTACAAACCTGAACAACTATGTTAATCTCTTCCCCGGTGATGCACAGGAGCGCACTATGGGTGACTATACGCTTCGTCCGATAGGCGGAAACAGCGGATTTCATGGCATACCAGGCGACGCCTCGCCGGCATCAAGGTTCGTAAGAGCTGCCTTCTTCCGTGCCACGGCACCGCAACAGGAAAACGCATGGGAGACTGTTAAGCAGTGCTTTCATCTCCTGAACAACTTTGATATACCTATTGGCATAGAGCATCCGGTGGGCAAAGGGCCGGATATTCCAAGCGCAACACAATGGACTTCGGTGATAGACATCACTCATAGGATGGTTTATTACAAAACATCATATAACAACACAATACGCAATATAGATGTCTCTAAGATTGATTTCACAACCGTGGCCTATCAGTATCATAGTCTTGACAGCAGTAAGGAGCAGCCTGTTGAGGTTATTGAGATAAGGTGACGGGATGAAGGAGACACCCGACTGTCATGCGGAAGTAGGAGATACTGATGTGTGACAGTCTTTTTTTTGCTGTTGTGTAAGGTGCTCTCATGAAATGAATATGGCGAGAACGTGAGCGTTAATGGTATGAGGTGGTTTATTTATCGTTGTCTCTTGACTATGTCTTTCACAATAAGCTGCCTGTCATCAACCACAAAACGGATGTCCATACCATTGTATTCCATTCCGTATATACGCTCAGGTGAGTCATGATAATGCGGACGTGGGTCAAGCGAGAGCAGTCGCTCTATCACCGTCTTGTCTTCATCGTCAACCTTGCTGGCGATATGTTGGGGAATGTCCACGTCAAGAGTGCGCCATTGGTTGGCGTCGGTGAATCCGCCACGTGCCTGTGGATAGCAGTCGGCATAGGGCAGATATGGCTTGATGTCGTATATGGGAGTGCCGTGTGTGAGGTCGGCTCCAAGAACATTTATGCACGGACCCTCGGGCGAGGAGAGGTCAATGCTTTCTATTCTTACCGCCGAAAGCCCCATGCCATTTGGCCTGAACGGTGCGCGTGTGGCAAAGACGCCCATTTGGGTGTTGCCTCCTAATAATGGCGGCCGGGCTGTCTTGTTGTGGCTTTCGGGGTTCATTGAGAATCCCCAGATAAGCCAAATGACGTCAAAGTCTTCCAAACCGCGGAGAACTTCAGGGTCTTTGTATTCGCCCTCCATCACAACTCTGCCTCTGAGACACTCAACAATGCCGCTCTGGCGGGGCACACCGAACTTACTTGTCAGCGGCGAGTGGAAGCGGGCTATAGGCTTAATCGTCTTTTCCATAACCGCAAAGGTAAGGATTTTTGAAACTATTTTACACATTATTTAATTAAAATAGGCAAAAAATAATGTAATGAAAGTCATGCGGATAAGCATGGAATGGCATGACGCGGAATGCCATTATGGCAAACGTGACAGGTCAGAATGTCACAAATTGTCATGCGGCACGTATTTTGCTCTTTAATCTAACGGATAACTATAATCAAAAGAAAGGACTAAAAATGACACAAGACAAATTCACAATCAAAGCCCAGGAGGCAATACAAGAGGCTGTAAACATAGCGCAAAGGGCTGGGCAGCAGAGTATTGAGGCAGTTCATCTGCTAAAGGGTGTGATGCAGAAAGGAAAGGATGTGACAACTTTTCTTATGCAGAAACTTGGACTTAACATCTCAAGAATAGAGCAAATTGTAGATGCGGAGATTGCTCATCTGCCAAAGGTTCATGGCGGACAGCCTTATCTTAGTAATGAAACGAACGCCATTCTGAACCGGGCTGCGGACATCTCGGTAAAGATGGGGGATGAGTTCGTCAGCATTGAGCCCCTGATAATTGCCATACTGGAGAGTAAAACAGCGGCAGCCAGAATATTAAAGGAGGCTGGAGTGACGGAAAAAGCACTGCAGGCGGCTGTCAATGAGCTGAGACAGGGACAGAACGTGAGGTCGCAGTCGGCGGATGATAATTATCAGTCGCTGTCAAAATATGCCAAGAACCTGGTGGAAGAGGCGCGTCAAGGCAAACTGGATCCTGTTATAGGACGGGATGATGAGATAAGACGTGTACTGCAGATATTGAGCAGAAGGACAAAGAATAACCCTGTACTGATAGGTGAACCGGGAACAGGTAAGACGGCAATAGTGGAAGGACTGGCGCAAAGAATCGTCAGAGGTGATGTGCCTGAGAACCTGAAGAACAAGAAACTGTACTCGCTTGACATGGGAGCGCTGGTTGCCGGAGCTAAGTATAAGGGTGAGTTTGAGGAAAGACTGAAAGCAGTTATAGGGGAAGTGACAAGAAGTGAGGGTGGAATAATTCTCTTTATTGACGAGATTCACACTCTGGTTGGAGCCGGAGGAGGCGAAGGTGCCATGGATGCTGCAAACATTCTGAAACCAGCTTTGGCGCGAGGTGAACTGAGATCAATAGGAGCAACGACCTTGAATGAATATCAAAAGTATTTCGAAAAGGATAAAGCGCTTGAGAGAAGATTCCAGACTGTTATGGTGGAAGAGCCTGATGAACTGAGTGCTATAAGTATTCTTAGAGGACTGAAAGAGAGGTATGAGAATCATCATAAGGTGAGAATACAGGATAATGCATGCATTGCCGCGGTGCAATTGTCGGAAAGATACATATCAGACAGGTTCCTGCCAGACAAGGCTATTGACCTTATGGATGAGGCTGCGGCAAAACTTAGGATGGAAAGAGACAGCGTGCCGGAGGAACTTGATGAAACATCAAGGCGCCTTATGCAGCTGGAGATAGAGCGTGAGGCGATAAAACGCGAGGGAGATAATAAAAAAACAGAACGTCTTGACAAGGATATCGCAGAGCTGAGAGATAAGGAAACACAGCTAAGAGCACGCTGGAAAGGAGAGCGAGAGCTCGTGAACCGTATTCAGCAGGATAAGCAACAGATGGAGAATCTCAGGTTTGAGGCGGAGAGAGAGGAGCGTGCTGGCAACTATGAAAGGGTTGCGGAGATACGCTATAGCAAACTGAAAGAACTGGAGGATGACATCAGGAGCATAGAGAATGAGCTTAAAATGGCGCAGGGTGGAGATGCTATGGTGCGCGAGGAGGTGACTGCAGACGATATTGCTGAGGTGGTAAGCAGATGGACTGGGATACCAGTCAGCAGGATGATGCAGAGCGAACGCGACAAGCTTATGCATCTTGAGGAGGAACTTCACAAGCGTGTCATAGGGCAGGAAGAGGCCATAATGGCAGTGAGTGATGCCGTAAGGCGGAGCCGTGCGGGCTTGCAGGACCCTAAAAGACCTATCGCATCATTCATATTCCTTGGCACAACGGGAGTTGGAAAGACAGAACTTGCAAAGGCTTTGGCGGACTATCTCTTCAATGATGATACCATGATGACGCGTATTGACATGAGTGAATACCAGGAAAAGTTCAGTGTTAGCAGGCTGATTGGTGCTCCTCCGGGATATGTGGGATATGATGAGGGTGGACAATTGACTGAGGCTGTGAGGCGGAAACCTTATTCTGTAGTGCTCTTTGATGAGATAGAGAAGGCGCATCCGGATGTCTTTAATATTCTGTTGCAGGTTCTTGACGACGGCAGACTGACAGACAACAAGGGCAGAACGGTGAACTTCAAGAATACGATTATTATCATGACGTCTAATCTTGGAAGCCATATCATACGTGAGGAGACGGAGAAATGCCAGGGGAAAATGGATGAATCACAGACCGAGGCGTTAAGAGCCATGCTCTTTACAATGCTGAAACAGACCATACGTCCTGAATTTCTTAACCGCATTGATGATACTATAATGTTCCTGCCATTGACAAAACAGGAGATTGCCGGAGTCGTAAGACTGCAGATAAGCATGCTGAAAGATATGCTGAAGGAGCAGGGAATCAGTCTGATTGTTACTGAAAGAGCTATTGAAAAACTTGCAGATGAAGGCTATGATCCAGAGTTTGGAGCGCGTCCGGTGAAGAGATGTATCCAGCGTCTGCTGCTAAACGACCTCTCAAAGAAGGTTATCGGTGGCGAGGTTAGCAGTGATGAGCCTGTAACTGTTGACTGTAAGGATGGCGAACTGGTATTTGTGAATGAGTGATTTTTAACTGAATAAACTCTGTAAAACTCCATACAATGTATTTTGTGTGGAGTTTTTTTCTTGTATTGCGGCATTTATCATTATCTTTGCGGTAAGATATTATATACAGTGTTTAACTAAAGTGGAATTGATATGATGAGAAAGTTCTTTATTGCTGTGCTGCTTTTAGTGACTGGTTTGGTGCATGTATCAGCCCAGGATGCCGATGCCAAGTATGCGAAAGATTTGTTGAAGGCAGGTGCTGAGGTGCCGAACATTGTGATAAATGACATTATTTCGGGAGCGGAGAAGCATCTTTCTGACTTCAAGGGTAAGTATGTTGTGCTTGATTTCTGGGCATCATGGTGCCCGGATTGCCGTAAGGATGTGCCTGAAATGAAGCGTCTTCATGCTGAATATGGCAAGAAAGGCGTTGAGTTTGTTGGCATCTCGTTTGACAAAGATGAGCAGATATGGCGCACGTTTGTTAAAGACAACGGCATGAATTGGGTTCAACATCGTGAGCAGGAGGCATGGAAGAACTCGCAAGTGGCGGCGTCTTTCTTTATAAAATGGCTGCCATCTGTTTATGTGTTGGACAAGGAAGGCAAGGTGGTTGTTGGTACAGTGATGATAGAAAAACTTGACAATGTACTTGGCGGACTTGTTGGAAAGAGTGCGAACTCTGCAGAATAATACTTATTAAGATAATAGGTAGGGCTGATTCTTCTTATGAGTCAGCCTGCCGTTGTTTTCAGCAGGGATGTTCCTTGTTAATAACTTTAATATCCGATTGTATATTATTATCTGGTGAGGAATGTCGGTTGACATTCCGATAAGCCGGTTCCATACAGACTATATATTGATATGCGTGTAGCGATTATTGGCGCGGGAGCCGCCGGATGCTTTGCTTCTATTGTATTGAAGAGGATTATGCCCACGGCTGTTGTTGACATCTACGAAGGTGGTGTACGTCCACTTGCGAAGGTATCGGTGACAGGTGGCGGCAGATGTAATCTTACAAACTCGTTTAATAAGGTTAGAAGCATAGCTGAAGTATATCCCCGTGGCGAACGCATAATGAAGCGTTTGCTGCGTGAGTTCAGTAATAACGATGCCTGTCGGTGGTTTGAGGCCGCCGGCGTTAAGTTGCTGACGCAAGAAGACGAATGTGTGTTCCCTGTGTCCCAGGACGCCATGGAGATTGTGAACAGTCTGCTTGGTCTTATAAGAAAACATGGTATATCCTTGCATACAAGGCATAAGGTGATGTCAATATCCCATCTGACATATGTTGACGAGAGCCATGATGCGTTGCGATGTGATGAAAAATGCCCGTCTGCAGGCCGTGGCTTCTACCGCATCTCGTTTGCCGATGCCATGCAGAAAACTGTTGAGGCAGACGTGGTTGTTGTCACAACAGGCGGCAGTCAGCGGAGCGACTCGCTTCAGTTTGTCGGTCCTTTGTCGCTGGATATTGTCCCTCCAGTACCCTCTCTGTTCAGTTTCTGCCTCTCGGACAAGTCTGTTAGGGAGATGACCGGCACTGTTGTGGAGAACGCCTCAGTGTCATTGGCCGGAACAAAGTTACGTTCCCACGGCGCGCTTCTTATCACCCATTGGGGTATGAGCGGTCCGGCAGTCCTCAAGTTGTCGTCCTATGCCGCCCGGCATTTAAGTGATACCGGCTATAAAGGAACCCTCCTGGTGAACTGGCTTGGTGACAGTAGCGAGCAGGAAGCAATGCAGATGCTTGCCGATATGGCGCAAGACAATCCGCAGAAGATGCTTTGCAGCGTATATCCCCAGCAACTTAACTCACGGTTGTGGACATATCTCCTGTTGAAGAGTGGTATAAACAGCAGTATGAGATGGGGCGAACTGGGTCGCAAAGGGTATAACAAACTTGTGAACACGCTTACCAACGACCAGTATGAAGTTACCGGCAAGAACCGTTTTAAAGAGGAGTTTGTGACATGTGGCGGCGTCAGTCTTACTAACGTCAGCAGCAAAACCCTTGAGTGTAAGTCGCATGAAGGCCTCTATTTTGCCGGTGAGGTGCTTGATATAGACGGCATAACTGGCGGTTTCAATCTGCAGGCTGCCTGGTCTATGGCGCATACCGTGGCTCATGGCATAGCCGGAAAGTATGGTGATAAGTAGTTTTCTGATATATGACAGAAACCGCTCCGCACGTCTTCCTTTTAAGGAGTTCTGTGCGGAGCGGTTGTTTTTATACAATGATTGAAATGTTTCCGGTCAGCGTATTGTCGTCAGTCTATATCCGTCACCTGGTATCTGTTGTTGAATTCCAGTTCAATTCTGTTGCTGAGTTTTACCTCGTAAGACTTCTTGTTTTTCTCAATCTTTGTGATTTTTGTCTTCGGATAGTTTGCCTTCACATACTTCATGATGCCTTGAGGAATAAGAGCCGCCGGAACAACATTGCCGTTCCCCTCAATCTCCGTCCATTCACCCTTGCGGTTGAACTCAATGCTCTCGCCGCTCGTGAACACCACCTTGTACTTCTTGTCGCCCCATTCAGCGTCATAGTTGGCCATTGCCACCTTCTTGTCGGCAAAGTGTTTCTTTATGATTTGCTGCGCTGCTGCAGGCAGTTCGCTTGTCTGTATCGGCTTCTTGTTGTCAGCCATTGCCGGTGTCAAAACTGAAACCATGCAGAAGAAAACCGCGATGATTATAAAGAAAATCTTTTTCATAGTTGTCCTTTCTTTTTAAATGATTAACCAAATTGTAAAAAATCTCATGCAGAGAGCAACTTCTCAACAGCTTCGTAACGCCTTTTTTACATCTAAAGAAGACAGCTGTCTTTGTCGTTCTCTTGCTACGCAAATATACAAAAATGTTTCTTTTTATGCAAGTATGCGATATAGTCAGAATCTATACTTTCACATTCTTTATGATGTTTTTGGTGATATTCCGTAAAACGTATTTGCTTTTTGCATATATTAAGTAAATGAGTGTACGTGTGTATGGAAGAAAAGCAATAGGATTAACCTCTCGGCGAGGTGTCAATATCCTTTTTCTTCTCCGACTACTCACAACCTACAATTAGCTTGTCAACTTGTCTGCTTGTCAACTCGTAAACTTCAAAAACTTTTCTTTTTTTTTGACAAACGCAACTCTCAAAATAGAAAAAATGGCGATGCATTTGATGCCTTTTCGCACTTTTTTCATTGCTCCGTCCTGTCTGTTTTTGCGTGTTAACAAATCTGAAAGATGCCCGGATGCCGCCGTTGGGCGTTTTTTTTAGCGAGATTTTGTGTGTGTTTTATAGTTCATATAGTGTCTATAGTTCCTATATTTCTATTAAGAATGACAACCATTGCTATGCCATGGCTCCGCCGTTTCATATTGACAGGTGTCCCATTACTATGCCATGGGCTCGCCGTTTCATATGAACTGGCGGTGCGATTACTATGTCATGGTGGTAGGATGGCAATTTTATCGTGCCATGATTACGTTGTCATCGCACTGCGATAAAATAGCCATCGCACCGCCGTTACAACGCCATCCTACCGCCTTCTCAATGCGATGATGCGGCGATAAGTATGCGATGACACAGCCATAAAGGTGCAATGGTGAAAACAAGTGCCGGTAATGCTATAATATGGTGGCAACAATCTTGCGCGGCCCTCCGTAGTCTCTGAACTCGCAGAGATAGATTCCCTGCCATGTGCCTAAGTTCAGACGTCCGTTTGTGATTGGAATGTTTATGCTGACACCTATTATTGATGACTTTGCATGACTCGGCATGTCGTCACTCCCCTCAAAAGTGTGCAGGAAGAAAGGCTGGCTCTCTGGAACAAGACGGTCCATTATCCCCCTCATGTCATGCCTCACGTCGGGGTCGGCGTTCTCGTTAATGCTAAGCGCGCAGCTGGTATGCTTTACAAAAAGGTTTAGAAGCCCGCACTCCGGTAAGTCGGGAAGGTTTCTGTATATCTCACCCGTTATGATATGGAACCCCCTTGACATGGGTTTCAGTGTGAATTCCACTTGCTTTGCCATATGAGTAAATGATATGTTAAAATGTTAAACTTGATGTCAGACGGCTGCAAAAGTAACCAAAATGTCCGTACAAGCAAAGCGTTTAAGTTTTATTATCAGATAAGTAATGGGTTTCTACGACATATTTATTACCTTTGTAGAATTAAAACAACTTTAGATAAGTTCTATATATTATGAAAGATTTTATATATTATGCACCTACAGAGGTGGTCTTTGGTAAAGACTCGGAGCAGAAAGTGGCAGAGCTTGTCTCACGTTATGGCGGCACAAAGGTGCTGATACATTACGGAGGTGAGCGAGTAAGAAAAAACGGATTGCTTGACAATGTGTGCAGTCAGCTGTCAGAAGCCGGGGTTAAGTATGTCCTTCTGGGCGGCGTAGTGCCCAATCCGCGTCTCTCTCTTGTAAGAGAAGGTGTTGAGCTTTGCCGTCGCGAGTCAGTAGACTTCATTCTGGCAGTAGGAGGCGGCAGTGTCATCGATTCTGCTAAAGCCATCGGATATGGTGTGGAATATGACGGTGATGTATGGGACTTCTATACACGCAAGGCAGTGGCAAAGAGTTGTCTGCCTATAGGAACAGTGCTCACCATACCTGCGGCAGGCAGTGAGATGAGCGAGGGTAGTGTCATAACAAATGAGGACGGATGGGTGAAGCTGGGCTATTCAAGCAGATACTGCAGATGCAAGTTCGCCATAATGAATCCAGAGCATACCTTTACCCTGCCGCCATATCAGACGGCTGCCGGCGTTGTGGATATCATGATGCACACCATGGAGCGCTATTTCTCACATGATGACGATATGACGCTGACCGACAACATTGCCGAGGCATTGCTCAGAACAATGATGGACAGTGTGACAAAGGTGCTTGATAACCCCAACGACTACCGCCATCGTGCGCAGATAATGTGGGCAGGCAGTCTGGCGCACAATGACCTTACAGGCTGCGGAACAACAGGCGACTGGGCCACTCATCAGCTGGGGCATGAACTCAGCGGTCTTTTCGATGCCACACATGGTGCCAGCCTGGCGGCAATGTGGGGAAGCTGGGCACGCTATGTGTACAAGAACAATGTCCAGCGCTTTGTGAGATTTGCTGTCAATGTAATGAAAGTGGACAACGATTTCACCTCGCCAGAGGCAACAGCGTTGGCTGGAATACAACGCACAGAGCGCTTCTTCCAGGAGATAGGCATGCCGATAAACATACCACAGCTTGTCGGACGCGATGTGACAGAGGAGGAGATAGAAAGCATGGCATATAAATGCAGCCGCGGCGGTAAGATAGAGCAGGGTATGTTTATGAAACTCTCGCAGAGCGACATACATAAGATATACTGCAACGCGGCACTGAAGTAATGCGCACAAGCTCTTGCGGAAGTAGTAATTGTTAAAAATCAATAGAAAAGGAGGGAGTGAGACAAATGAGGCGTATAATTTTCATCTTGATGACAATTCTTATGATAATGCCATCTGCTGCAATAGCAGAGAGCTATGATAAGATGTGGGCAAAGGTGAGCAAGGCTGAGCAAGCCGATTTGCCGCGCACACAGATGGAAGAACTGGACAGAATCATCCTGAAGGCAGAGAAGGAACGTGAATACGGACACCTTCTGAAAGCAGGGATGATGCACTGCCATTTGCAGGTGGGTCTCACTCCCGACTCAATATATGCCGTTGTGGCTGACATCAGCAGGCAGGCAGAGGTGGCAGAGGGCAAGGATAAGGCGTTGGCGGCTGTGTATAACACCATCCTGTCGTTGGTTTACAAGAACAACAGAGCCCTTGATGAGAACGGAGAAAAGGCACGGGCGCATGCCGATAAAGCCATGGCCGACATAGAAATGCTGGCAAAATGCAGCGTGGACAGCTATGAGCCGTTTGTAGAGAAAGGTATAGAGGGATATATCTTTGAACATAGTTTGCTCGGGGTTGTTGGCTATTGGCTTGAGAGATATGCCGATATGCACCAATGGTATAAGTCTGCCGGCAACCGGAAGGCAGCCATGCTGACTGCCCTGTACATGAATAACAGGTATCACAGGTATCCGGATGATGTGGAGAAACGGAACATCTATGCACCGGGAAAGTTCAAGGACTCGCCTTACAGAACCGTTCTCGACTCGCTGATGGCGGAATATTCCGACTTGGAAGAAGCCGGAGAAATAGCCATCAGCATGTATCGCTATATGTCAACGTGTAGCGATGTGTCAGTGAAGGACCGTGTAAGTTATATTGACGAGTCGCTTCTCAAATGGAGAAAATGGGAAAGAATGAGCGTATTGCGTACTGCACGCGAGATGCTGACACAACCACAGGTGAACATCTATATTCCCCAACGCATCATAGCCCCGCAGCGGCAGAGTGTGATAAGGCTGATGTCGCTGCGTAATGTGGGCGCGCTGAATGTTAAGGTGACGCCTCTGGATGCCGACGGGACTATTGAGATAGACAACTGGAGTAAGGAAAATATAAGCAAGGTAGAGCAACTGAAGAAGTCAAAGGCGGTATATGAGGAGACAAAACGATATGACTCGCTCACAGACTATGAGATTATTGACGACTCACTGATGTTACCGTGCCTGCAGCCGGGTGTTTATCTCGTTGAGGTTAATACCGGAATGAAAGGCATTGGGGTGAAGAGAGAACTTCTGTATGTTACAGGATTGTATGTCTTGAATATTGAACAGCCAGGTAAGACGGTAAGATATGCCGTGGTGGATGTCATAAGCGGTCAGCCGGTTAGTGGGGCGCAGTTGTCTGTTATGCTCTCAAGCGGAGAAGAGAAAATGCTTACCTGTGATGAGAAGGGCGAGGCCTTGCTTACATATCGTAGCAATCCGAACGACGCGAGAGCATTTACCGCTGATGACAAGGCTTGTCCGAGAACCTCAGTGTGGAACAGTTACACCAATTATGCTCAGAGGTTCACCCGCAATATGGTGAGAATATATACCGACCGGGCAATATACCGACCGGGACAGACGGTCAATGTGGCTGTACTGGCATATAAGAACGTTTCCGGAAAACAAGTGTCTGTGCTTGCTGGAGAGCAGATTATGCTGCAACTTCGCGACGCAAACTACAGAACTGTTAGTGAAATGCGGGTTGTGACAGATGAATACGGAAAGGCGTCGGCGCTGTTCTCACTTCCGGGAAGCGGACTGACAGGACATTATACGTTGCGAACCGACTATGGAACAGGTGCCGTGACATCTGTAAGAGTGGAGGAGTATAAGCGCCCTACATTCACTGTAGAGTTTGAGGATATCAATGAACGCTATGCAGATGGCGACACATTGCTCGTAAAGGGATATGCAAAAACGTATTCGGGAGTGCCGGTGCAGGGTGCGAGAGTGAGTTATGTGGCACGTCGCGAGCATTCCGCATGGTGGTGGAAGTATGTGGATGAAGAGAGAAAAGATATAGTTCTGGAGCGTGGAACAGCCGTTACCGCGGCGGACGGAAGCTTTGCCGTGAGTATGCCTATTGTGCTGCCAGGCTCAGATTTGACAGAAGACAACAACGGAAACAGAGTGTATGGGAGGGCTGCGCGCTTCTATAACTTTGTTGTTGAGGCAGATGTAACAGACTTGGGAGGCGAGACCCGCCATGGAGAAATACTATTACCTTTGGGTAGTAAACCAACGGCTTTCACTTGTGATATGCCAAAGCAGGTGTTGGCTGATAGTCTGAAACATATCACGTTCTCACTATATAATGCTGCGGGTAAGCCTGTAGATGGTGATGTGGAGTATTATTTAGATTCCCGGTTGGACCGATATCATGCAAAGGCAAACAAGGCATCGAAGGCTGGCTGGATGACAAAAGGAGTCTTGAAATCGGGTAGTCATACCCTGACAGCAGTATGTGGAGAGGACACCTTGAAGCATGAGTTTGTGGTGTTCTCAATGAAAGACACCGTGCCGTGTATAAAGACATGTGATTGGTTTTATTCAAGTGGGAACTTCTTCACGGAAGACGGCACTCCTGTTTATATACAGTTAGGCTCATCTGATAATGATGTTCATGTGCTTTATTCAATAAACGCAGGTGATAAGGTAATAGAAAGTGGAACGCTTGATATCTCAAATGCGCTTGTTACACGTGAGTTTACGTATAAAGAGGAATACGGCACAGGCGTGGTTGTTAATTATGCATGGGTGAAAGACGGCAGGTTGTACACTCATAAATCATCAATTGAAAAGCCATTGCCAGACAAAAGGCTGATAATGAAATGGCAGACGTTCAGGGACAGGCTAACTCCAGGACAGAAAGAGGAGTGGATATTGAACGTGACAAGGCCCGACGGGAAGCCTGCTGAGGCTCAGGTGATGGCTACCATGTATGATAAATCGTTGGATGTGATGGCTCCGCTGTCATGGGACTTATATCTTGGCATATACCAGAACCTGCCACAATTAAGATGGCGGGGAATGTCGTTGCTGCCTAATAGTATGATGATACAGAAGCAAGTGACGGTAGGCAAGGATGTCAGGGATATAAGTTTGGACCGCATCTCTGTGCCGATGTTCTTCAGACAGGGGCTCAGTGTGAAGGTGAGAGGCAGCAAGGGCGTTAACGGAAATATGACATATTCATCAGTCGCGGCTCCATTGGGTAGAATGGAAAGTGAACAGGTATATTCATCTTCTTTGAAGCGTGTGGAGAAAACAGGCTCTGTTGTAAACGCCTATGACGTCAAGGGAAACGGTGACGAGGCTGTTGTTACAGAGGAAACGGAACGTGATGCGGCTGCTGACCAACTGCTGACCACAATATCTCCGAGGGAGAATCTAAATGAGACTGCGTTCTTCTTCCCGACTCTCGTGGCGGGGGACAATGGTAGGGTAAGCATAAAGTTCGTTCTTCCGGAGAGTGTTACAACATGGAAGTTTATGGCGATGGCGCACGACAAGGATATGAATAATGGCTTTGTCAGTGCTGAGGCTGTGGCAAGCAAACCGCTGATGATTGTTCCGAACGTTCCGAGATTTGTAAGGGTGGGGGATAATGTGAATATCTCAGCGCGTATCTTCAATACAACATCAGAGGTCGTTAATGCAGACGTTGTCATGCAACTTACAGACGCCTCTACAGGTAAGGAGGTGAAAGTGATAAAGAGACAAGTTGCTGTTTCTGCGGAGGAAACATCAAATGTGACATTTGAATATATACCGGATAACACAACAGAACTTCTTATTTGCAAGGTAATAGTGAACGGCAGGGATTTCAGCGATGGAGAACAACACTATCTTCCTGTTCTGCCAGAGTATGAGATGCTGACTGACAGCAGGGCTTTTATTATAAATGAAACAGGTAGGACAAGTATAGATATATCTGATATGATGCCTGAAACAGGAGGCAGTGATGCTCCGTCTGATGTGACACTGACTGTTGAAT
The DNA here is from genome assembly GCA_017415455.1 of Prevotella sp. GTDB lineage: Bacteria > Bacteroidota > Bacteroidia > Bacteroidales > Bacteroidaceae > Prevotella. Next base: position 25,096 of record JAFQGS010000018.1, read on the forward strand.
ATACAGATAATCCGATGTGGCTGATGCTTCAGGCGCTTCCGTTTGTTGCAGATATGACTGACAAAAATGCTGTAAATGTAGCAGGAGCTTATTACACTAACAGACTGGGTAAGTATATTGTGGATAATAACAAGAGTCTGAAAACGGTATTTGAGCAATGGAAACGTGAGGCAGATGATGAAAACTCATCTCTTTCAAGCAACCTGAATAAGAATCAGGACCTGAAGACTGTTGTCTTGAATGAGACACCTTGGGTTTGTGATGCGATGTCGGAAAGTGACAGGAAGGCAATGATTGGTGCCTTTTTTGATGACAATCTGCTTGATCAAAGACTGTCTGATGCTCTTGATGAGTTGGCAAAGTCACAAAATGATGATGGTTCGTGGAGCTGGTGGAAAGGAATGAAAGGTTCCAGGACGATAACTTTACAGGTGGCGGAATATCTTGCACGAGTGAATGCTATCACAGGTGACTCTAATCCGAGGATTGCTTCGTTGATAGAGAAGGCAATGGCTTTTGTAGGTGCGGGGATAATAGATGAGGTGAAGATGTTGAAGGGCAAAGGGCATGATAATGCTGCGAAACTCAGTAACTCAGCTTATGTGGCTGATTATCTTTATGTAAATGCTATGTCAAAACGTGTGCTCTCGTCAGAGGAAACAGAGGCTGCTGCATATTTGAAAGATATGATTTTGCAAGAGAAAAATGCTTTGAGCTTGTATAATAAGGCTCGAATGGCAGTGGTGTTGGCACGAAGCGGTGATAAGGAACAGGCAGATGAGTTTGTGGAAAGTCTTGTTCAGTATAGTGTAAAACCTTCATCTGTCTCTGGAAGATATTTTGAGACTCCGCGTGCGGAAATCACTTGGTGTGATTATCGTATCCCAACACAGGTTGCCGCAATAGAAGCAATAGAAAGTGTGAGACCCGACAATAAGTCACTTGCTGATGAAATGCGTATGTGGCTACTGCTGCAGAAACGCAGTCAGATGTGGAGTACACCGATAAATAGTGTCAATGCCATTTATGCATTCTTTTTAAATGCTCCACAGCCCTCTGCAAATGTTTCGCCGGCTGTAATCAGTGTGGATGGTAGTAGGATTGCAGACTCAGACCGCAAGGTTGCTACTGGGTATGTAAGAGTGAAGGAACAGGTGTCAAGTGCAAACACACTGACAGTTGATAAACGCTCGGATTCTGTATCATGGGGTGCGGCATATGTGCAATATAAGGCAAAGGTAAAGGATATAGAGTCATATTCTGAGGGCTTTGACATCAGACGTCAGATATTTGTCGCGGATGAAGAGGGCAGATATCACTCAGTAGATTCACAGAAACTCTCCGTTGGAGATAAAGTGAAAGTACGTATCTTGGTAACTGCTGATCGTGATTACGATTTCGTGCAGATATCAGATAAGCGTGCAGCGTGTCTTGAACCAGTGGAACAGCAAAGTGGGTACAGGTTTGGTTATTATATCGCTGTCAAGGACAATGTCACCAATTTCTTCTTCGACCGTATGCCTAAGGGCTCATATGTTATAGAGAATGAATATTATGTTAATCGTCGGGGACTTTACACAACAGGCATCAGTACTGTTCAATGTGCATATTCTCCGGAGTTTATGGCCCGTCAGTCATCCTCGGTTTTAGTAGTGGAATAGATTATAAGTATAAATGAACGATATTGTATAAATAATAAAAGGAATAATAATAGATATATGAACAAAAGAAAATCAATGCTGCTGTTTGCCGCAATGTCTTTTTTAGGCGTCAGCGCACAGCGCATCACTGCCGTCAATGAGGTTATCGATTGTGGTAATGTTGTTTATGAAGTGCCGGTAACAGTAAAGTTTGAAATGCGCAACAAAGGCAATGACCTGGTTATTAATGATGTGCGTACAAGTTGTGGATGTGTGGTTGCTGATTATCCCAAAGGTGAGATAAAGAAAGGCGATAGCTTTGTTGTCTCTGCTACTTATGATGCACGTCAGTTAGGACATTTTGAGAAGCAAGTGGCTATTTTCAGCAATGCCTCAAGCAAACCTTATTATCTAAAGCTGCGAGGTGTTGTAGTAGAGGAGTTGGAGGAATACTCAAATAATTATGAGTTTGCTATAGGCAGCGTAAAGGTTGATAAGAATGATATAGAGTTTGATGATGTGAATAAAGGTGATTTCCCTATTCAGAAGATTCATATATATAATTCTGGAAGCAAGGAGGTGAGGCCCGTCTTGATGCATCTTCCTGACTATATTTCTGCTACCATTTCACCTACTGTGTTGCGTCCGGGACGTGTGGGAGTTGCAACTATAAAACTCAATTCGCATAATCTGCATGACTTAGGTCTTACACAAACATCCATTTACTTAGGTATGTATCCAGGTGACAAGGTCAGCAAAGATAAGGAAATAACACTGTCTGCCGTACTTCTTCCTGCTTTTGATAATATGTCAGAAACTCAGAAGGCAAATGCTCCAGTGCTTCAGTTGTCAACTTCAAATCTTGATTTAGGAGAGTTTAATGGCAAGTCTTCCAAGTCGGGCACTGTCATTCTTCAGAATGTAGGTAAGTCTACGCTTGATATCCGTTCAATGCAAATGTTCACCGAAGGTCTTAAAGTGCGTCTCAATAAGACCAAGCTTGCGCCAGGAGAATCGGCAAAACTCAGAGTAACAGCCTATCGCAAGCTGCTTAAGAACGTAAGGAGCAAACCACGAGTGCTCATGATTACCAATGACCCAGACAAACCAAAGGTAACAGTGAATATTATAGTTAAGTAATAACCCTATTCTTATTTCATCAATATAATGGAACATCCTGAAAACAGCGAGGAGTATAAAGGACTTGTAGTTAATAGCGGAGTAGAACAGCCCTCAATAATTAATCCTTATCTCAAGCGTGCGCGTTTCCGCAGACGAGAGATGTCTGTAAATGACATAGTAGAAGGAATACTGAAGGGTGACGTCACCGTGCTTAGTCAGGCCGTAACTCTTGTAGAGAGTGTCAATCCTGCTCATCAGGCAAAGGCTCAGGAAGTTATTGACCTTTGTCTGCCACATAGCGGACATTCTGTTCGTATAGGTATCAGCGGTGTGCCTGGAGCTGGTAAAAGTACGTCGATAGATGAGTTTGGCGTACATCTTCTTGACCGATATGGTGGAAAACTGGCGGTCTTGGCAATAGACCCCAGCTCTGAACGCTCAAAAGGAAGCATCCTGGGTGATAAAACCAGAATGGAGAAGCTCACAACACATCCTCATTCCTTTGTGCGTCCCAGTCCGTCTGCTGGCTCTCTTGGCGGCGTGGCTCGTAAGACGAGGGAGAGCATTATACTCTGCGAGGCAGCAGGTTATGATAAGATATTTGTAGAGACAGTAGGAGTTGGTCAGAGTGAGACAGCATGTCATTCAATGGTAGATTTCTTCCTTCTTATTCAACTGGCAGGAACTGGCGATGAGTTACAAGGCATTAAGCGAGGGATAATGGAGATTGCCGATGGCATTGTCATAAACAAGTGTGATGGCAACAATGTGGAGAAATGTCAGATGGCGGCAACAAGTTTCCGTAATGCCCTCCATTTCTTCCCACCTCATGAGGGTGGCTGGACTCCTCAAGTGTTATGTTATAGTGGTTTCTATGGCACGGGAGTGAAAGAAGTGTGGGATATGATTTATGAGTATATTGCCTTTGTCAAGGATAACGGCTATTTTGATTACAGGCGAAATGAGCAGAGCAAGTACTGGATGTATGAGACGATAAACGAGCACTTGCGCAATGACTTCTATAATAATAGTCTTATTGCCGATTGTATTAAAGCAGAGGAGGCTGCGGTCCTTGCTGGTGCTAAGACATCATTTGCTGCAGCCCATGAGTTGTTGGAGAAATACTATGGGAGACCGTTTTAGGTACTTTGTTCATAGGTTTGGTAGTTAATGGGTTTAATATTCGTGCTGTATCGCTTCTGTGTTTTCCTGTATTAAGATCTGATGTTCTCCTATTCCTAATATAAATATAATAGCAAAATGAAAAAAAACACCATCCAGATAGAGATAGATGATAACAGTGGCTTTTGCTTTGGAGTAACCACAGCCATTCAGAAGGCAGAGGAAGAGCTCGCCGCCGGTTCTGTGCTTTATTGTCTTGGCGATATTGTACATAATGGAATGGAGTGTGAGCGTCTGAGAGAGATGGGACTTATAACCATTAATCATGAGCAGTTTGGCAGACTGCATAACTCCAAAGTCTTGTTGCGTGCTCATGGCGAGCCGCCAGAGACATATCAGTCAGCCCGTCAGAACAATATAGACATCATCGATGCTACCTGTCCTGTAGTGCTACAGTTGCAGCGCAGGATAAAAAAGCAGTATGACGCAAATCCCAATGCACAGATTGTCATTTTCGGGAAACCTGGTCATGCTGAGGTTCTTGGACTTGTTGGTCAGACACAGAGCCATGCTATTGTCATTGCCCGTTTTGAGGATGTACGGCAACTGGATTTTAACAGAGACATTTATCTATATTCTCAGACAACACAGTCGTTAGACGAGTTCCATCGCATCACCGACTATATTCAGAGTCATATTTCTCCCGATTGTCAGTTTAAGAGTTTTGACACCATTTGTCGTCAGGTTGCCAACCGTATGTCTCACATCCGTACCTTTGCCAGCCGTCATCACCTGATTCTTTTTGTCTGTGGCGGCAAGAGCAGCAATGGCAGAGTTCTTTTTGAACAGTGTCAGAGTGTTAATCCCAACACCCATCTCATTGAAGGTCCTTCAGAAATAGATCCCTTATGGCTGGAAAATGTTACCACAATCGGTATCTGTGGTGCCACAAGTACTCCAAAATGGCTTATGGAGCAGTGCAAGGAGGCTATTAATAGTATGAACTCCTGAGTGTGTATAAGATGTCAATAAGCAGCAATTCTATCTCTTTTATGCAAATATGAATATCCGTATCTTTATTTTGTTTCTTTTATTTTCATTACCCTTGCATGCAATGTCAGGGATAAAGGTGAAGCATTATAATCATGAGGATGGACTGAATGAATATGTTTATGACATAAGACAAGACCGCTCTGGGTTGATATGGTTGTCAACCCACGGAGGACTTTATAGTTTCGACGGCAGGCAGTTCGTCTGTCACATTGACTCTGTCACACAACCGCCCTTGCCTGGATACGACTGGCTGCCACACACGGATATGGAGCGATATGTGGCAGATGGCATGAAGACTGGCAATGCGATTATGCCGAAACTGGATATCCGCTGCAGTCTTACCGATAAGGACGGTAATTTGTGGGTTGGTAACAACGAAGGACTTTGGATGATATATCAAGAGCAACACATCTTCTCTACCATTGACATAGGAGAGGAAATCCTGTGTTTGTTCCAAACGTCTGCCGGTGATATATTGATGACGACTCGCAATGGCCATATCTGTCGTCTTGACAGTATGCTCAATCCTGTTGCCTATCTTACCGCTGAAGGCAGTTGGACTTCAAAGAAAGAGAGATGCGGCTATGTCGTTATGCAGATAGTGGAGACTACCGACCGCTCCCTCTACCTTGCAGCCCGTCAGCTGGGACTAATAAGACTTAGTCCGTTGGGAACAAGCATTGCTGACGGTTATTCCATTACCGATGTGTTTGGAACAGACTGCGGTTTTGTAAAGAATGTCTATGCGATATGTCCCTATGGCAACGATACTTTTTGGATTGCCAGTCTTAAGTCAGGACTTGGACGTGTGGCAATCTCCACTGCATCCGAAACAAACTGTTACAAGGTGACGAACTACAACAAGCTATCGGGCGGTCATCTGTTGTCCGACAACTTCCGCTGTTTTGCTCCTTTGACAGACGATTTTCTACTCGCTGGTTCAGACAACGGCATCTATCTGATAAACAGCAACGCCAAAGCAAACGAAGTCCCTGAGTTTTCTGTTTGGGGTGATGTCAAGACCGATAACGATGGAATAAGGAACAGTTGCATACTCTCGCTACTTACCTTTGGCGACAAAGTATATATAGGCACCTCAGGCGGAGGATTGTCGGTTGCATCAAAGGCGTCGTTCATTAGCAAGCAACCGCTATTTACTACTTATACCAAGGAGGAGAACGGACTGCCTTCGAATGTCATTTATACAATGGCAACAGATTCGGGAAACAGGATTTGGGGATTCTGCGACTATGGAATGTTTGTCACCGACCCGCACTACTCAATGATGATTCCATACAAGACCGCCAATCCTTCGTTCAGCATTGGCAATGCTCTCCTGTTAACCGATGGCAGAATGCTGAAAGGAACGCTCAATGGTCTCTTATCTTTCCATACCGACAGCATCAATGATAATAGAGGCCATCATGAAATACTTATACAGTCATATTCTGATGATGCGGAGTCCAGACTCCGGTCGTTTGTTATTGGCGATACGTTAATATTGCCTCAGTCAACAGATAATATCAGACTTGCCATTGCTGTACTCGACTATCACCGCGAAGCCTCACTCCCTGTTGTCTATCGTTGTCTGCCAGACAGCGTATGGGAAATAACATCAGAAGACAAAGGCATAACCATTGATAACCTGCCTTACGGCTACACCGTCCTGGAGATACGCTCTGCCAATTCCTATGGAAATTGGACAGGGAGCAGCCGTAAAGTTGTAATATACAATCCATATCCATGGATACGTATTCTAATAGTAGTTTTAGGTGTCGTTGCTTTAGTTGTTATAAGCATACTGGCATGGCTGTTTATTAAGAGAAGAATGCCCGTTAGCAATCAGAGAACAGACAGCGTCGTATCACTTTTTGACGAGCTTCCCACTCTTACCGATGAGCAGAATGCTTTCCGTCAACAAGTAAGGAATGCCATACTCACGCATCTTGATCATCCTGACTTCACCGTTGGCTATCTTGCTGAACTTCTCAACATGAGTCACAACTCACTGATAACGAAGATACGTGAGAGTTTCGGACAGAAACCTATCGAACTGATAACTGCCATACGAATGCAAGCGGCACAGGAAATGTTGCATAAGAGCAGTTATAGTGTATCGGAGATTGCTTATCGCCTTGGCTATAACGACCCGAAGTATTTTGCCCGAGTATATAAAAAGGTTATAGGCAAGACTCCATCAGAAACTCGTATCAAGACTGAATAAATCACAAAACATGGTGTTCAAGTGGAGAAATCCTCCCTCATTGTGAAAAAATCCACCCATTTTATCGGGGGGGGACTTACTTTTGCAAACGCCGGCAAAACCATGACAATAACAATTAACAAACGAAATCAATGGCAAAGAAAACATTTTTCCCACTCTTATTATTGATGTTGATAGGCGTCAGACTTCCTCTTCATGCAAAAAAGGCTGATGCCAATGAACGTCCGCATGTAGTCATAATGACCGATGCCGAGACTGATGACCGCTGCTCCATGATTCACGCTTTGCTATATGCTAACGATATGGATATCGCAGCCATCATTCAGACGAACTCCTGCTTTCAGCGACATGGTTGGAGCAAAGACCCATGGCTCAAGAATATGATTGATGCCTACGGCAAGGTGCTGCCCAATCTCAGGGTTCACGATTCCAGATACCCTTCTGCCGATTATCTGCATAGCGTATGCTTTGTGGGCGATGAGGACAGAACCCACATTCCGAATATTGGCAAGAGTTTCAAATCGCAATACACAGGAGAACCTGTCTGCATTAATCCTGTCGAATGGGAAGACACACCTGGCTCCGACAGAATAGTGGAGTTGTTGCTTGATAACGACCCACGCCAGGTAATAATACAATGTTGGGGTGGCGGCAACACGGCGGCAAAAGCATTTGAAAAACTCAAACGCAAATACCCAAAGCAATATGACAAGGCCATACAGAAGGCTGTGCTATATTGTATATGGTATCAAGATGCCGCTGGGCCGTATATAGAAAAAGAGCATCCCGGTGCTACGATTCTGCTCAACCATCACTTCTCTGGCAGTTGGGATTATGGAACAATGACCAATACCGGCGCTTTCGTTAAGGATTATCTGCAGAACGATAAAAATCCTTTAGGTTCACTCTACGAGCAACCGTACATCAGCGAAGGCGACACTCCGGCTTTTCTCTATTGCCTTGGAGGTGCAGGTTTGCGCAGTTGGAAGAATCCGTCATATGGCGGATGGGGCGGACGCTTCTATCGTGTGGACGGAACAAAGAACGTTTGGCGTGATACAGGTTTCGGTGAGATTCGTGAATGGATGGAGCATGCGCTGCACGATTTTCAGGCTCGCTTGCAGTGGTGCGTCACTCCAGAATATTCCAAGGCCAACCATGCCCCAGTTATCAGTTTGATTAGTCCTGCTGACCTTACCATAAAAAGTGGTGAGACGGTTCGTTTGTCTGCCAAAATCACAGATACCGATAGCATTGACATTGAAGCAGTATGGCAACTGAGAGGAAAGATGTGGGAACAGAAAGGGCGTACAAGAGAAATGTTTCTTGCCAATCCGGCAAAGTTCATTGAGCGTTGGCGTGCGGGATGGAGCCAGATGCCAGCGGGAACATACGACGGATATGTCGATCTCATATTCGATGAAAAGAAAGCAACGTGCTCATTTGTTGCCCCAGAGGTTGACAAACCGCAGACCATTCACATACTTCTTGAGGCTTTTGACATGGCGATACCTCGCCTTACAAGTTACCAACGTTATATTATAACTGTGGTTCCTGAGAAGAAATAATATTTATAAACTACAAAAAAGATCAGATGAAAAATACGATAAAAATATTCCTTGCAAGTGCATTGCTGCTTGGCTTGACCGCAACGGGCATGGCACAGCAACTGGCATTCCCGACAGCCGAAGGTTATGGCAAATATACTCAAGGTGGACGTGGAGGCGTGGTCATCGAAGTGACTAACCTTAACGACTCAGGCGAGGGCAGTCTGCGTGCTGCTGTCGAGGCGGAGGGACCGCGAATTGTGGTGTTCCGCGTGTCTGGTACAATCGACCTGCAGCGTCCGCTGACAATCCGAAACCCCTATATCACCATTGCCGGACAGACTGCCCCTGGCGACGGAATATGTCTGAAGCGTCATCCGCTTAATATAGGTGCTGACAATGTTATAATAAGACACCTGCGTGTGCGCCTCGGCGATGAGTCAGGGCACGACTATGATGCTGTCAGCTGCCGTGGCAGGAAGAATATCATGCTCGACCATCTGTCGGTGTCATGGAGCATCGACGAGACATTGTCAGTATATATGTGCGAGAACGTGACAATCCAGTGGTGTCTTGTCAGCGAGAGCCTCGCTAACTCTAACCACGTGAAGGGCGCACACGGATTCGGCGGAATATGGGGAAGCAACTATTCTACTTATCACCATAACATGCTGGCACACCACTCAAGCCGCAATCCGCGATTCGCTTCTGGAGCGGGATTCAACGACTATCGCAACAACGTCGTATACAACTGGGGCTATAACTCATGCTATGGCGGTGAGTATAACCATGTCAGAATCCAGAATACTTTCGGCACCTTCGATATCAATATGGTAGGAAACTATTATAAGCCAGGACCAGGCACACAGCCAGGCAAGGTGTCATATCGCATTGCAAGCCCTTCTTACCGTGAGAGCTTGGACAACTACGGACGCTGGTATATTGCCGATAATGTGGTGGAAGGTAATGCTGCAGTCAGTGCCGACAACTGGAACGGCGGTGTACAGGTATCGGGTGGCGCAGATCATATTGCTGTCTTGAAACGCCAGAAGCCATGGGATGCCATGCCTATCAGCGAGCAGACAGCTGCAGAGGCTTATCGCACTGTGCTGCAGAACGTAGGTGCTACTATGCCGAAGCGCGACGCTGTAGACTGCCGCATCATAAAAGAAGCAACAGACGGAACTGCCACTTATGAGGGCAAGAGCAGCAGCCAAGCAGATAAGCACAAGGGGGCTGGTGGTCCGACTGGCATCATCGATTCGCAGAACGATGTAGGCGGATGGCCTCTGCTGCAGAGCGCACCTGCTCCAGTAGACACCGACCACGACGGCATGCCTGACGAATGGGAGCGTCGCAATCGCCTTAATCCAAATGATGCATCAGACCGCAACCGTCTTCATACGTCAGGCTATACAGCCATAGAAGTTTATATTAACGAGCTATGTGGCGAATCTGTCAAAGGAGGATTTGTCAGATAGAGAGAATTAGTGGTATCATAGAATAACAATACTAGCATGGTGCACAGAGCATCAGAAATTTTCAAGCATAAACATATAAAATAGAGATGAGACACATAAAAATCCATTTAACTGCGATATTTGCATTCGCCATCGCCCTCCTTCCTGTTCAGTTGCGGGCAGAAGAGCGTCAGCGCGTGATAGTGACCTCTGATGCAGAGATAGACGACGAGTGCTCGCTGGCACGCTTCATTCTCTATCTCAACGACTTCGATGTAGAAGCCATAATTAGTTCCAGTTCGCAGTATCACGCACACGACCACAACTGGGCGGGAGACACATGGTATGTGCCGTACATGCAGGCATACCGTGAAGTATATCCTAATCTTGTGAAGCACGACAGACGCTACCCCTCGCCTGACGCTGTAGACAAGATGTTCTACATGGGCAATGTGGATACCGTAGACGAGATGGAAAAGGTTACACCAGGTTCGCAGCGCATCGTAGAGGTACTGCTCGACAAGAGCGACCCGCGTCCGGTATGGCTGCAGGCGTGGGGTGGCACGAACACCATAGCACGTGCACTGAAGACCATCGAAGAGGAGCATCCCGAGGAAATGGAACGGGTAGCGAAGAAGATACGTTTCTATTTCATCTGGGAGCAAGACAACACTTACCAGCAGTACATACGCAGGGTGTGGGGTAAGTATAATATCCCGACTATCATCAGCGACCAGTTCATTGCGTATTTCTATCACTGGAAGAAATACCTCCCTTCAGACATCCAGAAGCATCTCGACGGCACATGGATGAACCGTAATATTCTCAAGGGACACGGCCCGCTATGCTCAC
>JAFQGS010000019.1 GCA_017415455.1 Prevotella sp.
CCTTAACGTGGATTATCCTTTCAACCTGACTGGTATATTGTATTTCCCACGCATACAGTCAAATATTGATTTGCAACGAAATAAGATACAACTATATTGCAATCAGGTATTTGTTACAGACCAGGTGGAAGGTATTGTGCCAGACTTCCTCACCTTGCTTCATGGTGTTATTGACTCACCTGATATTCCTCTGAATGTAAGCCGAAGCTATCTGCAGAGTGACAGAGATGTAAAGAAAATATCTACATATATAACCAAAAAGGTAGCAGACAGACTTAACAGTATTTTCAAAGAGAACCGTAAAGACTATGAGGAGAAATGGGACGACTTGAAAATATTCATCAACTACGGCATGCTCTCTCAAGAGGATTTCTACGACAGAGCCAAAGACTTCACGCTGTTGAAAGATATTGATGGTAAATTCTTTACGTTTGAAGAATACAAACAACTTATAAAAGACAATCAAACTGATAAGAACGACCAACTTATTTATCTATACGCAAACAACAAAGAAGAACAATATAGCTATATAAAGGCTGCTCAGGAAAAAGGTTACAGCGTGCTTCTGCTTGACGGACAACTCGACACTCATGTTGCATCTCTATATGAAAACAAGTTTGAGAAGAGTCGCTTCACACGTGTGGATAGCGACATCATTGAAAGACTAATAGAGAAGGATGACGTTAAAAAAGAAGAGATTGCGCCGGCTTCACGTGAAAACCTTACAGAGATTTTCAAGTCACAGATGCCGAAAATAGAGAAGACAGAATTTTATGTGGATGTTCAGCCTCTTGGAGAAACGAACCAGCCTGTTGTTATTACTCAAAGTGAAAGTATGCGCAGAATGAAAGACATCAGCCGCTATCAAAGCGGAATGAGTTTCTACGCACAAATGCCAGACATGTACAATCTCGTATTAAACAGCGACCACAAACTTGTTAAAGCGATATTGTCTGGTTGCGACACAAATTGCAGCGAAAGCATAAACGCAATAGATTGCGAGCTTAAAGGTCTGAATGCACGTCTTGATGTACTGAAACAAAAACAAGATTCCGAAAAGTCTCCGGAAGAGATTGAAGACATGCAGAAAACAGAAAATGCTATTACTGAGCAAAAGAACAAGAAACAAAGTGTATTAAGCACTTTTGCAGCAAACAATGATATTGTTCACCAGCTGATAGACCTTTCTCTTCTTCAGAACGGAATGCTCAAAGGTGAGGCTCTCGACGCATTCATCAAGAGGACTGTTTCATTAATCAAAGAATAACAAAACATTAATTAATGTGAGTTACACAAATTCACGTTATAAACAAAAGGGGCTGTATCAACTACACGTGATACAGCCCCGTAATTATTTAAGATGAATTAAATTCAATAACGTCTACATCAAAGATGTCTTACCTTCCAGTGTGTCATGATTGTTTTCTAAATTGGTCCAATCTATCTTCTTCTTTGTGTCAATACCATTTATATACTTCTCTATATTGGTATATCCATCACCATTGCAGTCTTTAACAGCATCTGAAGGGTCATTAGGATTTAAGCCATTTGCATTTTCCCATTTATCCGGCATTCCATCATTATCAGAATCCAATACAGGAGTTCCATTATATTCTGGTAATCCACCCACTTGCCTTATATCTGTTATTATACCCTTCTTATATGAATCAGCTGGTAAACGGCGCTTAACATACGGAGAGATAAATTCAGGTGCATTCTCTACATAATATGGTTTGCCTGTCTCCACAAACTTTACAATACGTTTGTCCACCGCATCACGTTTTGGGAATGTTGCTCCTACATTATCCAAGACATAACGATAAGCATCTTTGGTATCCTTTATTGTTACAGGAGCCATGTCAAATGGTTTGTCACTCTTTATCTTTGGCAGATATTCACCAGGTGCGAAATTAGAAGCTATCTGGACTCCTCCGTCCCAATTATCTTTTGTCACCTTTTTGTTGCCATCAACTATATTACCATTAACATAAGCCTTACCAAACTGACTTGCTTTATCCTTTGCCCTACCCGTTTCTGGTTTCAATATACGATAAGACTCCGGTGCATCAAGCGGTGTTATCGGACCTGGCTTATAGTAATTGTTAATTATATTATATCTACTGGTATTGTCACCACCATCTACAGAACGGTTCCACCAGTTAAACACAACATTATTTACAAAATTGAAGTCACCATTCATTCCAATTGAACTATTTCTACTGATATTACATGCAAACAGATTGCGGGCAAACATACTATTGTGTCCACCTATTGTTGCACCAAAAGCATGGTTATATGCATCAAGAGCTTCTGAGAACACAGAATTCTGAATTGTTATATTCACTGTAGGCAATTTCAGACCATAGCCATTGGCTCCTCTTGCATACACATGACGATACATTGACATATTCTCATCAAGTCCCCAACTGGCAGAGACATGATCTATCATGATATTACCAATACCATTTCCACCCAATGCATCATCACGATAAGCAACATCCTGTGAGCCTCTACGGAAACGCATGTGACGTATAATTACATCGTGAGTATCAATCAAAAAAGATTCTCCTGTAACACATATACCATCACCAGGTGCTGTCTGTCCTGCTATTGTAACATAAGGAGCCAAGACATGTATAGGAGACTTTAGCTTTATAACGCCTGAAACATTAAACACTATAATACGGGCACCGCCTGTCTCACAGGCCTCACGCAATGTACCTGGTCCGGAATCAGCTAATGATGTAACAACGATCACCTTACCGCCACGACCGCCAGGAGTAAACATTCCTCATCCCTCTGCACCAGGGAAAGCAGGAATATCCGCCTTTAACAAATCGCTTGGTTTAGAAGCCCAAGGACGATATATCCTTCCTTGTCTGTCTTCTTCTATAACTACCGGTAAGGCTTTTATCCACGCCTTGTCTATAGCTTTATCTCTTTCGGCATCGGTCTTTGCTATTCGCTCTTTTATAGAATCAGGGATAACTGGATATTGAGCATTGACAGATGCTGAGATGAAAAATAAAAAAATAGTAATTAGATTCTTTTTCATAGTAGTAATATTTAAAAACATGAGGTATTTGCGAACAAGTCCTATAAATAACTTGAGCTTCAACAGCAGCCTGGGCGGCTAACGGATGCTGAATATCTGCAAGTTACAGAATTATTGTAAACTACTGGCGACTCTTTGCGACACATTCTACACATTCCTACACGCTCATACAACGATAAACGTGTTTTTATGTCATATTTTAAATTTTTGGCTTTACAAATGCTCAACTCAGGTCTCACAATCGATAACTGTAAATGCTTCATGTAATCTGGAGAACTATAGCCCTCAGAAACACTCTGCAAACTTTGTTTACAAAGTTAATTATTTCTTCTGACTTTACGTCCATTCTACACGTTTTTCTTGCAGGATGTGTTTGTTATTTAACATATATAGACGAATTGACATATCTTCTTGCCACAATTTGTCTCAGTTAAAAGAAAACAGATGGATTCTAACGGTATAAGTTTAGGTTTAAGTTTAGATGTTCATATATAATAAGGTAAAGTAAACCCTAACCATAATAATTGAGTTTAACATTTTAGGTTTAGAGATGCATGTATATACATGGGTAAAAGTAAACCTAAACTTTACAGAATGAAACAATTTGATGTTTCCCAAAAAACAAATTTTTCTTTTTACTGAGAATGTGTCTTCTCATGTTCCCTCCCTTTCTGAAAACACATCTCTTTTAACTGCGGAATAAACTGAGGATGCATTACTTAGGACATCAAAAATGATAGTTCAGCCCTCGAAAACTACCGTTCTTAATTAAAATAGCATAAAACGAAGTGACTTTTTTGAATTATTTGCACGTTTTTAATGAATTTATTATTATATTTGCACCAAAATCATTCATTATGACATTACAAAAGTGGATTAAGGATAGAGCTATTCATGGATTTCCCACGTTTTCTATTGAGGACGTGAGAGAGACAGGAATGTACTCTTCAGAGCAAATTCTTCAGAACGAACTATACAGACTCTGTTCCAACAAGACCATAGCCAGTGTGTATCGTGGCTTCTATGTTATCATCCCTGTTCAATATGTTTTACGTGGTTCCGTTCCTGCTACCTATTATATTGACCAGTTGATGGCTTATCTCAGCAAGCCCTACTATGTATGTATGCTCAGTGCTGCCGAATTGCTCGGTGCCGCTCATCAGCGTCCCCAGCAATTCTCTGTGATGACCACATTCCCAAAGCGTCGGGTCGTTTCAACGCGGAATGTTATCATCGACTGGTTCTATCGCGAGGGACTACCAGAGGATGCTCTCATAACAAAAAACACAGAAACTGGTACCATTCGTATTTCCAATCCTCTCTTGACTGCTGCCGACCTTGTACAATATCAACAGCACGTAGGAGGATTGTCTCGCGTAGCAACGATACTTGAAGAGTTGTCAGAACAGATTAACATTAAGAGCCAGTTTGCTTCGCTTGCTTCCTTTGTAAAAAAAGTGACTTGGCAGCGGCTTGGGTACATACTTGAACATGTAGTAGAAGAAAACGAACTGGCAGATGAATTGTATGAACAAATACGAAACTTACCAGGTTCTCTCATGTATATGCCTTTAAGTACATCGGCAGAAGATAATACTTCCGAAAGAAATAGTCGATGGAAGATAAATATAAACGTTCAAATTGAAAAAGATGATTTATGATTAACAGAACAGCCATACAACAATGGAGTAATCACGCACCTTGGATTGATAACAATTGCTTCGAACATTTTAACGTGCTTGGCTTGACCAAAGTTCCATTCCGAGTCGAGAACTCTTGGTTCACTGGCGAAGCCGAACTAACCACCTATCATTTTGAAGAATTGCTGGGCACTAAACTTCGTGCCCTTTACCAACGAAAGAAAGGTCGTGACCTCTTTGACCTTTATATCGCTTTACAACGAAAGGAAGTAGATGTTGATAAAGTTCTTCAATGCTACAAGAAATATATGGAGTTTGTCGTTGACAAGGCTCCATCTTATAAGCAGTATGTCAATAACATGCTGGAGAAGATGGAAGATCCTGAGTTTACTAATGATATGCAATCTCTATTGCGTCCTGGCATATCGTTTAATGCAAGTGATGCTTATCCTCTCATCTACGAGACATTTATAGATAAGATGGAGGGAAAGAGAGATTAAAATTCACGCTTTCAATAAAAAATATTTGCAATGAGGGGTATTTGATTTGAACGTCCGAGGGTCTTATATACGAATAAAGGCCAAAAGAAATTTATGAATTACAGCAAACAAGAGTTTGAACGCCTGTTCAAGGACAGCTATCCACACATGTATCGCATGGCATTCTCGATGGTGGAGAATGCCGACGATGCCAAGGATGCTGTGCATCAGGTGTTCGCTCAAATCTGGCGGCGAAAGCCACGAGTGGCCGACGACAGTATCCGAGGCTACTTGCTGGCGGCTACGCGCAACCAGTGCCTACACACGCTACGCTCGCGGCAGTTGCAGCGACAGATGGAGGATGAACTTCGGCAGGACATCGCCGCCAGCGAGAGCGAGGAACGCGAGGAGCTGCTGCAGCAACTTCAGCAAGTCATTGACAAAAACCTGACAGAGCAAGACCGTCGCGTACTGAGTCTGCACTACGATGAGGAGATGACCTACGAAGAGACGGCCACCGTCCTCGGCATCAGCGCCTCAGCGGTGAACAAGCACATCACGCGCTCACTGAAAAAGATTCGTAAAACCCTTAAAATTGCAAAGTAAGATGAAGCAGCAGGATATTGACAAAAAAATTGGCATGCCCGACGTAGACAAGGAGTGGGCACAGTTTGAACGCGGGGTCATCGACCAAAAGACGACATCGCGGAAACCGCTCTACTGGGGCATTGGCATCGCAGCCTCTATCGCACTGGTGACAGGCATCTTTCTGTTGAACCACGATGCTGAAAAGCAGCAGGCAATAGCCCAGCAGACTACAAATACAACAGAAATACCCACAGCATCAGACAACAAATCGGCCATAGTTGCTGCAGAAGAGCCCGTCGCTTTGCCTACGAAGGATGAGCCGGTCAGGATGGAGACTGAGCAGCGTCCGCGGGCAGAATTGCTAGCCCAGGCTCCCCCCCCATCTGCAGAAGCTAAGGTCTATGACTGTGGGGAAATAATGCCACAGTTTCCTGGGGGCGACCGTGCCTTGATGGAGTTTATCAAGTCGAACATACGCTATCCCGACCTGGCCATGGAGTATGGCGCAAGAGGGCGCGTCATCACCACTTTCAAGATCGACAGCCTGGGCTATGCATCCGACTTCAAAGTTGTAAAGATTATGAAGTTGAATTATGATACCCTACGCCTGAGCCAAGAGAGTGCCGACAGACAGCAGCAGCTGAAGCAGCAGATAGAACAGCAACTGGGTGAAGAGAGTCTTCGCATCCTCAGCCTAATGCCGAAATGGACTCCGGGAAATCAGTTTGGCCACCCAGTGAACGTAAAATACAGTGTTCCAGTGGCGTTTAGGGCAACGGAGGAGGAACGACAGATTTTCCTTGCCCAGAGACAAAACGAAGAATATCTGCAAGACAATATTTTAGGGCTTAATATTGTACCCACAAACTTGGAGACTAGCCATACTATACGAATCACTGGTACAGGACATACACAAAAAAAAGACTCTTTCGTCGTTGTTGTCAACGGTGAAATCCTTCCAGACTCCATTCGTTTGGGTTCCAGCCGCTGGTTTGCTTATATCAATAGGCAACAACAGATGATAAACACTTTTAATATTATTAAAGATGACAAATCAAAGGAACAGATCAAAGCACGTTACGGCTTCTTACCATCTGCCGACGCCATCATAGAAATAACAACCACTCTTGATACGCTGAGTGAGGCATATATGCAGCAACACCCAGAATTGCGGACCCAGCGTAGGCGTATTGAAGGCTACGTCACCAGCGATGACGGCAAGCCGCTGGCCGAAGCCTGGGTCTCGCTCTCAAAATATGAACAGGGAACCGCCACTGATAATACCGGTCATTTTATCTTCTGGATACCTCTCACAGGCAAAACGCTCACAGTCTATAGTGATGGCTACGAGACCATTAGTAACATCCAGCCTTCCGACACCGTTCTCACCATACGCATGAAACCTCTCGTAAATACCATAAAAACGAAAGAAAAGGGAGCTATACTGATTAGAGGCGCAGAGCCAAAATCGTGAATCTTAAAAAAGAATTGGGTGCAACCCTTTATAATAAGAGTGTTGCACCCAATTGATTTTTTCAGATTTTCAGACTTACTCTTCCACAGCTGCCTGAGCAGCAGCGAGGCGTGCGATTGGCACACGGAATGGAGAGCAAGAAACATAGTTCAGACCTACCTTGTGACAGAACTTAACTGATGAAGGCTCACCGCCATGCTCACCGCAGATACCGCACTTGAGTTCCGGACGAACACCACGACCCTTATTAACAGCCATTTCTACGAGCTGACCAACACCATTCTGGTCGAGAACCTGGAATGGGTCAACCTTAAGAATCTTCTTCTCCAAATATACAGGGAGGAATGAAGCGATGTCGTCACGAGAATAACCGAAAGTCATCTGTGTCAAGTCGTTAGTACCGAATGAGAAGTACTCAGCACGGCTTGCTATGCGGTCTGCTGTAAGAGCAGCACGTGGAATCTCAATCATTGTACCAACCTTGAACTCAACGCTCTCACCCTCTTCTGCGAAGATAGCAGCAGCAGTTTCGCGGATAACCTTCTCCTGAGCCTCAAACTCATAGAGAATACCTGTCAGCGGAACCATGATTTCTGGATGTGGGTCGCATCCTTCTTTCTTCAACTGTACACATGCACCGAGGATAGCGCGTGTCTGCATCTCTGTGATTTCCGGATATGTATTGCCAAGACGGCAACCACGATGACCGAGCATTGGGTTAGCCTCGCAAAGGCTTTCTACACGCTGCTGGATATACTGTACGGTTACGCCCATAGCCTTAGCCATTTCTTCCTGTCCCTTCAGATCGTGTGGTACGAACTCATGGAGAGGCGGGTCAAGCAGACGAACGTTAACAGGACAGCCGTCCATTGCCTTGAAGATGCCGTAGAAGTCAGCCTTCTGGTAAGGAAGCAACTTAGCAAGAGCCTTCTTGCGACCTTCTGCATCCTGAGAAAGAATCATTTCGCGCATTGCAACAATCTTCTCAGCCTCGAAGAACATATGCTCAGTACGGCAAAGACCGATACCTACAGCACCGAAGTTGCGTGCAACCTGTGCATCGTGTGGTGTATCAGCGTTTGTACGAACAACGAGTTTTGTATATTTCTCGCAAAGAGCCATCAGGTCGGCGAAGTCGCCAGAAACCTCTGCAGCCTTTGTCTCAACCTGTCCTTCATAAATCTGACCTGTTGTACCGTTGATTGAGATATAGTCACCTTCCTTAAGAACAACACCATCAATCTCAACTGTGCGTGCCTTATAGTCAATGTTCAGTGCACCAGCACCTGATACGCAGCACTTACCCATACCACGAGCAACAACAGCAGCGTGAGAAGTCATACCGCCACGTGCTGTGAGGATACCCTCAGCAACAGCCATACCAGCGAGGTCTTCTGGAGATGTCTCAATACGAACCATCACAACCTTCTTGCCATCTTCTGCCCACTTAGCGGCATCGTCAGCAAAGAATACAATCTGACCGCAAGCAGCACCTGGAGATGCAGGGAGACCGCGTGTAAGAACCTTTGCGCTGGCAAGTGCCTTCTTGTCGAATACTGGGTGGAGAAGTTCGTCGAGCTTCTGTGGCTCACAACGTGTAAGAGCTGTCTTTTCGTCGATAAGACCCTCACGGAGCAGGTCCATAGCAATCTTAACCATCGCAGAACCTGTACGCTTACCGTTACGTGTCTGGAGGAACCAGAGCTTGCCTTCCTGAACGGTGAACTCCATATCCTGCATATCGCGATAGTGGTTCTCGAGCTTGTTCTGAAGCATGTCAAGTTCCTTATAGATTTCAGGCATAGCCTCTTCCATTGAAGGATACTTGCTTGCACGCTCTTCTTCAGAGATACCTGCGCGCTCAGCCCAGCGCTGTGAACCAATCTTTGTAATCTGCTGTGGTGTACGGATACCGGCAACAACGTCCTCACCCTGTGCGTTGATAAGATACTCACCATTGAAAAGGTTTTCACCATTACCAGCGTCGCGGCTGAAACAAACACCTGTTGCAGATGTATCGCCCATGTTACCGAATACCATTGCCTGTACGTTAACGGCAGTACCCCACTCTGCCGGGATTCCTTCCATCTTACGATAGAGGATAGCACGCTCGTTCATCCAGCTGTCGAACACAGCGCAGATAGCACCCCAAAGCTGCTCGTAAGCATCTGTTGGGAAGTCCTTGCCTGTCTGTTCCTTAACAGCAGCCTTGAACTTCTTAACGAGTTCCTGTAGGTCTTCAACCTCAAGTTCATTATCAAGCTTAACGCCCTTAGCCTCTTTCACCTCTTCAATGATAGCCTCGAATGGGTCGATATCTTCCTTGTTAACTGGCTTCATGCCAAGCACAACGTCACCGTACCTCTGAACGAAACGACGATAAGAGTCCCATGCGAAACGTGGACGACCAGTCTTGCGAATCATACCCTCAACAACCTCATCGTTAAGACCGAGGTTAAGGATAGTATCCATCATACCTGGCATTGACGCACGTGCACCTGAACGTACAGATACAAGCAATGGATTCTCTACATCACCGAACTTAGAGTTCATGAGTGTTTCAATGTTGGCAACAGCCTTGAGAACATCGTCCTTCAACAGTTCTACAACCTTGTCCTTGCCAACTTCATAGTATTCATTACATACATCGGTAGTGATAGTGAAACCCGGAGGCACTGGCACACCGATAAGGTTCATTTCGGCAAGGTTAGCACCCTTACCGCCAAGCAGATTTCTCATATCTGCCTTACCCTCGGCTTGTCCGTTACCGAAGGTATAAACTCTTTTTTCTGCCATAAATGTTTATTATAAATAAAAATTATATACAATATATTTTGCAAAAATAACAGAAAATAATTAAACATACAAATATTTGTAAAATAATATTCACACATCATAATTAATTGTTTTAAGTAAACAAAATAACAATCGCAACAATTTATTTTAATCAGCGTTTTATCTTACACTGACAATTTTTCATTACCTTTGCCAAGAAAACACTGATATATAAAGATATGAGTAGAAAAAGGAAACCATTACCAATAATAGAGAATGTCACAATCACGGCATGTGCCGCTGAGGGAAAAGCATTGGCAAGAGTGGATGACAAAGTTATTTTTGTACCTTTTTGCGTTCCTGGTGACATAGTGGATTTACAAATCAAGAAGAAAAGACGCAGCTATTGCGAGGCGGAAGTAATACGCTTTGTTAAATATAGTGACAACAGAGAGGTACCGATGTGTGAACATTTCGGCATCTGTGGTGGTTGTAAATGGCAAAATCTTCCATATTCCGAGCAATTGAAGATGAAACAAGACCAGGTGTTCAATCAGTTATCACGGATAGGAAAGATTGAATTACCCGAATTCTTGCCAATTTTGGGTTCTGTAAAAACCAAAGAGTACAGGAACAAGCTTGAATTCGGATGTTCTAACAAGCGTTGGCTCACCCGAGAGGAGGTAGCAACAGGTACTGTTTACGACCAGATGAACGCTATTGGCTTCCATATAACAGGAGCTTTTGACAAAATCTACCCCATAGAGAAATGTCACCTTATGGACAACCTGCACAATGAAATAAGGAACGAGATAAGAGACTATGCCTACTCCACCGGTATGTCCTTTTACGATTTGAGAAACCAGAACGGGTTACTTAGGGACATAATGATAAGAAACTCAAACACAGAGGAGTGGATGGTCTTGATTCAGTTTCATTACGA